>CAXTFI010000133.1:0-13919 GCA_964243255.1 uncultured Hymenobacter sp.
CACTTTGGCTCGCGCACCCTCTACGACGGGGCCAGCCTGCACATCAAACCCAAGGACAAAATTGGCCTGGTAGGCCTCAACGGCACCGGCAAATCGACGCTGCTGCGCCTGCTCGTGGGCGAGTACCGCCCCGACGGCGGCTCCATCTCCATGAGCAAGGACGTGAGCCTGGGCTTTCTGAACCAGGATTTGCTGAGCTACGACTCGCACGAGCCCATCCTGACGGTGGCCATGCAGGCCTTCGCCGAGGCGCTCGAATTGCAGAAGAAAATCGACGAGATTCTGCTTAAGTTCGAGACCGACTACTCCGATGACCTCGTGGATAAGCTCGCCACCTTGCAGGAGCGCTTCGAGGCGCTGGGCGGCGACACCATGCAGTCCAAGGCCGAGGAAATACTGGAAGGCCTGGGCTTCTCGACCGACGACTTGCAGAAGCCGCTCAAGACCTTTTCGGGCGGCTGGCGCATGCGCGTGATGCTGGCCAAAATCCTGCTCCAGCAGCCCTCGCTCCTGCTGCTCGACGAGCCCACCAACCACCTGGACCTGCCCTCTATCAAGTGGATTGAAAACTACCTGGCCGGCTACGAAGGCGCGGTTATCATTGTGAGCCACGACCGCGAGTTTCTGGACGGCACCACCAACACGACCGTGGAAGTGAGCGGCGGCAAGCTCAACCCCTACGCCGGCAACTACTCCTTCTATCAGGAAGAGAAGGTATTGCGCACCGAGATTCAGCAGGGCGCCTACGACAACCAGCAGGCCGCCATCAAGCAGGCCGAGCGCTTTATTGAGCGCTTCAAGGCCAGCGCCAGCAAGGCCAAGCAGGCCCAGAGCCGCGTGAAGGCCCTCGACAAACTGGAGCGTATTGAGGCCGTGGCGCCCGATGCCGCGAAGGTAAACTTCAAGTTTACTTTCACCCAGCAGCCCGGCCGCCACATCCTGCGCATGGAGCACGTGGGCAAGCAGTACGGCGAGAAGCTCATCTTCCGCGACACGAACGTGCACATCGAGCGGGGCGACAAAATCGCGCTCATCGGGGCCAACGGCAAGGGCAAGTCGACGCTCATGCGCCTAGTGGCCGGCACCGAGGCCCCCACCGCCGGCAAGCACCAGCTGGGCCACAACGTGATCATGTCGTTCTACGCCCAGCACCAGTTGGAAAGCCTGACGCTGGAAAACGAGATTTTGCAGGAGATGAGCGAAGCCGGCTCGAAGCGCAACGACATGGAGCTGCGCTCGGTGCTGGGTTCGTTCCTGTTCACGGGCGAAGAGGTATTCAAGAAAATCAAGGTGCTGAGCGGGGGCGAAAAAAGCCGCGTGGCCCTGGCCAAAACCCTGATTTCGGAAGCCAACTTCCTGCTGCTCGACGAGCCGACCAACCACCTGGACATGCAGTCGGTCAACATCCTGATTCAGGCCCTGGAGCAGTACGAGGGCACGTTTATCGTCATCAGCCACGACCGCTACTTCGTGGAGAACGTGGCCACCAAAATCTGGTTTATTGAGGATTATCAGCTCAAGGAATACCCCGGCACCTACCACGAGTACGAGCGCTGGCAGGACGACCGCGCCAAAGCCGAGAAGCTCAATGGCAGCGCTACGCCCGCCGCCAAAGCCGCCCCGAAGCCGGTAGTCGCTAAAGTTGAAGCCGCCCCCGCCAAAACGCCGTCGCCCGACCAGAAGAAAGCCCTGCGCGAAATAGCCGAGGTCGAAACCAACATCGACAAGCTGGAAAAGGAATTGGCTGTGTACGAAAAGCAGTTGGCTGACCCGCAGATATACCAGAACACCGCCAAGCTTAAAGAGGCCACGGTAAAGTTTGAACAGGTTAAAAAAGAGCTGGTTAAGCTCAACGACCGCTGGGAAATGCTGGCGGAGATGTAGGAAGCGGCAGCACACAAAAGCCCCGTTAGCAGCCAGCAACTGTTAACGGGCTTTTGTGTGCTGGTACCTACCAGATGATGAATAAGTATTGCAGATGGTGAGGAAATAGTGTTTTGTTTGCCCGGAACTGCTGCTTGACTTTTAATAGAGTTAAATATTAAGAGCCAAAACTGGGCTTTATTCGTCAAGTTCCGGAGCGGAGTACAAAGAATTATTATTGCCGATTGCTTCAATGCCCAGTTCCAGCCCTACTATCAACACTACACTATTAACACTACCAATGTTAGCAGCAGGAATACTGATTTATAATCTAATATTCATTTCTTCGAGACAATCATAGACAAAGCCCATGAAATTATCCAAGTAACTTATTTTATATTTAGTTTCTTCATCAAATTCTTTATAATATTTTTCTTCAAATTTTTCTCTTCGTAGAAGGCTGGGGGGGTGCGTTAGCTCGTCATTGGAATTGATTGTAGTTAGTTCAATTAATCGCAAAAGATGAAACACAAATATTATAGAAAAAAACGAAACTTGATATTTTCCTTTATGCGTTGCTTTACACCAACTAATACAAAATTCGAATCCCTTCATATCAGCATCAAATTCTTGAACAAAATTTTTTATATAATATTCAATTGGGTAGTTATCATTAGTTGGTATCAATTGCTTAATCTCTGTTCTTGCGTCATTTAGATGATTAAGAAAAAAATGTCCATATTCATGACCCAAAATGAAAATTCTGGCGTTGTCGCCAACACTTCCAGAAGCTGCCATCAAATTTAAGTCTGTAAAAAAGGGGGTTTTGCTTATACCAAACTTTGCTGTTCCGGTAGATACAGCTATTGTCCATTGAATTATTCTAAATGCCGCCTCTTTTTGAGACCATAATGGCTTAAGAAATGGAGTAGTAAGTGTGCCCAAAAATGAATTCAAAACTTCTGACATGAATACGACGATTCCCGTATTTAATACTAATATTCTGTCTCCATTATTGGTTTTAATTGCTGCAGCATTGAAATCAAGTGTTGGTAACGTACCAACTGGTATATGTGCAGTTGAAGAATTTGAAGATAAATCGTTATATAAAACAAGTTGCTGTGCTAAATGCCGTATAAAATCATCCTCCATTAAAAATGGAATGAGGTATTTCTCTTTAAATTGTTCTTCATTCAGTTGATGCTTATTTCTTACTTGTTCTAAAAATACTTTATTTATTAATGAATTATCGTATATAGAAGTTATTTCCTTTCCAGGTATTTTATAGCGAATTCCAGTAACCGAAGAATATGCTTCTTGGTATTTAGATAAGTATTCTATTGCACTATCATTAGAATTAGTAGCCATAATATCACAAACATTTCCAATGTGATTTACAAATTAATTTTATTCCTTGTCTATAAAGCAAATACGCAACTGTTGCTGGAGCAATTCCTGTCAATGTTCCTGCTATTAAATCAACAACAGCCGTAGTTGAATTAACAGTTTCTTGCTTTTCGTAAATATTTTTAATAATTTCATTATTACATACTTTTTCTTGAAATAACTCCATATTAAGATGAAACCAAATTTTTGTCTTTTCAATAATTTGGTTAGATGTAAGAATAGTGAAAGCTTTATCACCTTTCAATACCTCTTGACCGATTAATAAATACAAATCGTCGTCACTCAATTTTTTCAGCTTTTCAATATTATAAATTGGCATATAATATAATTTTTATTTGTTACAATACCTAACTTTCGCTAATACTGAGGTTAGCGAAGGTACTAGTTTCGTCAATCCATCTTTAACACGCAAATAACCTTCGTTTATCACACCAAAAAGGTACGCTAAACGAAGATTCACAAGTACAAGTCTAGGGCTTCAAGTGGAGAAGACGGGTGGCTACGCTGGGCAACACGCGTGTAAATCGTAGTAGTTTTGATACTGCTGTGGCCGAGTAAGTCTTGAATAATACGGATGTCGGTACCAGCTTCGAGCAGATGAGTAGCGCAGCTGTGACGCAGCATATGCATGGTTATGGGTCGCCGAATACCGCCTCGGGCTGCAGCTTGCTTGATGACCAACTGCAAGTTGCGGGCACTGTAAGACTTACCGGGGCTTTGGCCCTCAAATAGAAATGTGAGGGGGCGAAATTGCTGAAACTGCTGCTTCAGTAGGAGCACTAGGCTTTTGGGTAGTGGCAGGTCACGGTCTTTTTTGCCTTTACCGCCACGCACGTAGAGCACCATACGTTTACTATCTATGTCGTAGGGCGTGAGGGCCAGCACTTCGCTGAGGCGCAGGCCTAAGCCATAGGCCAGCATAAGAATAGCGCGGTGCTTAAGGTTATCGGTGCCTTGCAGTAGCGCTTTTACTTCTGCCTGGTTTAGCACCTTGGGGTTTCGCAGCGGGCGCTTGGGGCGCGGAATGTCGTAGTGCCGCCAGAGCTGCCCCCCTACTTGGTCGTAATAAAGCTTAATGGCATTGATAATCAGATTCTGGTAGGCTTCGGAGATACCAGTGGCCATACGCTCGGCCAAATAGTTGAGAACCTCCTGCCTGGACAGTTCCAAAGGCAGGCGAGGCGCGTGGTGGATTAGAAAGAGTCGGAAGGCCCCACAGTAACTTTTGCGAGAAGCGAGGCTGTAGTGCCCCTCTACCATACATTGGCAATACCAGGCAAGCGTTTCCCGGTGAGCAGTTGGTAGAATGACAGCCATAGCAGAACGGTAAAGTGCTAGATACAAGTTACATAGCATCTTCACTACTAACAAGCTTAATTACCTACACCCACTCATATTATCTGCCGAGATATAAAAAGCTGGCTAAACCCAAAGCCCCACTAGCGGTCTGCAGACTGCTAGTGGGGCTTTGGGTTTTTGCTGTGATGTCAGTAACATTTCAGCAGCCGAATATCGGACGAAACAGCTTCCTCGCAGTTTACTTTGTCTTCACAGTTGCCTCCGCAAACCCAGGCGCTGTTGCGGTGAGCGTGATTTTGCCATCCGGGGTTAAGCGCTTAACCGTAACCAGCAAACGTCCCTCGTACGCATTTCGCATATCGGTTTTGTACGGGCCGGCAAAATCAAGCGCCCCGGTATCAAGCCCAATAAGCTTGCCGGCACCCGCTACTGTTATCGTGACGGGCACTTTTGCGTCGGTCACTTTCAACCCTGCTTTGTCCAGCACGGTAACCTCAAAAAGCAAGGCATCGCTTTGTATCGCCACTGGCACGGGGGTAAGCTGCAGCTTGGTTGCTTCGCCGGTGGTAACGAGCTTGGAGGTAACAACTTTCCGGCCTTTCAGATAGCCCACGGCCAGTAGCTCGCCCGGCTGATACCCCACTTTCCAGCTTTCAAAATACGTGTTGTGCGATACCGGTTTTCGCCCGAGTGAATGCTTATTGAGAAATAATTCTACCTCATCACAATTGGTAGCCGCCCGTATAGTCACGACCGAATCGGCGGCCGCTTTCCAGGCCAGCTTGGCGGGCAGCGGGCGCCAGGCGTTTGCGGGGCGCTCGCCGGTGAGCGCAAAAATCTGCAGTACCGGGTCTTCGCGCCAGTAGGCGGCCCGCAGGTAAAAACCGGGTTTCTTGCCCCCGGCCAGGTCTATCAAGCCCGAGCGGCTGCCCCGGTTGGGCAGCGGGCCGGTTTCGCCCAGGTAGTCGATTCCCGTCCAGATAAAATCACCAATTACGTACGCATTATCGCGCACGCCCAGCCAATTGTGCACGGCGTGCGTCACTTCCGTGCCCAGAAAAATACGGTTGGGAAAGCGCCGGCGCTCGGGCACGTAGGTACTGTCTTTATACAGGCGGTCGATGTAGTTGTAGCCGCCAATATCGAGCACGTCCATAAAGCCGTTGCGCGATGAAACAAACGACTGGTCGCAGGCCGACGTAACCGGCCGGGTAGCATCTTCCTGGTGGCAAATATCCACGAGTTCTTTCGCCCGCTGCCAGCCGTCGTCATCAAACTGGTCAGGTATCTCATTACCAATGCTGTATAGGATTACGCTGGGGTGATTGCGGTCGCGGTGCAGCATGGCCCGAATATCAGCCTGGTGCCACTGGTTGAAATAAAGGTGATAGCCAAACTTCGATTTGCCGCGGGTATTCTCGGTATAGTTGAGCGTCCAGTCGCGGGTCCATTCATCAAAGGCTTCATCAAAAACATAAAACCCCATTTTATCGCATAAGTCGTAAAACTCCGGCGCAAACGGGTGGTGGCTGGTGCGAATGGCATTACAGCCCATCTCTTTCAAAATACCAAACCGGTAGGCCCACACCGCCAGCGGCACGGCATTGCCAAAGGAGCCGGCATCCTGGTGCACACACACGCCTTTGAGCTTAACAGGCTGGTTATTTACTAACAAGCCGCGGTCCTTATCAAACTTCAGATTACGGATACCAAAGGTCGTCGTCGTTTCGTCAAGCTTTTGGTCACCAAGCAATAATGTGCTTTTTAGCTGATATAAATCTGGGGTTTTATCAGACCACAATTGCGGCGTTGGCACCGTTATCAGCTGGCTCACATTTTTACCAGCGTGCAGGCTTTGCAGCGCAACTGCGGTATCCTTCGTGGCAATTATTTTCCCTTTCGGGGATAGCACGGTACTGCGCACAATAATATTTTTTGTTTCCGGCTTCACCTTCCAGGCATCTTTCAGCCAGGCTACCCGCTGGGTATCGGTCAGAAAGCTAGCGTCAATAATATACGCGGCTTTTACCACCGCTTTTTGAACAGAAATATCGGGGGTGGTAACATACACGCCGCCATCGAGCCGAAACTGGGTAAAACCGGTGCTGATAAGGCGCACGTGGCGATAAATGCCGGAGCCGGCGTACCAGCGCAGGGCCGGCTCGGCCGAATCATCGACCCGAACGGCCAGCACATTGGGCGAGCCGTCTTTTTTTAGGTATTCGGTAATATCGTAGCGGATATCGATAAACCCGTAGGGCCGGTGCCCCAGGAAATTACCGTTAATCCACACGTCGCTGTTCATGTAAATGCCGTCGAATTCGACGACTGTTTTTCTGGTTGTATCGGGTATTGAAAAGCTTTTGCGGTACCAGCCAATGCCGTGCGTGAAATAGCCGGTATTCTTATCGCCGACGGGGGGCTCACTTACCGGTCCCTCAATGCTCCAGTCGTGCGGCAGCGCGAGCACCCGCCAGCGACTATCGTCGTATTTTTCTGCTTTAGCGGCGGCCTCATCGCCCGCAAAAAAACGCCAATCCGAATCGAACGATGTGATTTGGCGCGGACCAGGCGATAAAGTAGTTATACTTCTGTTTATCTGCGCGTTATGGGCTGTTTGATTATTTGGGTTGGTTTGACCATTGGCAACAGCCACCCAAGTGTAGCACCCAAGTAAAAGACAAATAAATCTGATGGTATTCAGCATGAAAGCGCGGGTTTAAGTATGTAAAATTCTTTTATCCCAAGCGCAGCGGCTTGTTATCAATTGCAACATGAGGCCCTGGCAGTAATGAACTAGCAGCGCCTCATGCGGCATGGGCAACGCCGAAAGCGCCAGCATAACCGGTGGCCTTCTGGTTGAAAAAGCCGGACAACAATTTTATCAGCTATGGAAAAGTGGCGCGGAATATTTAGCCTAAAAGCAAGCCCAAATTACCTTCCAGGATAATACGCTGTTAATAGATAATTAACGCATTACGCACAAAGTCATCACTATTCAATTAATCTATTCAGCTACCCGAGTAGCCAGCCAAGCGTATCAGCTGACCCCGACCGTACCTTTCGCCCCATGCGCATTCTCCCCTATTCGCTTCTGCTGCTTGCCACCGCCTGCGTGCCGCTGGGCACGCCCATTACCAACCCCAACGCGCCCGTGAGCCAGCAGCGGCCCGCCGAGTACTACGCCGACCGCACCCTGCGCTACCAGGACTACATCTACGACCCCAGCGTGCGCAGCGTGCAGTGCTACGTGCCCACGGCGCAGGCCAACGACGTGCTGCTGCCCCCCATCGTGCCCCTGAGTCAGGAACAGCCCGTGACGCTGGAGTTTGACGTGCTCGGCGACCAGGCCCCGCGCCTCACGGCCCGGCTCATTCACTGCGACCTGGGCTGGACGCCCTCGCAGATTACGGACATGCAGTTTTTGAGCGAGATAAACGAGTTTACGCTTACTAATTACCGCATCTCGGTTAATACCAAAACGCCCTACCACCACTACGCCCTGCAAGTGCCGCGCGTGAAGCTCAGCGGCAACTACGTGCTGGTGGTGCAAAACCAGGCCGGCGTGCCGCTGGTGTCGCGCCGCATGCTAGTGTATGATAATCAGATAATTGCAAACTTGCAGCAGGGCATCCTGGCCGACGGCATCGACGCCCGCTACGCCTACCAGCAGCTCAATTTCAGCATCAACTACAGCGCCGTGCCCTTGGTGAACCCGGCCGCCGAGGTGCGGGTGGTGCTGCGCCAGAACTTCCGCTGGGATAATGCGCACTACAACCTCACACCCACCTTCGTGCGCGACGCCGAGCGCGTGCTCGAATACCAGTACATCAACTACGAAAACGCGTTTGCCGGTTTAAGCGAGTACCGCTACTTCGACATGCGCTCGCTGCAAGCCAATGGCCTGGGCGTGGCGCGCCTGCTGCGCCAAAGCACACCCGTGCAAGTCGAGCTGCAGCCCGAAACTACCCGCAACGGCCTGGCCTACAACCAGTACGTGGATGCCAACGGCCAGCGCGTGTTCGAAAACCGCGAGTTTGGCAACGGCGCCTACAACGGCGATTACGCCCAGGTCACCTTCAACCTGAAGGCCGCGCAGCCCGCGCCCGGCCCGGTCTACGTGTTTGGGGCGCTCAGCGACTGGCAGCTCAAGGACGAGTTTCGGCTGACGTATGACTCACTGCAACAGCGCTACACGGGCCGGGCGCTGCTCAAGCAGGGCTACTACAACTACAGCTACGCCGTGGCTCCCAAGCGGGCCGGCGCCGCGCCCGATGAAACGTACTTCGAAGGCACCCACCAGGAAACCGAAAACCAGTACGACCTGCTGGTCTACTACCGCCCGCCGGGCACCCGCACCGACCTGCTCATCGCCTACCAGGCCCTCGACCTGAACCGGCGCTAGGCTAAGCGGCCGGCTCCAGGCTGGGCAAACCCAGGCCGGCCAGCACCCGCGAGCGCACGGTGAGCGCCCCAATGAGGCGCGTCACCGGCAGCGGCCACTGCCGAATCAGGGTCGGGATGGCCATAATGCCGGCTTCCTCGGCCCGGTCGGGATACTGCTGAATATCAATTACTTCCAGGTAGTACTCCCCATTCAGTTTTTCCTGGCAGATGGTGGTCAGAATATCAACGGCCTGGGTAGAGACGTGGTTTTTGCCGTTGATGTAGAGTTGCAGCGCATATTTGCTCATGCTGGATAGGCGGCGGTAGCGCCAACTTATAGGATAATTAACTTATTGTCAATCAGGTGGTTAGCTACGGGCCGGAATACCCGTCAAAATCCCGCTGACGCCGGTGAATGGCTCGCCGATGTTGATGCCTTTGTCATCAATGGTGAAGCCCCGGATGGAGGAATCGTGCTTGGAGCCGCGCATTTTGAGTACCGACAGGCTGCGGTGCATCTCGCCCGACATCTCGACGTAGCGCAGCAGGATAATGGTATCGGTGAGCGGCGAGATATTGCCCTCGGTGTCGGAGGTGCCGCCCGAGAGCAGCGTGGTAGTCACGGTGAACATACCCGTAATTTCCTGGTGCTTGAGAAACGACGTGAGAGCAATAATAAACTCGCGAAACGCCTTGTCGGTAGAGGTGCGCGAGAGCGCCGAGAGGCTGTCGATGGCGATGCGGTCGGGCTTGAATTCGCGCACAATCTCTTGGATATGAAGCAAATGGTCTTCCAGGGCCGCCACCTCCGGGTAGAGGCACACCACCTTGAGGTAGCCATCGTCTTCGAGCTTAGTGAAGTCCTGGCCCCAGCCGGTGGCGTTGCGAAACAGCTGCTCGCGGCTTTCCTCAAAAGCCAGCAGCAGGCAGCGCTCCTGCTTTTCCCGAATGCCGTCGATGAAGTTGGCCACCAGCAGCGTTTTGCCCGCCCCAATGGAGCCGCTGACCAGGATGATGGAATCGCGGTAGAAGCCGCCGCCGCACATCTCGTCGAGCTTGGCCACGCCCGAGGTCACGCGCACGCCCGACGAGCGGTACTTGAGGTCCATGGCCGAGAGCGGGATGATGACGATGGCCTGCTCGGGGTGAATGGTGAACAGGTTTTCGCCCTTCTCGTGGTTGCTGCCCCGAAACTTGAGGATTTCGATGGTGCGCCGCCGTTTCTCCTCACTCAGCACATTGCGCAGCACGATGACATTGTCGGTCAAAAACTCCTCGACGCCCAGCCGCGACACCTTGCCGTATTCTTCGGTGCGCTCGGTGGTGATGAGGGACGTGGTATCGAGGCGGCCCAGCGCCAGCGTGACTTTAAAAAGCTCGTGCCGGATGGAATTCAGCTCCTGAAACTGACCAAACACGCTGCCAATCGAGTCGAGTACCACGCGCTTGGCCTGGCACTTGGTAATGGCCCGCTCCAGCCGCACCTGAAAGCCGCTGAGGTCGTAGTCGCCCACGGTCAGCGTGTCGTCGTCCTTTTGCGACGCATCCATAAATACCCACTTGCCGTCGCGCTCCCAGGCATCGATGTCCCAGCTCAGCGTGCGCAGGTTGATGCGGATATCCTCCACCTGCTCCTCAAACGTGACAAACACCCCCGCCTGGTCGAACAATTGAATGCCCATGGCCAGAAACTGCGCGCCAAACAGCGTTTTGCCGCAGCCCGAGCTGCCCGAAATCAGCGTGGTGCGGCCGTAGGGCAGGCCGCCCGCCGAAATATGGTCGAAGGCCGTGATGCCGGTGACTAGTTTTTTGATGCTCATGGGAAAGAGAAACGCGGGCGGTAAAGCCACCCGCACGGGGCGGGAATACCCGGCCTGGCAAGGCAACCCCGTATGTAATGGGTGAGAAGGCAAGCGTAGCCAACAGGTAAAACCACCTCCTGCTTGCCCCAATTTCCTGCAAGGTAGGTGCTTAATCGCCGCGTGGCTCCGTTGGGCCTCTGCCCTAGCCCGGCGGTACTCATGGGGGCAGCTTGGCTAGCGCTCCAGCTGCTGGCTACCCCAATCCGGCAGGCCTGGTTTTAACGTAAATGAGGGGTCTTACGAACATTTGTTAGCCGTTATTTTTAGCACGCATGCCTTGCTGACTAGCTGTTGCCAGCAGCAGCGCTTTTATTCTCCTTAAGCTCGTCTATTGCCCAATTTTACGCCTACTTATTACTGCCAATATTTTTAGTTTTTCAATCTTTTTTCGTATCTTTGGCTATGCGTAAGACCCAGCTCCCGACCCCCCTGCCCGTGCAGCAGTTTGCCCGCTGCATCGACGATACTGCCCGCCCCGCCGGCTACATTGGCGACTGGCCCACGGCCGGCCGCGTGTACCCCGTGCAGGTGCTGCCCCACGTGCGCACCGGCAAGCCCCACGTGCACGTGCTGGGCTTCTATGCCGAGCGGCCCTACGGCGCATTTGCCGCCCACCGCTTCGAAGCGGTAGCTACTTTATGGATGAATTAATTCCTGCTTTTTCTCAACAACGAAGCCCCTTCTGCACAGCAGGAAGGGCTTCGTTGTTTTTAGGGCGTTTTTAGCCCGAACCTCACTAACAACCACTTTTTGCCTAGCAGCACGTCGTGCTGCTAGGCTCAATACAACTACCTGCTATTCAATTACCTGCGCTGCCACGTCAAAGGTGGCAGCCGGGGGTTGCGGATTCATTTCGGCCAGCGTGGCCACCACTATTTCGGCAATGGCCTGGTCGCGGGCGCGCTTGTCGTTGGCCGGAATGACGTACCACGGGCACTCGGGCGTGGAGGTAGCGGCCAGCGCCTCCTGGTAAGCCAACTGGTAGGCGTCCCACTGCTGGCGCTCCTTGAGGTCGCCGGGCTCAAATTTCCAGCGCTTCTTGGGGTTGTCGAGGCGGGCCTGCAGGCGGCGCGCCTGCTCGTCTTTGGAGATGTGCAGAAAAAACTTGAGCACGCGGGTTCCGTTGTGGGTCAGCAGCTGCTCGAAATGGTTGATGTCCTGGTAGCGCTGCTGCCAGGTAAAGGGCTCGATGAGGCCGTGCACGCGCGTTACAATCACATCCTCGTAGTGCGAGCGGTTGAAGACGCCAATGTGGCCCCGCCCCGGCGTGTGCTGATGAATCCGCCACAGGAAGTCGTGATTAAGCTCTTCAGTACTAGGCACTTTGAAGGGAGTTACCTCTATCCCCGCCGGGTTTACCCCCGTCAGCAGGTTGCGGATGGTACCATCCTTGCCGCCCGTGTCGATAGCCTGAAACACCAGCAGCAAGCTCTGGCGGTGCTCGGCGTAAAGGCTTTCCTGGTAATCGCTGAGCTGCGTGCGCAGCTCTTCAAGGCGTTTCTCTACTTTTTTTTTGTGGTCGAACGGCTTGTTGCTGGCCGGGTCGATGTCGGCGAGGCGCAGTGGAGCACCGGGCTGCACGCGCACGGCCGGCGTGGTGATGGGAGTAGCTGATGCCATAGAAGAAATGTATAAAACGGCCAACACCGGCCGTGCGCCGGTTAAACGAAAAAGGCGGTACGTAACGTTGTGTTTATAGACCTTAGCCCACCGCCGACCGGCTTTTTCTGGCGCTGAAATTGCCTTATTTCCTTGTTCCTGACCCGCATTATTCCTTGCTTATGCTTCCCCGCTTTTTTCGTCGGTTAGCCGCTGCGCTGGCCCTGCCGATGCTCTTGCTAGGCCCGCTGGCGCTGCCCGCCGGGGCCCAGGCACCCGCTACCGACATGCCGGCCAGCCAGGCCGCCGGCATCATCCGCGAGATTACCGAGGCCGTGGGCTTGCAGCCCCGCTTCGAGCTGCGCGCCACTACGCAGGTGGATAATGCCGCCGCTGTGGTGTACGGCGGCCGGCGCTACCTGCTCTACAACCCCACGTTTTTGGCGGCCGTGAACCGCGCCGGCCATACCGACTGGGCGGGCATCAGCATCCTGGCCCACGAGATGGGCCACCACCTCAACGGCCACACGCTGCGCGCCGGCGGCTCGCAGCCCGAGGACGAGTTGGAGGCCGACGAGTTTTCGGGCTTTGTGCTGCGCCGCCTGGGAGCCAGCTTAGCGCAGGCCCAGGCCGCCATGGCCGCCGTTTCGCCCGATGCGGGCTCGGCTACCCACCCCGGCCGCGCCCCGCGCCTGGCGGCCATCAGCCGCGGCTGGGGCCGCGCCACCGCCCAGATTGTGGCCAGCACCCAGGCTGGCTCCGCGCAGCCTTCGGCCCAGCCCATCGCCCTGGCTCCGCGGCCGGCGCGGCAGCCCCAGCCGGCTTATCCTACCTACCAGGAGCCGGCTACCAACGATAACAGCCCAGCTACCCCCGTGGCCCTGACGCGCGCCGACCGCAACGCGCCCGTGCGCCTGGTGGGCCAGCTCACCTTCCGCGACAACCCGCAGGTGCCCTTCTACCTCACCAGCGCCCTCAACGTGGTGCGCCTGGCCGACGAGAGCAGCCCCGACGAGGACGACACCGACCGCGTGCGCGAGGCCCAGGTGGTGGGCCACCTGCGCCGCACCGGCAACGCCGCCTTCCCCTTCGTGCTCGAAGACGGCCAGCAGCGCCCGCTGTTTGTGACGCCGCGCGGCGACGTGTACAACCAGCAAGGCCAGCGCGTAGCCAAGCTGCACGACTAAAATCAATGAGCAGTTAGCAATGAGCAGTGAACAATGGGGCTATCCTCCACTGTTCACTGCTCATTGCTAACTGCTCATTGATTTAAGATGCCCGAATTACCCGAAGTCGAAACCTACCGCCGTTTTATTAATGAAGTAGCTGTTGGCCAAGTGGTTACCGGCCTGGAGGTGCGCGATGCGCACGTGCTGGCCGTGCCCGAAGACGAATTGCGCGCCGCCCTGCTGGGCCGCACCATCACCGGCACCGGCCGGCTGGGCAAAAACTGCTTTCTGGAGCTGGATAACGGCCGCCTGCTGGTGCTGCACTTCGGCATGA
>CAXTFI010000134.1:0-13843 GCA_964243255.1 uncultured Hymenobacter sp.
GCCGACAGGATGTAGTGCGTGAGCAGCGCGGCGGTCTGGTTGCCGTTGAGCAGCACCCACTCGCCCTTGTCGTTTTTCACGCCCACGCCCACGCGGTCGGCGTCGGGGTCGGTAGCGAGCACCAGGTCCGCGTTTTGGGCCTTGGCCTGGTCGAGGGCCAGCTGCATGGCAGACTTCTCCTCGGGGTTGGGCGACTGCACGGTGGGGAAGTTGCCGTCGGGCGTGGCCTGGGCCTGCACCACGCTTACGTTGGTGAAGCCGAACTCGGCCAGCGCCGGGGGCACCATCTTGATGCCCGAGCCGTGGATGGGCGTGTACACAATGCCCAAATCATGCTGCTGCTGAATAGCGGCGGGATTGATGCGCAGCTTTTCAACCTCGGCCAGGTACGCGTCGTCAACCTCCTGGCCAATGAGGTGAATCAGGCTGGAGTTGGCTTCAAACTTGACCTCCGTGGGGCTGGTGATGCGGTTGACTTCCGTGATAATGTTCTTGTCGTGCGGGGCCACTACCTGCGAGCCATCGTTCCAGTACACCTTGTAGCCGTTGTACTCCTTGGGGTTGTGCGAGGCCGTGATAACGCAGCCGCTCTGGCAGCCCAGGTGCCGGATGGCAAACGAGAGCACCGGCGTAGGTCGCAGGCTATCAAATAGATAAGCCGTAATGCCATTGCCCGAGAAAATGCCGGCCACCGTTTCGGCAAACAGCCGCGAGTTATTGCGCGAGTCGTGGGCGATGGCCACCTTGACTTCCTGGTTGGGAAAGCTCAGCTTCAGGTAGTTGCACAGGCCCTGGGTAGCCATGCCCAGCGTGTAGCGGTTCATGCGGTTGGAGCCCGCGCCCATGATGCCGCGCAGGCCGCCCGTGCCAAATTCCAGTGAGCGATAAAAGGCATCGTTGAGCTGGTCGTCCTGGTGGGAATCCACGAGCTGTTTGATTTCGGCCTGGGTACCAGCATCATAAGCGGGGGTGAGCCAGGTGTTGAGGCGCTGCTGAACGTCGGGGGAAAGGGGCATGGGGAAGGAGAAAGAAGTAGGAAGGCCGTAAAATTAGGGGGGCGACGCCAGTTGCGAACCCAGCTTTTTTACGAAACGAATTGCCCGGCGGCTCGTTATCTTTAGAAAAAAACGCCAGGCCTCATGGAAACGCTGGAAACCACCCTCTTCGACTACGAACTCGAACGCGGCAAACCTAGGCCTAGCTTAAACCACAGCCTAAGCCAAGCCAACTTGGTATTTGAATTGAAAAGCCGGCTTCGCCACTCGCATACCGTTGCTACCGAGCTGAACCTGGAGCTAGAGGGCAAGAAGCTGGTACCCGATTTAGTGGTTTTTTCTAAGCTCACGCCGGACATGCAGCACGACGTGCTATGGGTGCAGGCGATTCCGCTCACTACCATCGAGATTTTATCGCCGAAGCAAGACCTGGATTCGCTGCTCGAAAAGGCCCGGCTTTTTCTGGCGGCGGGGGTAAAATCGTGCTGGATAGTGCTGCCGGCGGTGGGCACGGTGGCCGTGTTCACAGGGCCCAGCACCTACCAGTCATTTGCCAGCGGCCCGGTGCAGGATGCCACGCTGGGCATTGAAATTCCGCTGGCCGATATTTTTAGCTAGCAGCTGCCTAACCCGCCGATATTTCTTCGCGCAGCTGCACGCCGTAGCGCTTGGCAAAGCCTTCGAGCTGGCCGCGCAGCACGGCCCGGCGGCGGGTGCCTTTTACTTCGCGCATATTCAGCACGTGAATGTCGCCGTCCTTGAGGCGCACCCGCAGCTGGCGGGGCAGCAGCTCCAGCATACTCATGCTTTCGGCCGCAAATACCTGCTTGGGCCGAAACAAGCCCGCCTTGTGTACCAGGTAGCCGGGGGCAAACTCGAAGTAGCTCTGCGTGCCAAAAACCGGCGCATTATGCACCAGAATAAACCCCAGGTACACCACGCACAGCGTGAGAAAAACGTAGTGCAGCCAGTAAAAATCCTGGCTGTTGGGGGTTTCGCGCAGCATAAGCAGCGCGTAGGCAATGGCGAATAAAGCCAGCGAAACCTGCACCCCAAAGGACAGGCGCGAGGAGTTGGCGGGGCGTAGGCGAACGCGGGTAGTACCAGTGGGCATGGGGCAAAAGTAATGGTTAATGATTAATGGTTAGTGATTAATAAGTTAAGCATCTGATAAGCAGGGCATTAACTTCATTAATCACTAGCCATTAACCATTATCTACGCCAGCTTGGCTTCGAGCGTCATTTCGGGCACGGCGCTCAGCACCTGCGACACCGGGCAGTGGGCCTTGGCAAACTCGGCGTGCTGCTGGAAATCTTCGGGCGTGATGTTGCCGCCGGTTACTTTGCCTTCGGTGCTCACGGCGATTTTGGTGATTTTGGGCGGGTTCTGGGTTGGGTCCAGCGTCACGGTCGAGGTCGTGGTGATGGTTTCCACCGTGTGGCCGTGCTGGGTCAGCACGTTGGTCAGGAACATGGTGTAGCAGCCGGCGTGGGCCGCGCCAATCAGCTCCTCGGGGTTGGTACCCTTCTGGCCCTCAAAGCGCGAGCCCACCGAATAGGTAGCTTCTACTACGCCGCTTTTGGTGCTGATGGTGCCGTGGCCCTTCATGTCGCCGCTCCAGACGGCCTTGCCAAATTGATTAATCATGGGGGTAAAAAACAAAAAAGTGGGAAAACGCCGCTGACTCTACTGCCAGCAGCTGGTACTTAGGTCGAACGGACCAGGTAAGTTTTTGTTTAATCTTTCAACTGCCAAGAATAAACGACTGCTTTTAAATTTGTGCTATACAACACAAATAATTGATTATTAATTTATTATTGAAGAAGCTTGGCGCTGCCCGCATATGCCCGGCCCGCCGGACCTTTGCAGCCTACCAGCCGGACTACCACTAGCCTTTCATGGGAATCAAAGCCGCCTTGAGCCGCCCGCTGGCGGCCTACACCGTGCACCGCTACCGCCAGTGGCAGCGCGACCCGGTTGCCACGCAGCGGCGCCTGCTGGGCGAGCTGGCGCGCACGGCGGCCGGCACCGCCTTCGGCCGGGCCCACGACTTGGCCGCCGTGCGCACGCCCGCCGACCTGGCCGCTCGCGTGCCCATTCGCGACTACGAGGCCCTCAAGCCCTATTTCGACCGCGTGAAGGCCGGGGAGGCCGACGTGCTGTGGCCCGGCCGCCCGCTGTATTTGGCCAAAACCAGCGGCACCACCAGCGGCGCCAAGTACATTCCCATCACCGCGGCCAGCATCGGCAACCACATCAACGGGGCCAAGGATGCGCTGCTGCACTACGTGGCCGCCACCGGCCGCGCCCGCTTTCTGGACGGCAAGTTGATTTTCCTGTCCGGCTCGCCCGAGCTGGAGCGGGTGGGCGGCATCCCCACGGGCCGGCTTTCGGGCATTGTCAACCACCACGTGCCCAGCTACTTGCGCCGCAACCAGCTGCCCAGCTACGCCACCAATTGCCTCGACGACTGGGAAACCAAGCTCGACGCCATCGTGGCCGAAACCCTGGGCCAGCATATGACGCTCATCTCGGGCATTCCGCCCTGGGTGCAGATGTACTTTGACCGCCTCACGGCCCGCACGGGCCGGCCGGTGGGGGAGGTATTTCCGCAGTTCGACCTCTTCGTGTCGGGCGGCGTGAGCATGGAGCCCTACCGCGCCCGCCTGCTGGAAAGCATTGGTAGGCAAATTGATAGCATTGAATTGTTTCCGGCTTCCGAGGGCTTTTTAGCCTTCCAGGACCAGCCCGGCAACCCCGGCCTGCTGCTGCGCCTGGCCAGCGGCATCTTCTTCGAGTTTGTGCCCGCCGCGCGCTTTTTTGAGGAAAACCCGCCCCGCCTCACCATCGCCGAAGTCGAGCTGGATACCCAGTACGCCGTGGTGCTCACCTCCAACGCCGGCCTGTGGGCCTACTCGCTCGGCGACACCGTGCGCTTTGTGCACCTGCACCCGCACCGCGTGGTGGTCACAGGCCGCATCAAGCACTTCCTTTCGGCTTTCGGCGAGCATGTTATCGGCGAAGAAGTGGAGGCCGCCCTGCGCGCGGCCGTGCACCAGCACCCCGAAGCGGAAGTCACTGAGTTCACCGTGGCCCCGCTCGTGAGCGACGACCCGACCCAGCCCTCGCGCCACGAGTGGCTGGTGGAGTTTGCCCAGCCCCCGCGCGATGCCGTCGGCTTTGCCGCCGCGCTGGATGGGGCTCTGCGCCAGCGCAATACCTATTACGACGACCTGCGCCAGGGTAACATACTGACCAGCTTGCGATTGACTCAGCTGCCGGCCGGCGCCTTCCAGCGCTACATGAAAAGCGTGGGCAAGCTGGGCGGGCAGAATAAGGTGCCGCGGCTCGGCAATGATAGGGCGCTGGCGGAGGGGTTGTTAGGTGCTGGCGATTAAACCATGCTGAAAATTATGAGCTTTATCTATCCAAGCCTGCTGCGCCCGACGACTAGTGAGAATATCAGTAGCGCAACGGAGGTAGTCACGGTTCCAAAAGTGGAATTATGGTTACGGCGGTGGACTGGAGAGGCTATTGCCGATAATTTTAATGGCAAGCCCTTGATTGACGTGGCTAGTCGGCCCGTCTTTGCCGAGTTGGCCATCTATGAATTATTCCGCCTATCGGGGTGGGAGGCCCGCTGGGTTGAAACCTATGGCGCGCCGGCTAAAAGTCCCAAATGCTACGCTACCTGGTCGCCGTTGCTGCCAGCTGGCCTGCGTACCACGCAAGTGCAAAACCCCATTGAAAATGAGTGGGTTAAGCTATTGATGCAGCAAGTGATGCTTTCCAATGGCAACACTTTCGCTGGCTGCTGGGATGTAGTAGGCTGGCATGGGGAGACTATCCTTTTTGCGGAGTTGAAGCGCCGTAAGAAAGACCAGCTGCAAGCCACTCAGCCGCGCTGGCTGGCTGCTGGGTTGCAAGCTGGTTTGAAGCCCGAGAATTTTCTATTGGTAGAGTGGGATTTTCTGTAAACTGCTCACCCGTTACCAGCACGGAAGTTGCTAAAGCAATAGCGGCAGAAAACTCAATAAGTATTTCGCGCAGTGTTTCGGGGTGTTAGAGCGCAGTGTTCCGCAGTGTTTTTAATCGCTTAGCACTGCGGAACACTGCGCTCTAACACCCCGAAACACTGCGCGAAATACTCTCCAAGCAAGCTAAAGCACTGCTTAAAAAACCGCCTTCGTGATGGCAAACCGCGGCGCGGTAGCCGTGTAGGGGTACAGCACGAAGGCCTCCGTGCCGTTGCGGCGGGTGATGGTGGTGGCGCTCACGGCGCCCGTGGCGAAGCTGCCGGTGGGGCGGGTGGTAGCCCAGGCATCGGTGCTGGCCAGGCGGAACACCGTGTTTTGGCTGCCCGCCACCACGAGCAGGGTATTGTTGTCGAGCAGCAGCAGGCCGTCGGCGCCTACCAGGCTCTGGGTGCTGGCCACGGCCGTGAAGCCGGTGGGGTTGGCAAGGGGTACTTTAAACAGCGTACCGTCGTTGGACTTGGCCACCAGCAAGTAGCCATCGGGGTGAAACACCAGGCCATTGAGGCCAAAGGCGGTGCCCCCGCTGAGCTGCGAATTCTCCAGAAAAACCGTGGCTACCCCCTGCGCATCCACCTTGTAGATGATGGGCGACAGGCTGTCGGTGATGTAGGCATTGCCCTGCGTATCGACGGCGATATCGTTGGCAAAATGCGGCAGTGCGGGCCTCAGCGCGCCCAAATCGACGTAGCTGAGCAGCGCGCCGCTGCTGGGATTAAAAATGGCCAGTGCCGCTAGCTTGCGCAGGGTAGTGGCCGTGGAGCGGGCGGTGTTGGCCCCGGCATCCGACACGGCGGCCAGCAGGCGCTGGCGGCTGGCGTCTAGGTTAAGGCCGATGGTCGAAACCAGCCGGGCATCGTCGGCCAGCTGAGTGTAGGTGCTGTCGTCGCGCACGGTGCCAATGCGCCCCTGGGTGCGCGAGCTTACGATAAAGCGCTGGTTGGCTGCGTCGTACTGAATGCCTTCGGGCGAGAGCGTCCGCTGCGGCACCGTGATTTTGTTGGGCGTAGCAGCCGCCGGCTCGTCGTCTTTGGAGCAGCCCGGCAGCAAGCTCAGCAAGCCCGCCGCCAGGGCCGCCAGGGCCAGCACGCGCGGTGCTACAACTGGCCGGGTGCGGGCCGATAGGAAAAGGGTAGGCATATGAAGGCGTTTTTGATGAAGAAAAGATGAATGACTTGCTTGTACGGATGGCGGTCTAAAAAGCTGCCGGCCCGGCTACTGAGTGTAGAGCACGGGTAGTTGTGGAAGAGGGAAGACCAGCCTACCTGTAATGCCCGCCGGCCTACGGGCGATACTACCGCCGAATGCCCGTGCGCTTTACATTTGCTTCGCCATCCTCCAAGCCCTTCGCCATGAGCAACATGATTCAATTCGTCGCCAATTACGACGACCTATCCACTGACAAAGGGTTTCAGTTTAAGTTTCATTGTGACCAGTGCCGCAATGGCTATATGTCACGTTTTCAGCCCAATGCCATTGGTATAGCGGGTAGTTTGCTCAATGCGGCCAGCAATTTTTTGGGCGGCCTGGGCGGGGTAGAAAATGCAACGTACCAGATTCAGCAAGCGGTGGGGGGCAAGGCCCACGACGCCGCCCTGGAAAAGGCCGTGGCCGAGGGCAAGCAGAACTTCAAGCAGTGCACCCACTGCGGCCACTGGGTGTGCCCCGACGTATGCTGGAACCACAGCGCCGGCCTCTGCGAAGCCTGCGCGCCCGACGAGCAGGAGGAGCTGCGCACCCAGCAGGCCCAGGCCACCCGCGAGCAGATTCGTACCAAAACCCGCGAGCAGGACTACACCAAAAACCTGGATTTCTTCGGCCGCGATGCCCTGCTGCAATGCCCTAACTGCCAGGCCAAGCTCACGGCCGGCCAGAAGTTTTGCCCCAGCTGCGGCACCGCCAACCCCGCCGCCAAAACCCAGGAGCGGTTTTGCACCGGCTGCGGCGCGGCCCTCAAGCCCGAGCAGAAATTTTGCGCCGAGTGCGGCACCAAAAACTAGGGCAGTAGCGCAAAGTTTCACTTCGTGCGCTCGCGCAGCGAGCAGGCGGGGCCGGGCCACCTAACCCAAACAACCCAGACGCGCGCTGCTCGCTGCGCTCGCGCACGAAGCAGCGCTGCGCGCTATACCCCTTGCCTAAGTGCCACTTGCCGAGTAGCTTGCGGCGGTGGCCCGGCGCGTAGCATTCCCGCTGGCCCCCTGCGCGCATGGAAATCCCGTACCCGGCCCTGGCCGCTTCCGCCACAGTGGCGCCGCCCGCCCCCGGCCTCACCAGCGAGGACCTAGCCCCCACCAGCGCCGCCGCCCGCACCTGGACCACCTGGAACTACGCCGCGCTCTGGATTAGCATGAGTTTGTGCATCCCCACGTACATGCTGGCCAGCTCGCTCATTCAGGGCGGTATGAATTGGTGGCAGGCGCTGAGCACTATTTTCCTGGGCAATGCTATCGTGCTCATTCCCATGATTTTGAATGGCCGGGCGGGGGCGCGCTACGGCATCCCGTTCCCGGTGTTTGCGCGGGCCAGCTTTGGGGTGCGGGGGGCCAATGTGCCGGCGCTGCTGCGGGCCGTTATCGCCTGCGGCTGGTTCGGCATCCAAACCTGGATTGGCGGCTACGCGCTCTACCAGGCGGCCGTGCGCTGGTGGCCGGGGCTGGGCACGCTGCCGGCCGTGTTTCCGGCCAGCTGGGGACTGGCCACGGGGCCGGCCATCCTGTTCTTTTTGTTCTGGCTGCTCAACATGTACGTGGTTTACTTGGGCGTCGATAGCATTCGGAAGCTGCTGGTATTCAAGGCGTTTTTCTTGCCCGCGGCGGCGCTGGCGCTGCTGGCCTGGGCTATTTGGGCGGGCCACGGGCTGGGGCCAATACTGGCCCAGCCGGCGCACTTCACCACGCCGGGCGCATTCTGGCAGTTCTTCTTTCCGGCCCTCACGGGCATGGTGGGTTTCTGGGCCACGCTCTCGCTCAACATCCCCGACTTCACGCGCTACGCCGTGAGCCAGCGCGCGCAAGAGGTAGGCCAAGCCCTGGGTCTGCCGCTGCCCATGACCTTGTTTTCGTTTGTGGGCGTGGTCGTTACGTCGGCCACGCTGCTCATTTTTGGCAAAACCATCTGGGACCCGGTGGTGCTGGCGGGGCGCTTCGAGGGCCGCTGGCTCGTGACGGGGGCCATGCTGGCCGTGGCCCTGTCCACGCTGGCCACCAACATTGCCGCCAACATCGTGAGCCCCGCCAATGACTTTGCCAACCTCGCGCCGCAGCGCATCAGCTTTCGGGCCGGGGGCTACTTCACGGGCGTGGTGGGCCTGCTCATCTTCCCCTGGAAGCTCATCGCCGACCCCAGCGGCTTCATCTTCACCTGGCTGGTGGGCTATTCGGCGCTGCTGGGCCCCATCGGCGGCATCCTCATCACCGATTACTACCTGCTGCGCGGCCAGGAGCTGGTAGTGAGCGACTTATACCAGTATGCAGGCCGCTACACCTACCACCGGGGCTTCAACCCCGCCGCCCTTATCGCGCTGGTACTGGGGGTGTTACCCTGCGTACCGGGCTTCCTGGCTGCCATTGGCGCGCTCGACAAGGCAGCCGTGTGGCCCTGGCTGCTGGCGGTGTATAACTACGCCTGGTTCGTGGGCTTTTTTGTGGCGGGCGCGGTGTATCTTGGCCTAATGCGCGGGGCGCAGACTCAGTTGGTCGTCAGGTCAAATACCTCGCCGCTGGCTAGCTCATAGCGCAGCAGGCCGGTGTGCTGGTCCCACCAGGCGGCCCGCAGCTGGCTGTTGCCCATGTAGATGGTGCCGTTCTGGCCGTTGCGCATAAGCTGCGCGGCCGGGTAGCTGCGGCCGTTGGGCAGCGTAACGGGCTGGGGCAGCAGCTTTACGAGCCGGGGGGTGGGGCTGCCGGGTGGGTCGGTGGCCTGGCACAGCAGGCCCGCCAGCGTAAAGGTGAGCTGCGCCGGATGGGCAGGGTTGGTTTTATAGGCCAGCAGCGAAAAAACGGGCCCCTGCGAGCCCCCGTAGTTCGTGGCCGACTCCAGCACCAGCGTCGTGCGGATGGCCTGGTACTTGCCGCCCTCCAGCTGATTGCAGTCCTGATTGTCGTGAAACTCCGTCAACGCTTTCGCCGTGAACAGATTAGTAGCGCCCCGGTTGCTCCGAAACCGCACCTGTTGGCCGGGCTGGTAGGCGCTGACCCAGGCCCGCTCGTCGGGCGTCAGGCTCACGGGCACGCAGTCGCCGCAGCCCGTGGCTACCGTGAGCAGCGAGAGAAAGGAGAGGAGCTTGGTCATCAACTGCGGTTGGGGGAGAATACCGGCCCCCGGCCGTGGGGTTTTAACGGGCTGGCGGCCGGGGAGTTGGACGGAGCCTGCCCAGGCTGAGCGGGCGGCTACCTGCGCGCACGGTTTATCTGCCGCAGTCAGGTTCCGAGGGCGGCAGCAGTAGTCGGGGCCTTAGCCTGCTGGACGGCGCTGGGCGGCTTAAGTGACTCAGATTGGCAAGTTGACGCGTAGCCAGTGCTTTTGGCAAGCCTAGTATTGGTCCTTCATAAATACGGCTACTAAGGCCCTTAATCAAAAAGCAACGCCTACATTTGAGTTGTTCCCGCAAAAAATCGGCTTATGTTAATCAATTTCAGTGTGCGAAACTTTCGCGCCTTCCGCGAGCGGGCCGAGTGGAGCCTCGTGGCTTCGGCCGATAAAACCCGCGAGGACGACAACGTAATCGACATGCCCGCCTTTGGCCTGCGCCTGCTGAAAAGCGCCGTGGTGTACGGGGCCAATGCCAGCGGCAAAAGCAAGCTGGTGGAGGCGATGGGTTTTATGGAGACTTTCGTACGGTTATCATCTTCAAGCGGGCAAATTGGCAAGCCAACTGGGGTAGAGCCATTTCGGCTCAACCCAGCAGCAGCGGTGGCGGCTTCTGAGTTTGAAATCCAGTTCATCGACCAAGACGTTTTGTACCGCTACGGCTTTGAGCTGACGGCCATGCGGATTGAAGCCGAATGGCTGTTTATGCGGGCTGCCAAGCGAGTGCGCAACACGCCGGAAACCGAGCTGTTTTATCGCACCGGGCAGGACATCACATTTCACCAGAAGCAATTCGGGGGCATCGTGGGCGAGTTGGTGAAGAATGCCGCCGTGCGCGAAAATGCGCTGCTGCTGTCTGTTGCTGCGCAGTTTAATCAGCCCCGTGCCGTGGCGGTGCTGGAATGGTTTGGAAGATTGGCGATTCTTGATGCAGAAGATGATACTATTGAAAAGGGCCTGACGCTGATGTCCCTTCGACGCGAATCATTCAAACTAGAACTTCTACAGCTTCTGGGGAATGCCGATTTGGATATTACGGACGTACTTGAGGGGAGACAATCCGCGTTTTCTATCAAACAGGACGAATCACTAGCAGAAACTAAAGCGCGAGCCATGCGCTGGATGAATCAGGAGCATGAGAGTGTACAGACTGCACATCGTGCCTATACTGACGCACGCGAACCAGCAGACCCTGTAACATTTTCACTGCTCCAAGACGAATCGACTGGTACGCAAAAAATGATGCTGCTAGCTGGCCCAGTGATTATGGCTCTCGCCGAGGGATGGATTTTAGTAGCCGACGAACTAGATGCCCGCCTGCACCCCAATCTAGTGTGCAAAATCGTCCACCTGTTCAACTCCAAAATTACCAACCCGAAGAACGCGCAGCTTCTGTTCAATACCCACGATACGAACCTGCTGGCTTCGGGCAATTTTCGGCGCGACCAAATCTGGTTTACGGAGAAGAACCGCTACGGCGAGGCCACCCTCTACTCGCTGGCCGACTTCAAAACCGACCAGGTGCGCAAAGACGACGACTTTGAGGCCAACTACGTGCGTGGCAAGTACGGAGCCGTGCCCTACCTGGGCAACTTTACGGCCCTGCCTAATACCGCCTCCGAACCCGCGCCCAGCCATGAAAATGAAGGATAAGCGGGCGGCGGAGCGGCAGCAAAAAGCCGAGCACCTGGCCCGCGTGCAGGCCGACAAAGCCCGCCGCCAGCAGCCCCGGTCCCTGGCGCGGGCTGCTCCGGTGCGCGACGAAAACCCGGTGCTACTCATCCTCTGCCAGGGCACGGTGACGGAAGTAGAGTACTTCGAGCATTTTGAGCTGGCCACAGCCGATATCAAAGCCCTAGGCAAGGCCTACGACCCCGAAAAGCTGGTGCAGCATGCGCTGGAGCTGCGGGAGGCGGCGCGGCGGCGCAAAGACCCTTATGAACAAGTGTGGTGCGTGTTCGACAAGGATGACACCGAGCCGGGCAATTTCCACGCCGCCATTCAGCGGGCCGAAGCCCAGGGGCTGCACGTGGCTTATTCCAACCAGGCGTTTGAGTACTGGTTACTGCTGCATTTCGACCCGCACCCTGGCAGTGGCATGAGCCGGGAGCTTTGTGGCCAACGGCTGCAGGAACTGCTAGCCGCCGCCGACTCCCAGGTGCGCTACAACCCCACCAAAGGCAAGCACGTGAGCCGGGCCTTGTTCGACCTGCTCGAAGCCGATGACCCTGGAGCGACGGGCCAGCTGCCGCGCCGTAAAGTGGCCATCGGCCGTGCCCGCACCATTGCCGAACGCTGGGCTGCGCAAGGTATTGAGCCTGCCTATCGGGAATCGACCACGGAGGTTTACCAGTTGGTGATGGTCTTGCAGCAGCACCTTCCCGCCCGATGAGGCTGACACCAATACGAGGCCAATTCCCCTTCTCAGCCGTCGTAGCTGGGCCCAAAGGTTGCGAGTGTGGAAGTAGCTTAGGCTTCTTTTGTTTTGGCCGTGGCAGCGCAGGCTTTGAGCATAGCTTCCTCGGTTTGCAAGGCCTTCGATTGAGCCCGTTGTTCTCGCCTTACGCCAACTCAAACTGCAGCCGCAGCAAATTAGCGTACAGCCCGCCCTCGCGCTCGCTTAGCTCCTCATGCGAGCCAGCTTCCACAATGCGGCCGCCGTCGATAACTAAAATCTTATCCACCTTGCGGATAGTGCTCAGGCGGTGGGCGATGATGAGGCTGGTGCGGTGCTGCATCAGCTCATCGAGCGCGCCTTGCACGAGCTTTTCGCTTTCGCTGTCGAGCGACGAGGTGGCTTCGTCGAGGATGAGAATAGCGGGGTTTTTTAGGATGGCGCGAGCGATGGCCACGCGCTGGCGCTGCCCGCCCGAGAGCTTGATGCCACGGTCGCCCACCACCGTGTCGAGGCCTTCGGGGAAGGCCGAAATGAACTGCCAGGTATTGGCGCGCTGGGCGGCTTCGATGATTTCCTGCTCGCTGGCACCCGGCTTGCCGTAGGCAATATTTTCGCGGATGGTGCCGCCAAAAAGCAGCGTTTCCTGCGGCACAATGCCAATGTGGCGGCGCAGGCTGGTGAGGTCGTAGTCGGCCACGTCGTGGCCATCGACCACGATGCGGCCGCCGCTGAGCGGATAAAACTGCATGAGCAAGCCAGCAATCGTGCTTTTGCCCGCGCCGCTGGGGCCCACGAGCGCAATTTTCTCGCCCGATTTGATGTGGAAGTCAATGTCTTGCAGCACCGCCACGTCGGGCCGGGTGGGGTAGCGGAAAGCCACGTGCTCGTAGCGAATGTCGCCGCGAATCTGGCTGGGTACCAGACCGGTAGCGGGCTCGCGCAGGGTCGGCTCGGGCGTTTCGTCCAGGATTTCGAGGATGCGCTCACTCGCGCCCAGGGTGCTTTGCACCTTGCCGTAGAGCTCGCCCAGGCCTGCTACCGAGGCCCCGATGAAGGCCGTGTAGATGATAAACGACACCAGCTGGCCGATTTCGAGGTGGCCGGGGCCGGCCGTGTACACCAGGGTAGCGCCGCGCCACAGCACCAGGATGATGCCGCCAAACAAGCCGATAATCACGAACGACACGAAGCCGCCGCGGTACATATTGCTCTGGAGCGCGGCCCGCACCACCTTGCCCAGCGAAACGGTATAGCGCTCGGTTTCAAACCGTTCATTGGTAAATGCCTTCACCGAATTGATGGCCTGCAGGGTTTCCTCCACAATGGTGTTGGTATGGGCCAGCTCCTGCTGGGTGGTGCGCGCCAGGGTGCGAATTTTGCGGCCAAACAGCCCCGCCGCCAGCACGATGGGCGGAAACGTAACCAGCATAAACAGCGACAGCTTCACCGACACCAGCATGATGAACGTGATGCCGCCCAGCAGCGTGAACACCTGCCGGAACAGCTCGGCCAGCGTCAGCGAAAACGTGTCCTGAATCTGGGCCACGTCCGAGGTAATGCGCGAGGTGATGGCCCCCACGCGGTTTTGCTCGAAGAAGGGGATGGGCAGCTGCACAAACTTGGCGTAGAGCGCCTGCCGAATGTCGCGCACCGTAAACTCGCTCACCTGCGTGAAAAACCAGATGCGCCCAAACGAGAAAAAGCCCTGAAACACAATAACTACGAACAGCAGCAGCGCAATGCGGTTGATGTTGAGCGAGAGGCCGCCGGGCAGCAGCACCGCCTTGTGGTTGGCCGCGTCCACGAGCTTGCCGGCCACCCACGGAAAGGCCATGAACGTGCTGCTGCTGAGCACCAGCATCACCAGCCCCACGATAAACTTGGCGCGGTAGGGCAGCACAAACTTGAATATCCGCAGGCTGCGCTGGAGCGACTCCTTATTTACTTTTGGCTTGGGCAGGTCGGCCGTGAGGTCGCTGCCGCTGGTATTCATTCCACTTCGGGCCATAATGCTATCCGGCCGGCTGGGGCCGGCTTACTTATTTAGTAAACGCGAAAGCGTTGAAATTGCTTTGAGATATTCGCTTAAACTTTTATAGAAGAACGT
>CAXTFI010000135.1:0-13791 GCA_964243255.1 uncultured Hymenobacter sp.
GCCAGGGCGCGTTCAAGTACATCTACCCCGACAAAAAATACACCCTCAAGTACACAACCGTGAACGGGGCACCTTCGCTGTAAATGAGTAGCTGAGTAAGTGAGTAACGTCTTTGGTTGAAAAGTTGCTCACTTACTCAGCTATTCATTTGCTCATTTACTCAATGGAAAACGATATCCGAATTTACGTGGAGGAAGCGGCCGGCCAGCGGCGCGAGCTGGACGCCCCCACCGATATGGGCCTGAGTTTGATGGAGCTGCTCAAGGCCAGCGACTACCCTATTCAGGCTACTTGTGGCGGCATGGCGCTGTGCGCCACCTGCCACGTCGAGATTTTGGCTGGGCCGCCCCTGGCCGAACCCAGCGAAGACGAGTGGGCCATGCTCGACACGCTGCCCGTGCTGCACGAAACCAGCCGCCTGAGCTGCCAGATTCGCCTGCACCCCAACCTCGACGGGCTGGTGGTGCGCGTGGCCGACCCCGCTTAGCTGCCCACTATCCTAAAACGCGCTTACTGACGCGCCACGGGGCCTTTGGCTGTCATCCTCGCCGGGGGTGACAGCCAAAGGCCCCGTGGCGCGTTTCGCAATCGTTGCCAGAAGGCTGGCCCGTGTATTGCTGAGCTGTCGGCTTCTGACAGAACTGCTTACCTGGGCTTTTATGAAATCTTTTTTGCTGCTGATGCTGGCCGCCGCGCCCGCCTGGGCCCAAACGCCGGCCGGGGCCAGCCTGCCAGCTGCGCACGATGTGGCCTGGTACACCCAGCACGCGCCCTTCGCCATGCCCGCCGTGCCCGACCCCGTGATTCCGGCGCACACCGTTTCCATTCAGGATTTTGGGGCGGTAGCCGATGGCAAAACCCTGGCCACGGCGGCCTTCGCCAAAGCCATTGCGGCCTGCGCGGCAGCGGGTGGCGGGCACGTGCAGGTGCCGGCCGGCACCTGGCTCACGGGGCCCATTGAGTTGAGAAGTAACATCGACCTGCACACCGAGGCCGGCGCCAAGGTCGTGTTTACCCCCGACCGCACGCAGTACCCGCTGCAACCCGCCGGCAAAGGCCAGTACGAGGTGACGCCGCCCATCTGGGGCAATAAGCTCACCAACGTAGCCATCACGGGCTCAGGCACTTTTGACGGCTCGGGCGAGGCGTGGCGGCCGCTGAAGAGGGGCAAGGTAGCGGCTGGCGAGTGGGACCGGGTTGTGAAGTCGGGCGGCGTGCTAAGCGCCGACGGCAAAATCTGGTGGCCCAGCCGCGAAGCCATGGGTGGCGAGGCGCTCCTTAAAAAGCTGAAAAACAAGCCCGACGCTACCGAGGCCGACTACCTGCCCGCCCGCGACTACCTGCGCCCCAAAATGGTGGTCATCACCAACAGCCAGAACCTGCTGCTCGACGGGCCCACGTTTCGCAACTCGCCCATGTTCGTCATCAATCCGAAGGGTATTACGAACCTCATCATTCGCAACGTGCAGGTGCACAACGACTACTGGGCCCAGAATGGCGACGGCATCGACATCAGCGCCAGCCACAACGTGGTGATTTACCACTGCACGGTGAGCGCCGGCGACGACGGCATCTGCATGAAATCGAGCGGCAACAACGCCCCCGATAACCCGGCCCTCACCAACGTGCTCATCGCCGACTGCACCGTGCTGCAAGGCCACGGCGGCTTCGTAATTGGCAGCAACACCGACGGCGGTATGCGCAACATCTGGGCCACGGACTGCCGCTTTATCGGTACCGACATTGGCGTGCGGGTAAAAAGCAACGCCGGCCGCGGCGGCCTGGTGCGCGACATCTACGTTGATAATATCTTGATGAGCAACATCTTACATGAAGCCGTGCTCTTCGACACCTCGTATGAGGATGTGCCCGCCGGCAAGGAGAAAGGTAGTGGCCTGCCGGTGGCTGCCACCAAGGTGCCCGACTTCCAGCAGTTCTACCTGAAAAACATCACCTGCAAGGGCGCCGAAACGGCCATGTACTTCCAGGGCCTGCCCGAGCAGCCGGTGCACGACCTGCACTTCGACAACGTAAACATCACCTCTACCAAAGGGGTAGTGGCTGGCGATATCCGCAGCATTGAGTTCAAGAACGTGCAGCTGACCACCACCACGCAGCCGGCCATTCCGGCGGCCGCCGCAAAGGATATTAAGGTGCTGTAATTACTTACTTAAGCTAGTTGAGAAGCCATAAGAACGTCATGCAGACCGCAGGGAAGCATCTCGCTCACGCCAGTCGGGTTACTAACCCCCATAAAGCGAGCGAGATGCTTCGGCAAGCGGACGCCAGATAGGCATGACGTTCTAGGGAATTTTAGACGACTCTACGATTTTCTTATAAAGCACAGTGTCACTGCGCTTTATAAGAAACGAGAACGGCCCGGCATTGCTGCCGGGCCGTTCTCGTTTAGCGCGCTTAGGAGTTAGCGGCGGTGCTTGTGCTTGGTGGTAGCAGCCTTAGCTTTTGTCTTGGTTTTCACCTTTTTAGCAGCGGTGTGGTGCGCGGCTTTTTTGGTTGACTGCTTTTTGCTGCTGTGGCTGGCGGTTTTTTTGCTACTGTGGTGGGCTGCGGCTTTGGCGGCGGTGTGGCGCTTGGCTTCGCGGGCCTCTTTGGCGCGGCTGGCTTTGGTCGATTTGCTGCTGCGGCTCGACTTACTGGCTTTGCTGCTGTGGCGGGCGGCGGCCCGTGCCTCGGCCCGGCGCTCGGCGCGGGCTTCCGCGGCGCGCTCTTCGGCCCGCTCAATGGCCCGGAGGCGGGCGTGGCGGGCAGCGCGGGCGGCGCTGGCTTCGTGAGTAGCGGCGGCTACCTCCTCGGTGCGGGGGTCGGCGGCGGCTTCGTTGTAGTGGGCGGTGGCGTCGGTTTCGGGGGCAGCGCTGGCCAACTGCTCGGCCGAAGCCGTGGGCTTGGGCGCATCGGCGGCCTTTTTGCGGCGCACCGGCATCAGGAAATCACGCTCGGCGCGCTCGCGGGTACTCAGGCTTTCTTCGCCGGGCAGCTTGGTAACGGCTTGCACTTTTTCGGCTTGGGCCCAGGCTGCCGAGGTGCTCAGCAAGAAGGCAAATAATACAACTAGCTTCCTCATTTATAACTTACTGAATAATTTAGAAAAACAAAAATAGCGCGCACCGCCCGACTGCGCAAGGTAGAAGGCCTGCCAACGGCCCCAATTTTTGGGGCGCGCCCCTCGAAAATCGAGGCTGCACCCACCCAATACGCACCGCTTACTGCGGGGCGATGACCAGGCGCAAACCGGCCGAATTGGCCCCAAACTCGGGCGCATACAGACATTGTACCTGGCTGAGGCCACCCGAGAAGTTGCCCGCCTGGCTGGCCCGCAGCCGGTACTCAACCACGTGGGTGCCGCGCGGCACGGCGCTCAGAAAAAAGTTGGTAGCCGCGTCGCGCGGGCTTTCGTAGTAGCCCAGCCCGTTCTGGTACCGGTAGCCACTGAGCGAACTGATGGGCTCGAGGCCCGCGGCGCGCTGGTCCTTGAGGTGCACGTATTCCAGGGCGCGGTCGGTGCGCAGTACCAGGCGCACTACCAGGGCCTCGCCCACGCGCAGCGGCGTAGTGGTGCTGAGCAGTTCGAGCTGCGGGCCGGCGGCGGTGCGGGTTTCGCGGTAGAGCTGGCGCTCGACGCTGAGGGGCGTGGTGGCGGCCGTCACTTTATCAATATTCTCATAATACTGCCAGTAGAGCGCCCCCCAGGCCACGCCCGCGTCGGCCTTGGTAACGGTTACCTGGCCCTGGGCGGGCTGTATTGCGGCGGCGGGCCAGGTTTGTTTGTAGTAGCCGGTGCCGGCCTGCGTAGCCTCGGGCCGGATGGGCTGGCCGCCCACCGCCACTTGCAGCGGCGCGGGCGCGGCCAGCCCGCTGGTACCGCGCAGCAGCAGGGCATAGCAGGCGTCGGCGGTGGCGCGGGTGCTCTCCCAGCTGTGGGTTTGCTTTTGGGTGAGCAGCCAGAGCTTCATTTCCTCTACCGCGGGCTGGTCGTTTTTGACTTCGTCGAAGGCCTCGATGAGGGTAGCCTGGGTTTCGGTGGGGGCCTCGCGCCAGTAGTAGCCGGGGCGCACATCTTTCCAGTACATGCCCAGCGCGGGCGAATGCAGGGCGTTTTCGGCCAGGGCGCGCAGGATAGCCGCGGCGGCCGGGGCTTTGGCCTTATCGCGGAACAGGGCCAGCGCCAGCTGCGCCTGCAGGTAGCGCGTTTGGCCGGGCCAGTAGGTGGCGGCCTGGCCGCGGTAGTAAGTTGCAGCGGCCTGGGCGGGGGCAGCCAAGGCCGGCTGCGGCCAGAAGCTGCGGGCGTACAGCGCCTGAATGGCGGCGTCGGTGAGGTGATTCTCAGTTAGTTTCGCAGCCTTTTGCTGGCGCAGGTCGGCGTACTCCCTGGCCAGGGCGGCATCGAGGTAGCGCAGGGCATTTTGCAGAATGTCGCGGGCCGTTTCGTCCTGGCTGGCGTCGAAGGCCCCCAGTTTTTTGAGCTTGCCGAAGCCGGCCACGATAAGCTGGGTGATGTAGCGGTCGGCGGGCATTTGCTCAAACCACGGAAACGAGCCGTCGGGCCGCTGCATGGCTCGCAGCTTGGCCAGGGCGCGGGCGGTTTCGCCCTTCAGCCGGGTTTCGTCAAACAAGGTGCTGAGGCGGGCCAGGCGCTCGGTTTCACCCTGGGCATCGCGCACCCACGGCGTTTCTTGCAACAACAGGTTTTTAAGTTCTTGATTTTGAGCTAGTTTACTTTCCAGGGCATTGCGCTGGGCGGCGGTGCCGCTCTGGGCCTGGCGCGTCCACTCGGCCAGCACGGCTTTAAAGCGCGGGTTGGCTTTGAGAATCTGGGCCGCCAACAAATTGGCATACAGCCGACTAAAGGTTTGCTCCGAGCACTCGTAGGGGTACTCCATGAGGTAGGGCAGGCTTTGCACGGCGTACCAGGCGGGGTTAGCCGTCATCTCCAGCGTGAGCGAGTAGTTGCGCCGCGTGGGGCTGCTGGTGCTGGTCAGCTTTTTCAGCTCAAACTCGCGGGTGCCGGGGCCCACGATGGGCAGCGGCAGGCTCTCGGTGACGAGGATGCGGTTGGGCAGCACGGGCAGCGTGTTTTCCTCGCCATCGGAGAACCTCACCCCCGGCCCCTCTCCAAAAGAGAGGGGAGCCTGACGATTTTTCTTTTTACTTTTCGCGTTGAGCTTTTCGGCAGTTGCGGCATTTTCGCCCGTTTGAGCCACCACGCGGTAGGTCACGGCCACCGGCGCAAAGTCGGCGGGCAGGCTGAGCTCCCAGCCCAGCGCGGCGCTTTGGTGCGCGGCGGCGCTTACGGGCTGCTGGGCACTGCCTTGCAGCAGCTGGCTCGTAATATCCTGGCCGGTAGCGGCATCGAGCAAGAACAGCTGCGCGGTGCCGCTGGTGGCGTGGTCGGTGAGGTTAGAGAACTTGGCGGGGAAGGTGAACGTGTCGCCGGGCCGCAGGAAGCGCGGGGCGTTGGGCGTAATTTGGATTTCCTTTTGCGTCACGAGCTGGCGGGCGAGCTGGCCGGAGCGCAGGTTTTTGTCGTGGGCCAGGGCCAGCAGCTGCCAGCGCGTCACGGCCTCGGGCATCTGAAATTCGAGCACTACGTCGCCGTTTGCGTCGGTACGCAGGGCAGGCTGCCAGAGGGCCGTTTCGCGGAAGTCGGTGCGGGTGGGCACGGCGGTGAGGTTGGGGGCTGGGGCGCTCGGCTTGGCAAGCATGCTTACCGCCCCAGTTATGTCAGCGCGTTTTTGAGTGCCGTAGCCCACGCTCACCACCTCATTCAGAGCGGAGCCATCACTGTCCATTTTAGCCATTGGGGCGGGGGCGGCAACCCTACTAGGCATGGCTGCACCCGGATGGCCCCCAATGGCCATTCCGCGCAGTTGCACCCCCACAACCCTACCTCTCAATCGCCCTCTGCTGGCGATGTCCCAGGTATTTAACTCGGGGTACTCGGTATCCGCTACCTGAGCCAGGCTTGCAAACTGACCGAGCCATTCCGAATTCACCTTCTCAAACTCACCCTGCCACCCAAACCGCGCCGGGTAATATTCCCCGCCGAAATCCAGTCCCTGAAAGCTGTGCTTGCGGAAAATATCCAAACTCTGGTCATACAGCGTGGCCAGTAGCTCGGCCTCGGCGGGCTTGCCGTTGGCCTGGCGAATGGTTACGCGCCAGGTTTCCTTTTGGCCGGGGGCCAGCTTATCGCGGAAGGTGCTGATGGCCAGCGTCAGCGGCTGGGGCTTCTCGGCTACCTGCACGGTGGCATTGTGGCGATATAGCTGATTATCACGCACCTGCGTGGTGTGCACGTAGAGCGGGCCGCGGGCCGTGGCCGAACCACTTTCGAGAGCCAGGCGGCGCTGCTCGCCGGCTTTTAGCGTTAGCCACTCGTGGCGCAGCAGCTGGCCGCCGCGCTCCACTTCGAGCAAGATGCGGGCGTTGGCTTCGCTGCTGCCGAGCAGGATGCTTGCCGGTTGGCCGGGAGCTACGGAGTCGGTGAGGGCCACAAACCAGTCGGGCGTGGCGTAGGGCACGGTGGCCGCCCGCGAGTCGTAGAGCGTGAAGTCGAGCTTAGCCCGCGCCGAATCGGGGCCGGCGGCCTGGGCTTCGAGGCGGTAGCGGCCGGTGGGCAGCGCCGCCAGAGCAGCATTCAGGTCGAGCGTGGGGCTCGTTTTGGTGTCGAAAGCCAGGGTTTTTACCAGCTCGGCAGGAGATTCGTTGTCCTCGGTTGCAGGGGCCGGGCCGGGCACGCCGGCCGGGTTCTTCTTATAACTAACTGCTAGTAAGCGCAATGCCCCGGCGGCCGGCAAGGGTTCGCCGGTAGCGTTAGTGCTCAGCAAGGTGAAGGCGGGCAACGCGGCTTTATCGGCCTGGTCGGGGCCGGCGAGGCGCAGGCTGAGCGGGTTGCGGCCGATGGGCACGCTGTGGGTGCCGGTGCGGGTTTCGCCGGCCGCGTCGGTCACGTCGGCGGTTATTTCGAAGAGGTAGCCCGGCTCCCAGCGGCGCGGCCGCGGCTGCTTGGGCACCAGCGGCGGCGTGAAGGTGACGGCAAAGCGGCCCTCGGCGTCGGTAGTAGTGGTGCCGTGGGCGATTTCCTGGCTGCCGCCGCGCGGGCCGGGCCGCCCACTGCCGCGCTCATCGCCAAAATAGTAGTCGAACAGCGGCCACAGCTCGCGGCGCGTCACGCGGTAGCTCACGCGGGCGCCGTCGGTGGCCTGGCCGGCGTAGGCGCGGGCGCGGCCGTTCAAAGTCAGCGGCTGGCCCAGCTGCGGCCGGCCGGGCACCGAGTCGAGCGTGACCAGAAACGTGGGGCGCTTGTAGTCCTCCACCGCGAAGCTCAGGCTACCGTGGTCGGTTTGCAGCTGCATTTCGCCGTTGAGCAGGCCCGCGGGCAGTACCAGCGACCCGTTAAAACTCCCAAAATCGGAGGTAGTGAAAGGTAGCGTTTGCACGGTCTGGCCGTTCACGTCGAGCAGGCGCACGCTCACCGCTTGGTTAGTGAGCAGGCTGCTTTTCGCGCCGAGGCTCTCGGTTAGAATGCCCTTGAAATACACCGTTTGCCCCGGCCGGTAGATGGCGCGGTCAGTAAACAGGAAGGTGCGCCGCTGCGGCTGGGCGGCCGGATTTTCGCGTTCGGGGAAGTAATAGCTGCTGAGGGTAGTCAGCAGCGTGTCGCGGCCCCGCCACGAGCGCACGCTGCGCAGCTGCTCGCGCCCAAGCCCGGCGTTGGCTGCGTTGGGAGCCGGAATTTCAACTTCGCCCGCCACGTCCGTGGGCAACACGGCACCCAGCCGGCGGTCATCGCGCGATTTTTCCCGGTTGTACACGTTAAACGCAGCCTGGTTATTTACCCCGGCCAGCGGCGCGCCGCTCTGGCGGTCTAGCAGCAGCAGGGCGGTGGTGCCGGTGGCTTGGTTGGGGCGATGCACGGCGCTCAGCCCGCTGGCACCCAGCAGCGCGTAGCTCGTCACGGCCCCGGCTTGCGGCGCGGTGGGGTCGGTGGCCTGGCTGCTGATAACTACCACGTAGTAGCCGGCCGGCAGCGCCGCGCCAGCCGCCGCCAGCTTGCGCTCCTGGTAGTTGAGCAGCTGCGCGGGCACTGGCACCGGCCAGCTAGCGGCCGGCGCGGCGCGCAGGGCGCGGGCGTAGCGCCTGGCAAATGGCCGGTTTTGCGAGTCATAAACCTCCCTCATCTCCCACTCCTTCAGCGTAATGCGGTAGGCCCAGGCATGCAGCTCGGTTACGTTGCGCACCGTGAGGTCGAGCCGCCAGGGCTGGCCGGGCACCACGATATCGGCCGCCGAAAACGCCAGCTCGGGCCGCTCAATCTCGGCGCGCAGCTGCCGGGCCCGCGCCGCCCCGCGCGACTTCGAAAACTGCGCTTCGGCGGCCCGCGTCAGGGCCACGGCGGCCACCGGGTTGGTTTCGCGCTGCACCTCGGCCCGGCGGGCCACGAACTCGGCGCTGATGGGCAGCGCTTTATACGTATCGGCCAGGCGCGCCAGGGCGGGCTCGTACTCGCTGGCCAGGTCGGTGCCCTGAGTAATATTGCGCAGATAATCAAGGCGCTGCAAGTCCACGTCGGCCAGGGCGGCCAGGTTTTGGGGTTGCCGCAGGCGCTGGCCCGTGAGGTGCTGCAGCAGGTGCAGCGTGTGCAGCTCATGGCTGAGCGGGTCGGCACCTGGGGCCAGCAGGCGCAGGCCGGCAAACGCCGGGGCCGGGCCAAAGAGCGCGGCGGCCGGGTAGTCGGCCAGCGAAAACTGCTGCTCGGGCTTGGTGAGGTACAGCTCCTGGTTTTGCAGGCCCGCAATGGCGCGCTGGGCCAGCAGGTCATACAGCGTGGGGCGCAGGGCGCGGCCTTCGGCATCGCCGCCGGTGGCCAGGTCGCCGAGGTCGGCCAGGGTGGTGTTGAGCTGGCGGGCGGGCTCATCCTCTACCGACTGGTAGTAGTGCCGCACAATGGCCGCGCCCAGGCGGCCGGCATCCCAGGTAGCCAGAGTGCCGCCGCCGTCGGCCGCGCCGGGCGTGGCCTGGTCGGCAGTAGGGGCCGCGCCATTGGTGCGTTCGTAAAGCTGGTAGCGGTGCTCGTTGTAATAGGCTGTGTATAAGCCTGCTAGCAATGAGTGCAAAATAGGCCGGGCCGGAAACTGCGCTGTTTTTAAGTCATTCTCCAGTAAGGCGATAGCCTTTTCATCGGCATCATTTTCCTTATTCTCAAGTAGCCGGATTTTATAGAGCAGCGCCCGCACGTAGGCCGGGGCATTGTTTTCGCGCTTGGCCTGCTGGTAAATCTTCTCCACCAGCGGGGCGGCGCTGGCCGTCTGCTCTTTTTTGAGCAGCTCGTCAATCTTTTTCCACTGCGCCTTGAGAGGCGCGGGCGGGCCGGGCGCGGCCGAGTCGGCAAGCAAAGCAGTCATCAGCAGGCAGCAGCAAAGCAGAAAATAGCGCATGGGGCGAGCCAGTCGGCTAAGGTTGATGCCCCAAAGATGCCGGAACCTCGCCAATTGCACAGGTTGTCAGTTAGCAGTCATCAGTCGTTCGGGAAAAGGAACGTCATGCTGAACGCAGCGAAGCATCTCGCTTGCAGCAGTAATCCAATCGTTCAACGCTTGATTTTACTACCCCATGCGAGATGCTTCACTGCGTTCAGCATGACGTTCCTTTTCCCGAACGACTGATAACTGATGACCGATAACCGCCTAGCTCCGGCCGCGCCGCACCGGGAAAAATAGCAGCTGCACTATGAGCAGCGCCACGCTCGTAAACAACACGCTGACCCCCACCCGGCCCAGCGTGCGCAGCGGGTACTGAAACGAGCCCAGCTCCAGGAAAAAATACACCGCGTGGTGCAGGCCCACCAGCAGCAGCAGGTACACCGTGAACCACTGCCAGCCCATCTGGTGCACGTTCACGGTATCCTGGGCGTCGTAGCCGTCGCGCGGGGTGAGCAGGCGCAGCACCCAGGGGCGCAGGTAGGCCAGCAGCACGGCCGCCGCCGCGTGCAGCCCCCCGGTGTCGTAGCTGATGTCCATGGACAGGCCCATGGCGAAGCCCAGCAGCAGCTGCAAGGAGATGGGCGTGCTCAGCGGTAAAAACAGGATAAAGCCCAGGTACAGAAAACACCAGCCCAACCCGAACAGCGAAAGCTGCCCCACCAGCAGCACCTGCACCCCGGCGTAGAGGCCAAACCGCAGCAGCTGCCGCACGAGCGTTGCCAGCACACTCATCGCGGAATGTGGGTGGGTTTAATGATGGGCTTGACCGGCGCGGGCTCGGGAGCCGTGGCGGCCGTTTCGAGCGAGTCGCGCTCGGTGCGGGGGCGGTTGTGCACCACGTACACGTAGGTGAGGCGGCTAAAATCGACGCCCAGCCGCAGCCGCACGGTCCAGAAATTCTTGTCCGGCTCCTTCACGAACGACTCCACGGTGCCCACAAACACGCCCTCCGGGAACACCGCGTTGTAGCCCGACGTCACTACCGAGTCGCCGACCACCAGGCGGTTTTGGCGCGGAATGTAATCGAGCAGCGCGTGGCTGTAGTCCTCACTGGGCCATTTCACGCTGCCAAAGGTACCGTCGCGCTTTATTTTGGCCGCTATCGCCATTTTGGAGTGCAGCAACGAGAACACCGTGGCGTAGTGCGCGCTCACCGCTTTTACCTGGCCCACTACGCCGCTGGGGCTCATCACGCCCAGGCCGGGCTGCACACCGTCGGCCGCGCCCACGTTCAGGGTCAGGTAGTTATCCACGGCTCGCAGCGAGTTGTTGAGTACCCGCGCCGCAACCAGCGGGTAGGCCGCGTCGCGGGCCGCCAGCCGCACGCCGCCCAGCAGCAGCGTATCGGGATAACTGTGAGTGGTGAGTGGTGAGTGGTGAGTTGCCGTTGCCGGCTCGGGTGGGCGGGCCGCCTGGCTGGGGTCGGGCCGCAGGTGGCGGTACACGAGGTGGCCCAGCGTGTCGCGGCCCACGGGCAGCGAGTCGGCCTCGCGGTGCGTGAAGTCGGGCGGGTACAACTGCTGGCGCAGCTGCGAATTGTCCAGCAGCAGCTGGTGGTTTAGCTCGGCAAGTTTAAAGTAGTCAGCCACTTGCGTGCGGCGGGCCAGTACCACGCCCGCATAGGCATTGGCCGAGTTGAAGAACGCCGCCCGCTGGTACGAGCTATTGGTCACAAACAAAAATAAACTCGCCACTTCCAGCAGCACAAAGAGCATCACCCCCTGGAAGCGCAGCAAAAAAGCAACGAGGTTACGCATGGTTGAATGAGGAATGAAGAATGAGGAATGAAGAATTACCCAGACGGCAATTCTTCATTCCTCATTCTTCATTCTCAATTAAAAATTTAAGTAAGCAGCACGCCCCGGAAGCCGTTGATGTCCTTGATGGCCTTGCCGGTGCCGCGCACCACGGCGCGCAGCGGGTCTTCGGCAATGTGAATGGGCAGCTTGGTTTTGGCGGCCAGGCGCTTGTCGAGGCCGCGCAGCAGCGCGCCGCCGCCGGTGAGGTGAATGCCGTTCTCGTAAATATCGGCCGACAGCTCGGGCGGGCTGATTTCCAGGGCTTTAAGCACGGCCTCCTCAATCTTGGCCACCGACTTATCGAGGGCAATGGCGATTTCCGACGACGTGACCTTAATCACCTTCGGAATGCCCGTCATCAGGTCGCGGCCGCGCACCTCGTAGTCGGGCGGCGTCACGTCGAGCTCGGTGAGGGCGGCGCCTACCTCAATTTTGATGCGCTCGGCCGAGCGCTCGCCGATGAGCAGGTTGTGCTGCCGACGCATGTAGTCCAGGATATCCTGGTTGAACACGTCGCCGGCCGTCTTAATCGACTGGTCGCACACGATGCCCGAGAGGGCGATAACCGCAATTTCGGTGGTGCCGCCCCCAATGTCGATTATCATCGAGCCCACGGGCTGCTCCACGTCGATGCCGATGCCGATGGCCGCCGCCATGGGCTCCTGAATCATCCACACTTCCTTGGCGCCGGCGTGCTCGGCCGAGTCGCGCACGGCGCGCTTCTCTACCTCCGTAATGCCGCTCGGAATGCAGATAACCATGCGGTGCGAGGGCTGAAACAGCCGGTTGCGGGTGTCGATGAGCCGGATGAGGCCCTTTATCATCTCCTCGGCCGCGTGGAAGTCGGCAATTACGCCGTCCTTCAGCGGGCGGATGGTCTTGATGTTGTCGTGCGTTTTTTCGTGCATCTGCTGGGCCTTGGTGCCCACCGCGATGACTTTATTGGTAGTCCGGTCCTTGGCAATAATGCTCGGCTCGTCTACCACAATCTTGTCATTGTGAATGATTAGCGTGTTGGCAGTGCCCAGGTCAATGGCAATGTCGCTGGTCAAAAAATTGAAGAACCCCATTTAGATAGCTCAGCGCGTAATAGTAGGCTGGTAGTAAGAAACAAAGGTACAGTAGAACAAAGCGCTAGTAAGTACAGTACTCGGGGCGGGGCCCGTTTTGCAACTTAGCTAAGCAAAAACAACGTCAGGCTGACCGCAGGGAAGCATCTCGCTCGTGCCGCTAGGGTTTTAACCCAACGATTCGGGCGAGATGCTTCCCTGCGGTCTGCCTGACGTTTGAAGCTAAGCTACTGCTGATTTACTAGTGCTTAAAGTGGCGCACCCCCGTCAGCACCATGGCCATCCCCAGGCGGTTGCAGGCATCAATCGAGTCCTGGTCCTTGATGGAGCCGCCGGGCTGCACCACGGCGCGCACGCCGGCGGCGGCGGCAATCTCGACGCAGTCGGGAAAGGGGAAAAACGCGTCGGAGGCCATCACCGCGCCGTGCAGGTCGAAGCCGAAGCTGGCGGCCTTCTCAATGGCCTGGCGCAGGGCATCGACCCGCGAGGTCTGGCCCACGCCCGAGGCCAGCAGCTGGCCGGGGCGGGCCAGCACGATGGTATTGCTCTTGGTGTGCTTGCAGATTTTATTGGCAAACTCCAGGGCGGCCGTTTCGTCGGGCGTGGGGCCCGAGGTGGTCACGAGGCGGAAGTCGGCGGCCGTCTCGATTTGCAGGTCGGCATCCTGCTCGATAATACCGTTGAGCAGCGTTTTAATTTGCCGGGCGGGGAAGTCTACCGGCTTCTGGCGCAGCAAGATGCGGTTTTTCTTACCCTGCAAAATGGTTAGCGCCTCTTCGGTGAAGCCGGGCGCGATGAGCACTTCAAAGAAGAGCTTGCTCAGCTCCTGCGCCGTGGCTTCGTCTATACCTTTGTTGGCAATAATCACCCCGCCAAACGCCGACACCGGGTCACAGGCCAGGGCATTGACGTAGGCCGCGTGCAGGCTGGCGGCCTGCGCCACGCCGCAGGCGTTGGTGTGCTTGAGGATGGCCACGGCGGGCAGCCCGCCCGCAAACTCGCGCATGAGCTGCACGGCGGCATCCACGTCTACCAAGTTATTGTAGCTCAATTGCTTACCGTGCAGCTGGTCGAACAGCGCCGATAAATCGCCGTGGAAGGCGCCGGCCTGGTGCGGGTTTTCGCCGTAGCGCAGCGGGGTTTCTAATTGAGAATTGGGAATGAGGAATGAGGAATTGTTACTATCGTTTTTAAGTGGCAATTCCTCATTCTTCATTCCCAACTCCAACTTAAAGAAATTGAAAATTTCTGTATCGTAGTGGCTGGTGGCGGCAAAGGCGGCGGCGGCGTAGTGGCGGCGGTCGTCGAGGCTGGGGCTGCCCTCAGTTTGCTCCAATAATGCCGCTACGGCCTCGTACTGCTCGCGCGAGCTGACTACCAGCACGTCGCGGTAGTTTTTGGCGGCGGCGCGCAGCAGGGCAA
>CAXTFI010000136.1:0-13711 GCA_964243255.1 uncultured Hymenobacter sp.
TTTTGCCCACGCCGGGCTCGCCGAGCAGCACGGGGTTGTTTTTGGTGCGGCGCGACAAAATCTGGAGCACGCGCCGGATTTCCTCGTCGCGCCCGATTACGGGGTCCATCTTGCCGGTGCGCACGCGCTCGTTCAGATTGATGGCGTAGCGGTTCAGGCTCTGGTACTGCTCCTCCGCGGTTTGGCTGGTCACCTTGCGGCCCCCGCGCAGCTCCTGGATGGCAGCTTTCAAGTCCTTCTCGTTGAAGCCGTTATCTTTGAGCAGGGTTGCCACGCTGTCTTTGCCGCCCAGGATGCCTAGCAGCAGGTGCTCGACGGATACGAACTCGTCGCCCATGCCTTGCATCTGGGTGTTGGCGCGTTGCACGGCGCCTGCCGCGTCATTGGCCAGGTAGGGTGAGCCGCCGCTCACCTTGGGGTAGGCATTCACGAGGGCATCGAGCCGCTGGCCGAGGTTGGCCATGTTGGCGCCCAGCTTCTTACCCAGGAAAGCCAGCGTGTTCTCGTCGTTCTGTAATAAAGCCTTCAGCAAGTGGCCCGTTTCGATGGCCTGCTGCTGGTTGGCCCCGGCAATCTCGGTGGCCTTCTGCACGGCCTCCTGTGCCTTGATGGTGAAGTTTTTAAAGTCCATTGGTTTGCGTAGTTCTCGGTAGGTGCTTCAGGTTAGGAAGGTTGTACGAGGGCACTAGCAAACGAGGTGCAGAAGTGCAGAATCGGACTTTTTGGCCGTAAACAGCCCTCTGTTGCGATTTCAAAAAGACAAAATTTCAGCTTTCATTGCTAGTACTCAAGTCTGAAGGCTTACCTACTTCCATTGCTTCAGGCACGATGTACAACTCCCGAAACATCTGCTCCACCTTTTCCTTTAGTTCCGGCTCTGAGTTATCCCGGCTTTCCAGGAAATACGCGCTGATGGCTGGCAATGGGTGATGGATAAACCGTACTGGCCCCACAAAAGCAGTAACCATCTTGAGGTACACCCGAAACCGCTTGGTAGTGGCCCGCCCCTCCCCTAGTAGTGCCTCCCCCACAAAGCCAGCCGATGCGGCCGGGTCGCGGCGGCAGATATCCAGAAAAATCTGCGTGCAGGTCGTGAGAATACGAAAAGCATCCCCGTCATTTACCAGCAGCTTAAAGCGATTGGGCGATGCCTTGAGCGCAAGCGGGTAATACTTGAGCACGTACACATGGTGTTGATACTGTTCGGCTTCCACTACGTAGCACCGGTTCTTGCGCGTGCGAAACGTGTAGTAGTGCGTACAAACCAAAGGGCCGTCCTTGAGAGACGGCCCTTTGCGATAAGTGAACGGATAGCCTTCGCCTAACTCGCGCTCAAATAGCATACTTATACGCGTTGCGGCGCAAGCGAATCAAATCCTCCTCCGAAAGCGTGTCAAACTTGAACTGCTTGGCATACTCGCGGGCCTGAGCTAGCCGCTCTTCTTTCGTTAGGGCAGCTGGGATATTCTGTGGCTTGTTGTTATCGGTGGTGCCCATCGGTTACTAAGTTTCCTGATAGCGTGGTTTCTATACCACCGCGAAGATACTAAAAAACGTCCAGCAAGTGGCCCGTTTCGATGGCCTGCTGCTGGTTGGCTCCGGCAATCTCGGTGGCCTTCTGCACGGCCTCCTGTGCCTTGATGGTGAAGTTTTTAAAGTCCATTGGTTTGCTTAGTTCTCGGTATGTGCTTCGGGTTAGGAAGATTGTACAAGGGTCCTAGCAAACGAGGTGCAGAAGTGGAAAATCGGACTTTTTGGCGGCAATAATAACCTTTAATAAGCCGTATTACTGTCAAATTTTCTGCATTCAACTAATTTGAAGAGGCGTAGGACATCTTAATTTGCAACTCAGTGTTCAGTAGTTTATAATTTAGATATTCTTAATAACAAAAAACACCTCGTAGTAAGTCATTTTATTGTCAACAGAAGTAGAAAATCTAAGTTGGCAAGTTGGTGATGTGTACACAGAATATATTTGATTCTGATTGTCTACTCCTGAAGTGGTAAGAGTCATACCCTGCTTCTTAGCCTCCTTTTTAAGATTCTCAAATTTCGACTTCTCTCCATACATTACACTTACTGCTGAATTGCTTGGATTTTTGGTTAGAATGTATCTAAACATGGTCAGAGGCTTTTCGCCTTTTGTCCAAAATATCTCGGTTGTCGTGTCCGGATTTTTTCTAGTTTGAAATAACTTCCAACCTCTTTCCTCAAAATATGATGAGGCTTCTGAAATGTCCATTTGCCTAATGTGAGCTAGGTTCTCAATTGTGAAATGCTGAGCCTTTGCGTAGACCGGCAATAATATTAGCAAAAGAACTACCTTAATAATTTTCATGGTTCTTGCAGATTTTTACTCTATTTCATTAATAAAACCGTCGATGTCACTTAACAGGTGATGGACGGCATGTTGCAAATCACTGTCAGCCCTCTGAAGACTGATTTTAGACTTTTTCTTCTTTGAATCATTTGAAGAATAATTGGCCCAATTAGTTTCTCTATCTAATGTTAAATTAACATCTTCAAAAAATGCTTACTTTTTATACTCAAAATGCTCATCATTTTCCTTCTCCTGTACTTTTAGTTTTTCAACTATTTGCATTGCCCTACTACCGAGGTGTCGTAAAGAATGCGTATTAGAAGCATCACGTACCTGGTTTCTAAGCTCTCTGAGCTTCTCAATTAATTCTTGATTCATGTAGAACATTCTTATTGCTAAGTTAGCGCGAGTTTGTAGCTAGACTTCACAGCGGCAAGCTACACCGGAACAGCTAGTTCACCTACTGCCCGTCTTCATACTCCTGCACCCAATCTTCCAACACGATACCAACCATATCGGCAAAGTGGCGGGTGTTGTGCGTCACCAGCGTTAAGCCGTGCGCCACCGCTACGCTGCCAATTATCGAACTCGCTTTACAGACTACGGCTGGTCTATCCAATTTTCCAGCACTAGATTAGAAAAGTTGGTGAAGTGCCGAGTGTTGCGCGTGACGAGGGTAAGGCTATGAGCCAGCGCCGTGCTACCAATCAGAATATCAAAATCATCTGTCGGCCGGCCGGTGCGGCGCAAAGCGGCTTTTTGCTCAGCGAATATGGCCAGTGCCGGGCCGATAGGCAGTACTTGCTCGGCAAACAATGCCTGAAACTCCGCTACTTGCTGCCGCTGGCGAGCCTGCCAAACGGGCGCACTATTAGTGGCCCCGAATAGCAACTCGGCCACGGTTATTTCGGACACGAAGCACTGCGCTAAACCGAGCGCGGCAAACCTGGCTTGAAGCTGGTGCTCGCCGCTCAGAAAGTGGACGCAGATATTGGTACCGAGCAAATAGCCAGCGCTCATAGCTCTACGTCGGGGCGGTTGCTCTGGCGGGATGCTTGCAGCATCTGGTTGATTTCGTCGCCCGTTTCGTCCGATTACCACGCACCGAATAGGGCCAGAAAACGACGCTCCCGTTCCTGCAGCGACAGGGTAGCCGCTGGGGAGGCAGTAGCTTTCACGCCCAGCCGCTGCGCCAAGCTTAGCAGCAAGTGCAGGTCGGTATCATTAGTAGGCTCTAAGAGCAGGGTAGTTGGCATACTGGTTTTGGTAGATGGTAACTGCTGCTATCCTACTGACTCATAAATCTACCTCGCGGGGCTGGTCTTGCCGGTCGGCGTAAATGCGGCGCACCATTTCTTCGCCGTTTTCCTCTGATTGCCAGGAACCAAATACCTGGTCGAGCAGCGCATGTTGCTCTTGCTCTGACAACGGTTCTTTCTCGCTGAACTGCTTATCCTGTTGCGCTAAGGCATCCGTTTCCAGGAAGCGGATAGTCAGGTGCGGCACGTTTTGTAGCTGCCGCATTACAGAGGCAGCCTGCTCGTCAGGAAATTCTAATTCAAGGGCGACTCTCATAAGGCTAAGATACGAATACCTACCTCACAGGGAATATCGCGTCAGGTGCTCCTGCCCTACTACCCGGCAGCAAGCTACCCCAGCACGTTTATTTCGCCGGTTGCCCAGCGGCAAGCACTCACTTATTACCGCCTTGCTTTTCCGATTTGGCGCTGTACTTCATCTTATCCATTTTCCGACTTTGCTTGCGGTCCTGGCGGTTGAGGCCGGGCACTTTCTCGTCGTGGCGGGAGGCGCGGGGGCTGCCGGCGTCGCGCGTGGCGGGCGTGCTGAGGGGCTGGCTACCCGGCACGGTAGCGGGCGTTATCGGGACGCCGGTTGTTGGAGAAACTGTGCCGGTGGGCGCCACTGCGCCCGATGGTAATACAGTTTGGGCCAGGGCAGCGCTGGCGCTACAGGCAAAGATGCCGACCAAAAACAGGAAGGATTTCATAGAAAAAAGTTGGTAAATGATGGGTAGTTAGGCGCTGAGCAACTGCTTTAATATAGCTGGTAATCAGCTAGTTATTATGAGTTGACCTTGGACGTGCCCCCAAACTGGCCAGGCCAGCGTGAGTTCGTAGCCTGTGCTTTTTTGCGGTAGAGAGTACACCTCCATTGACGCGTACGCTAAGCGACGGTAGAATAGCCATTTTTTCCGCTTCTACTGCCGCTCTTTATACTCCGATTGCTCGCGCTATCTTGCCAGCCAGCCGCTGTCCAGGCCACTTACACTAGCCAACTCCCCTACTCCACCCCTATGAAAGCACTACATATGCTGCTCGGCAGCTTGGTACTAGGCGGTTGTAGCCGGCCGGTAGACGATACCGCCGCCATTAAGCACCTGCTGGAAACGGAATCGGCCACTTGGCGCGCTGGCGATGTGCAGGGCCACGCCGCTTGCTGGCACATCCAGCCGTATAGCCGCATCCTGGTTTCGACGGCCGACGGCAAAGCGCTGGACATTCCCCCGGCCCTGATGGTAGCGCCTTCCCCGGCGATGGGCCAGGGCGGGGCGGCAGTTAACACCAATTACCAGGTACACGTGGCGGGAAACGCGGCCTTCGTAAGCCACGACGAAGAATCGACCGCGAAAGATGGGCAAAAGACGTACTCCTACGAGTTTCGAGTGCTGGAAAAGATTGATAATCAGTGGAAACTGGTCGGGCAGTCCATCCACGCTTACGAGCGGTAAAAAGGCCCACGCCGCCACGAGCTGCTAGTTACCCACATTGCTATACAAGCTGCTGGCTCACCCGCGAGCCGGTGCCGCTGGCGCGGCGAAATAGCCAGCCCGAAGCCGCCCACAGCGCGGCGAAGGCGGCATTTGCGACCACTACATTCACAAGGCCCACCGTGGGCTCGGCGGTGGCTGCCGAGGGCGGCCAGATAACTAGCGCAATGGCGGTAACCAGCACATAGGTAAGCGCCGCTGCGAACATAGCCCGCGACATGCCCAGCGGCCGAAAGCGTGCCACCACGGCCCCGATAATGGCCACGGCTAGCACGCCGCCATACAGCAGGTTGGCGGGGTTGTGCTCGCTCCCTACGAGCCCCACCGCCAGGTTGGCCCACACGAGCAGGAGCCCGGCCGCCACCGCTACGCCCACGGCTACCCGATAGGTGAGGTTAGCCCCTTTTTGCGCAAGTACCAGGTACGTAAGGCCCGCGCCGAATAGCAGGCTGCCGGCACCCACGAAGTCCGACCAGGCCCAGGCTACTTCCTGGCTGAACTGCCTAGCCACCAAGGGAATGAGCAAGAGAGAGGCCGTAGCCAGCGCCAAGTGAACAATGCTTTTAGTCAGGGACATGGCAGTGAGAATAGCTAAAACAGGAGAACAATGCAAAGAAAGTAAAAGAGCTTTGTATTTCAAAGCGACTGTTTATCCTGGTGTTTTCTGCGGCCTTTTGCCTTGACGCAAAGTTTCCGCTCGTATCTGTTCTTACGATTGAGGTTGTCTTTACACGCGCGCGGGCGCTACTTGCGCGCGGCCAGCACTTCCCGCACCGGCGTCCAGCGGAGGTCGGGGTAGCGGGCATTGTCCAGGGGCGTGAGCTTGGGCAGGCCGGTAAACATATTGTGCAGGTACTGCATGCCCTGCCAGGGCGGAAACACGTCGCCAGGAGCCGGCACAAGCCGGCGCGTTACCTTAATCATCAGCTTCAGCAGCCACAGGCCACCGGCGCGCAGGCGACCAAAGCGGCGGCCGGTGGCGGCACTGGCATCGGCTTGCAAGTCGCGGATGCTGGCAACTTCCCCGGCCACGCGCAGGTAGCGGGGCGTGGTGGGGTCGAGGGCCGCGGCGGCGGTGAAGGCGGCCGTGTCGGCAATAGTGGTAAAATCGAGCGGCTGGTCGGCGCTGCCCCAGTAGAGTACCCGCTTGATTTTGAAGAGGACAACCGGGGCCTGGCCAGTCAGCAAATCCATAAACATGCCGTTGAGGATAGACGTGGCGGCGATGGGGGCCTGGTCGAGCCGGCGGCCGAACTCGCGGCGCAGGTCGAGGTTGCGGTTGGAGCCTTCGGGAAGCTTGGTGAAGTCGATGGAGTAGTCGGACGGGATAAAGCGGGGCACGCCAGCCGCCACGGCCGCATCGAGTAGCTGGGTCTGGGCGTCTACTATCACCGCGCGCAGGCCCGAGAGGGCCGACACCACGCAGGCCGCGCCCGCGCAGGCTTGCGCGAGGGCGGCGGCGTCGTTGAAATCGACCGCTACTATCTCGGCACCGTGGGCCCGCAGGGTGGCGATTTCGGGCTTGGTGTTGCCGGGGCGCACCAGGGCCCGCACCTTGGCGCCGCGCTTCAGCAGCGCTTGCCCGATGCGGAAGCCCAGGTCGCCGGTGGCGCCGGCCAGCACGATGGTGGCCGGCGCTCCGCTCGGGCCGGGTTGAGTAGCTGTTGCAGGTTCTATCAAAACGTAGTTTTTCTTAATTTACAAAAAATAATGCCTCTGATTTGGGAGCTAACTACCAGTATTTCTGATTGTTATGATAAAATCTTTATTGACTGACAACCACCATTTTCAGTCTAAATAAGTCCTGGCCCGATGAGGCCGAGGGCTTGCCCGAAGTGGCTGGAAGCGAAATGCGCCCGCCAGCTGGCGGCTACCTGTTGGTTTTCGCTTTCATGGTGCCGTCGGAGTTGCTTTTCATCTTGCCGCTTTTGCGCATCATGCGCTTGTCTTTAGCAGGCATATTATCCGGGTGGCTATCCTTGGCGCTGCCGGCGGGGCTGCCAGCGCTGGGCATGTTGGAGGGGTTGCCGGTTCGGGGGCCGGGCGCTACGGCTTGGGCCGGGGCGGCGCCGGTGGCAAGGGCAAAGGCGGCTAACAGAAGGGTAATTTTCACAGAGCAGAAAGTAGTGGGGGCGGAAAGAGTGGCAGCAGCTTGGCTACCGCGGGTTTCTGTACGTGGTGCTGCGTCAACTGTTTATTAAGCAGGTTTGAGCCAGCTGCGGACAGCTGGCGGCTTCACGGGCAGCGCTGGCTTTGCGGCCCGGTGGCGGGCCCTGGCTAGGGGCGCTAATGAGGCCTACATACGCGGGCTGGTGCCTAAACAGCGGGGGCGGCTTGGGAAGTAAGCGGGTTTAAATTGGCTGGTGAGCAGCTGCCGCGGGCGGCGGCGGCACGCCGCATCTCGGTTGTTAGCAGGCATTTTACGTAAACGGGCCGGGCGGTTTATCACCATTTTTATAGCACCGATGTCAACTTACACTGTCGAGCGACTTTCCTTCCAGCACCTTTCCGAGCTGCCCAATGCCTGGCAAAACGCCGATTACCTGGCCCTGCTTCAGCAGCTCGACTACGATAACCCCGAAGCCCTGGCTCCGGCCGAATTAAAGGAAATGTGCCAGATGGCCATTACCGACCTGGAGCCCGCCGCCGCGGCCGAAGCCGTGCTCACCTACCTTTTTGCCGACGAGCTAACGCAAGGCCAGATTGAGCAGCTGGCGCACCAGCTGGAAACGGAGAAGCTGTGGGAGGAAAACCCCAAGCTGGAGCTGCACCAGGGCTTTTTCAACGCTACGCAGCTGCTTTATGATGCGTACAACGGCAAGTTTCCGCACCCGCAGGCAGTGGAGTTTAAGGTGAAAATAACGGCCGCCGACCCTACCGCCCTGGCGGCGCTGGAGCCCGAGCCCGCGCTGCCGCTGCTGCGCCTGCTGGCCCCCGGCTTGTCGGACCGGGCGCTGCTGCACCGCCTGTTTAGCGACCAGCTGGCGGGCGGCGAGTTTCCCGAAGCCGCGGCCATTCTGTGGCAGATTACGCCCAGCGACAAAACCGCCGATAGCGTGGTGTTTGATGTAATCAGCTCCGATTACTGGCTGGAAGACTTCAAGTACGCCGACACCTACGAGGCGTCGCTGCCGGCTGAGTAGTTTATTTCATTGATTAGCAGGTAATCAGGAATAAGGAACGTCCTGCTGACGACAGGGAGCATCTCGCTCGCGCCGTTAGGGTTACTAATCCAACGGCGCGAGCGAGATGCTTTCTGTCGTCAGCAGGACGTTATTCTCTAAGTATAATTAATTGATAATAAACCAGTTAATTCAACCCAACCTTCCCCTTCATCGACTCAAAGAGCTTGGGCGAGTCGAAGCCGATGCCGCGCTTGAAGACGATTTCCATTTGGCGGAGCTGGCGAATGTCTTTTTCGGGGTCGCCGACCACGAGCACCAGGTCGGCTTGCTTGCCGGCTTCAATGGTGCCGATGTCGCGGTCGCGGCCCAGGTACTTGGCACCGTTGAGGGTGCAGATTTTAATGGCTTCGAGCGGCGTGAAACCGCCTTCGACCAGCAGCTCAATTTCGCGGCGGTTGGCGTAGCCGGCAATGGTGCGGCCGGCGCCGGTGGGGTCGGTGCCGGCTACCAGCAACCCACCCGCGTCGTAAAATTGTTTTTCCCAGCCCTGCTCCTTTTTGAAGAGCGCCACGCTAGCCGAGTCTTTGCCTTGGTTGGCTTGCCAAGTGGCCGTTTCGCGCTCCTGCAGCTGCGGAATAAGGGCCGCGAGGCCGCCGCCCAGCACCACTTCGCGGCCGGTGTAGGGCTCAAACACGGGTAGCGTGGAAGTGAGGGCCACATTCTTGCTAATCAATACCTTAATTAACCCGGTAACGGCCGGGCTGTTGGCGGGCAGGCGCAGCAGGGCTTGCCGGGCAGCGGGATAATCGCAGGCATCGGCGGCTTTGCCGGGCACGAAGTCGGAGCTGGCCATGAAGCCGTGCTCCAGGTTGTCGATGCCGAGTTCGGCGGCTTCGCGGTAGGTGAGCGCGCAGAGGTGGCCGGTCACCTTCAGGTGGCGGGCGTGGGCTTCGCGCACCACGGCGGCCAGGTCGGCGCGGGTGGCGTGCATGTACATTTTGAAGGAAGTACAACCTTTATCGGCCCAGAATTTGGTGCTCGCGGCGGCATCGTCGGGGCCGTGCACCGTGTTCAGGGCCGGAATATCCATGCCTGGCTCCTCCATATAGGGCGCGGTCACGTCCATATCGGGCCCAATAAACTTGCCCTCCCCGATGAGGCGCTGAATGGCCAGGTCGGTTTGCGGCTCGATGCTGCCCGCGGTGCGAATAGTAGTGGCCCCGCCCGCCAGGTAGAGGCGCGGAAACGAGTACGGCATCTGGGCGATGTTGAAAAAGCCGCCCGCCGGCATGGTGTAGTAGAGGTGCTCGTGCAACATCACCAGGCCGGGAATCAGCGTTTTACCGGCGCAATTAATGACCTCGGCCCCGGCCGGCACCTTCACCTTTTTGAGCGGCCCTACCTGCTCGATGCGGCCGTTGCGCAGCAGCACGGTTTGGTGCAGCAGCGCCGGCCGGCCGGTGCCGTCCAGCACCTTGGCATCGGTGAGGGCCACCACGGGCGCACTCACTTTAATAAACGCCTGCACTGCTGGCGTGAAGGTGGGCGGGGTCTGCGCCAGGGCCGGGCCGGTGAGCGCCGCGCCAGCCAAAGCTGCGCGCACTGTGCGGAGAATCTGTTTTTTAGTCATAGCGTGTAGGGTAAGCTTTAGCTTGCCAGGCGTTTGCACGGCAAGCTAAAGCTTACCCTACGTCATTCTTAGCGCACGGCCACACTTGGGCGGGCTTTGGCCGGCTGAGTTGCGGTGGCTTTGGTAGCGCTCACGCGCCACACTTTGTTGCCGGCGTCGTCCATCACCAGCAGGGCGCCGTCGGGCATGGTTACCACGCCTACGGGGCGGCCGTAGGCTTTGTCCGAACCGTCACCAACCAGGAAGCCGGTGAGAAAATCCTCGGGCTTGCCGGTGGGCTTGCCGTTTTTGAAGGGCACAAAAGCCACCTTGTAGCCCGAGTAGGCCGCGCGGTTCCAGGAGCCGTGCTCCCCCACAAAGGCCCCGTTTTGGTAGCGGGCGGGGAAGGCGGTTTTGTCGTAGAAGGTGAGTCCCAGCGCGGCCACGTGCGCGCCCATAGGCACGTCAGGCACGAGGGCCTTCTTCACCAGGTCGGGGCGCTCGTTTTTACGGCGCGGGTCTTCGTGCTGGCCGTAGTACGAGTAGGGCCAGCCGTAGAAACCGCCCTCTTTTACGCTGGTGATGTAGTCGGGCACCAGCTCGTCGCCCAGCTCATCGCGCTCGTTCACGGCGGCCCATAGCGTGCTGGTGCCGGGGTAATACGCCAGGCCAATGGGGTTGCGCAGGCCGCTGGCAAATATCTTTTCTCCCGTGCCGTCGGGGTTGATTTCCAGAATATTAGCGCGGCGCACTTCGTTTTCAGGGCCGTGCTCCTGCACATTAGAGCCCGAGCCCACGGTCACCAGAATCTTCGACTTGTCCTTGCTGGCCAGCAGGTTGCGGGTCCAGTGGTTGTTATAGCCACCTTCGGGCAAGCTCAGAATTTTTTGGCCCGCGGCCGTGATTTGCGTATCGCCCGCTTTGTAAGGGAAGCGCAGCAGGCCATCGGTGTTGGCCACGTAAAAGCTAGTGCCCAGCACCAGCATGCCGAAGGGTTGGTTGAGCCCGGCCAGGAACACGGTGCGCACGTCGGGCTTGCCGTCGCCGTTGGTGTCGCGCAGCAGCGTGATGCGGTTGGCGCTGGTGGCTTGCAGCGAGCGCGACTTGTCGAGGTGCAGGGCGGCGGCAATTTGCTTTTTGGTGCCCTTGGGCAGCGTAGTAGCCTCAGCCACAAACACATCGCCATTGGGAGCTACGTAGGCCCAGCGCGGGCTTTCGAGCTGGCCCGCAAACTCGCTCACGGTGAAGCCCGCCGGGGCGGTGGGCGTTTTGCCGGCGGGCCAGTCGATGATGTCGACGCGCTTGGTCACCGACTTGGTAGTGTAGGGCGCGGGCAGCGGCACCGTTTCGGCCTGGGGCGTGGTCACCGTAGTGGCCGGGTTGTCGGCCGCGGCAACCTGCTTTTCGGCTTGGCTGGGGCCGCTGCTGCACGCAGCCAGCAAGCCCAGCGCGGGTAGCAGCGCGGTGGTATAACGGAGAACTGACATATGAAAAGCAGAAAGTGAGTTAGAAAAGCACAACTCGCTCATTTTACTGCTACCAGGCGTATTGGTTGCCCCGCCCGCTGGGTAGCGGCGGGCTACTCTTTTACCAGCCGGATGCTGCCCGCCGCAGCGCCGGTGGCGTCCGTTACCTTCAGCAGGTACACGCCCGGCAGCAGGCCCGCCGTAGGGAGCGTAGCCGCCTCTTCGGCAGTTGTGCGCAACACGCACTGCCCCAGTGCATTGTATAAATAAAGCTGCGAGCGGCCGGCCGGCAAGCCGCTCACTTGCACGTGGTTGCGGGCCGGGTTGGGGGCCAGCACCAGCGGCGCGGCGCGGCAGGCCGCCGCGAGCGTCACCACGGGGCTATAGGTGGCGGTGCCGTCGTTATCCAGCATTCGCAGCCGGAAATACTGGGTGCCCGTTAGCGGCGCGGTTTGAAACGTGTAGGTGGCCCCAGCCGGCTGGTTGTGGCTGGGCACGGTGCCCACCGGGGCAAATTGCTGGCCGTCGGCCGCAGCCTGCACCTCGTAGCTGCGGCTGAGTAGCTCGGTGGCGGTGCGCCAGGTGAGCAGGGCCGTGCAGTCGGTGGCGCGCACCTGCCCGGCAAAGGCGGTGAGTACCACTGGCAGCGGCGCGGTGGGGCAAACGAGCGCTTGCAAAAAAGTAGCTGTTTCGGCAATAATCGGGCTACTGTTGGCCGCGTTGCGCGGGCTGCTGTGGTTGCCGCCCGCCACGGGGTGCAGCTGGTTGGCCAAGCCTACCTGCGTAGCCTGCGCCTGGAGCTGGTGACTGCCGCAAAGCCGGTAGCTGGAGCCATATACCGGGCCACAGTCATACGGAACTACCTCATCGGCAGTGCCTTGCGCACTGTAAAGCGGCGGGTTGCCCGCGCTCACAATATTGAGGTCGTTGACGCCCCCCGCGATATTGACCACCCCGGCCAGGCCGGTGGCATTGTAAGCAGGCAGCAGACTGGCAGGAGCCGGAAAATCGGTGTTGCCCTCCAGGCCGCCATTTTTTTGGTACGCCGCCTGAATGCCAGCATCCGAATTCTCCGTAACATTATCAGTATAAGCCACCTGCAGCGCCGTGATGGCCCCGGCCGAGAAGCCGCCCACAAATACCTTGGTGGGGTCGATGCGGTACACCTTGTCGGTAGCGGCGTCGTGGCGGAAGTAACGCACGGCGGCCTTCAGGTCGGCGGCGGCGCGCACAATTTCATCGGCCAGCAGGTCGGGCCGATTATAAACCAGGGCATAGTTGACGCCAAAGGCCCCAGGCTGCACCAACCGGTAGTCGATGGTGGCCGTGGCGTAGCCTTTGCGGGCAAAGGCCTGGCAGAGGTCATCCAGGTCTTGCCGCTGCCCCGACACGAAGGAGCCGCCAAAAGCCAGAATAAGGAGCGGCCGCTGCACGGCCGCATCGCCCGCTGGCTCATAAAAATCGAGCTTGAGCGTCACCGGCGCCGTGGTATTCGCATAGTAATCAATTGCCGTGTTATAGCCAAAAACAACGTCCGTCGTCTTCGTCACGGCCGGAAAAATGTCATCCACGTAGCGGCCATTGCCGCAGGCTAGCGCAGCATCTTGCGCATGGCCCAAGCGCGCCCAAGCCAGGCAAAGAACTAAAAAGTACCTATTTTTCACTATACTTATGCTATGTATAAGACAAACCGGGTTCACGAGAACGGTGTCCGCCCGCTTTAGCACGGCCCTATTTACTTGTAAGATAACGCGTATTGCACAAAAAAGCGGCCTGCTCACCAGGAGCAGGCCGCTTTTTTGCACGTAGCCTAAAAGCTAGCCAACGCTTATTTTTTGCGCACGACGGCTTTTTTCTTTACCGGGGCTTTGCGGGCCGGGGCTTTCTTAGTAGAAGCCTTTTTCACTTCGGCTTCGGTAGGCTCGGGCGGGGCCGGGCCGTACTTCACTTCGGCCGAGTTGGCCTCGCCGGTGAGGAAGGGGTCGAAGTCTACGCGGCGGTTCAGGGCCTGGCCGGCGGGCTTGGCATTGTCGGCCACGGGCTTGGTTTCGCCGTAGCCGCGGCTCTCGATGCGGTTGGCCGGGATGCCTTTGCTGAGCATGTAGGCGCGGGCCGAGGCGGCGCGCTCGTAGCTCAGGCGCAGGTTGTAGGCGTCATCGCCCTTGCTGTCCGTGTGGCCGGCAATGCTGAGGCTATAATCCGGGTAGTCGTTCAGTATCTGCACCATCTGCTGCAGCTTCGGATACGAGCTCGGCTTGAGCGTAGCCTTATCGAAGTCGAAGTTGATGTACTTCGTGGCTTCGTTGAGGATTTTCTTAGCCTCGGCCTTAATCTCGGGGCAGCCTTTGTTGCTGGCGGGGCCGGCGCGGTCGGGGCAGCGGTCCTGGAAGTCGGGCACGCCGT
>CAXTFI010000137.1:0-13615 GCA_964243255.1 uncultured Hymenobacter sp.
GTGAGCCGCCAAACACCGTGAAATCCTGCGAAAAAACGTAGACCAGGCGGCCGTGCACGGTGCCGTAGCCCGTTACCACACCGTCGCCGAGGTAGTATTCCTTGTCCAGGCCAAAGTCCTTGGAGCGGTGCATCACAAACTTGCCGATTTCCTCAAACGAGCCCTCATCGAGCAGTAAGTCAAGGCGTTCGCGGGCGGTGAGCTTGCCTTTTTTGTGCTGGGCGTCGATGCGGGCCTGGCCGCCGCCGAGCAGGGCTTCCTGGTTTTTGGCGGCCAGCAGGTCGGTGGCCGAAACGGTGGGGGGGGTGGCTACGTGGGGGTCGGCCATTGGGGGTAAGGCGGAGCGTGAGGTAAAGCCCAAAGATAGGAGCCGGTTGTAGAGACGCATCTTTGCGTCTTGACGATGTTTAACCCACGCAGCATTAGCCGTTCAACGCCGAGACGCAAAGATGCGTCTCTACACGGGTCGGCTATCCCGGCCCAGGTCGATATTAACCGGCGGCCGGTGGCGCGTCGAGGGTGCGCCACAAGTACTTGCAGGCCAGCGAGCGGTAGGGCCGCCACGGCTCAGCTAGTACCAGCATGCGCTTTTGCAGGGCGCGGCCGGTTTCCTCCAGGCCGTAGAGCCTGCGCATGGCGTTTTGAATGCCCAGGTCGCCTTCGCTGAACACGTCGGGCTGGTCGAGGGCAAACATTTGCAGCATCTGGGCGGTCCAGCGGCCCACGCCTTTAATGGCGGTGAGGTGCGTAGTGAAGGCTTCTTCTTCCAGTTGGCTAAGGTGCTCATAATCAAGCAGGCCGCGCTCCTGATAGTTGGCAATAGCCTGGAGGTAGCCCGCCTTCTGGCGCGAAAGGCCAGCTTCGCGCAGCTCGTCTTCGCTCAGGCGCAGTACTTCGCGGGGCTCGGGGTAGCCATCGGGCCGAAACAGGGCCGTGAAGCGCCGCCAGATGGCCGCTGCCGCCTTGGTCGAAATCTGCTGGCTCACGATGGCGCGCAGCAGCGCCAGGTACAAGTCTTCGTGGGCGGCGGGGCGCACCGGGCCGGCTGCACGGGCAATGGCCTGCGCCAGAATAGGGTCGGCCTGGCGCAGGTGCACCAGGGCCGCGGCGTGCCAGTGCGGCTCGGGAGTTGAATTAGACATTGACTTTGAGCAATACCTAGCCAGTGGTGGGCTAGCCGCTAATGAATTTTACCAAACGAATAAATATCCTCTGGCACAGTGTGGATAGCAACAGTTTCCAACACCTCGCCAGTTTCGCTCAGGCGCAGCCCGGTGAGAAAATGCCCGTCGGCCGCGCCCGTATCGAGGTAGATGGTGTTGGAAATAGTATTGTGCTCGGGCTGATGGCTGCCCGTGGGCGTGTGGCCCACGACTTGTAGCTGGCCGGTATTGTACAGCTCGCCGCGTCGCCATAGCACGCCGTCGCCATTTGTAGGGTCAAGTGGATTAGGCACATCGGCAAAGCCGGCGTGGGAGAATAGTAGGTGGTCGCTTTCCCAGCAAAGCGGCCGCTGGCCCAGCCACACGGCGTGCCGGGCCAGTAACAACCGGTGCTGCTGGTACTGCTGCAACGTGGCCCGGCCGCCCCAGCTCAGCCACGCTTTATAAGGCCCATTGGGGCCGACGTGCTCTGCCATGGCCCAGTCGTGGTTGCCTTGCAAAAACACCGTTTGCTGAGGAAAGTCCTGGCTGAGCTGGCGGCACAGCTCCACGGTTTCGGGCGAGTAATTGCCGCGGTCTATCAAGTCGCCGAGCTGCACCAGTATCTCCTCGGCCGGCCGCCAGTGCGTGAGCAATTCGCGTAGGGTGTGCAGGCAGCCGTGAATGTCGGCAATTACGAAGAAATGCATGGTTGCTGACTTGCTCAGTAGGCGACAGCTGTTAGCGTGTCGAATGCCTACCGGAGCCTTTGCTGTAAAATCTGAACAATATATTCATGCGAAATATGCTCCTGTTCCAGGCGGTTTTTTTGTGGGTTGGTACGTAATACCTGGTAAACCTGCTGCTCACCGGGGGTGAGTAAATCGGGTGGGCCATGCTCGGGAATAGTGCCGCCGTGCAGATGCTCGGGATGAGCCTGATAGGTTTTGGCATCCATGAGCACCGATTCGGTATGCAAAAAATACCCGCGCAATTGCGCTAAAATATGGAAGCCGTGCAGGTCAAGGTCGCCCCAGTAATACAAGGATGCGGCGCATAGCCACTGGCAAGCGCGCAGGCGCTCCAGGCTATAGCCGCTGCCCCATATGGCCAGGGTAGCGGGCAGGGGCGGTAGCGTCAGAAACGTCAGCTTATTCTCCACTACCAATACCCGTAGTGGGCTCGTGGGCAGCGTGAGGCGCTCAAAATCGGGTTGGGGCACGGTAATATCAGTTAAGCCACCAAAGAAGGCGGCTAGCGCAACATCCAGCAGCCGGAATCGCACCGCTGGCGGGTCGGTCTGCAAGCCAAAGCGGGTAGCAAAGTCAGGTGCTGCCCGGCGGTGCTCGGTAGGCAGCAAGTGCGTCAGCAAGCTATCCAGAATGCCGGTGTGCTGCTCCACAAACTTGCTGTGCACGCCGGGTACCTGGCGGGCATACACGCCGGGCAGGGGGTGCTGCCGAAAATAGGCACACACCCGCAGCAGCGCCGGCCACTGCCCGGCGTGCGGCACTACCTTTTCGGGATGCCGTGCCAGCCAGGCCGTTAGGGCGGGTTCGTGCTGCCTGATAAGCTGCGCTTGCTCCGTAAAAATCTGAAAATCAGTGGTGAGGCCACACAAGCGTAAATAATCTTCCAGGCTTGCTAATTCGATGCGCATGGGCACACCCTGCTCGCCATGCCGGGCCGAGCGCACCGTTTGCCAATGCACAGTGTAGCCGAAGCCCCGGCCCTCCCGCGAGCCCATCCGCAGCTGGCGTAGCTGCTCGGTGCGCTGCGCCGGGGCGGTAGTCAGGCTGCCTTTGTTGCTGGGTATTAGCAGCGGAAACTGGGCGGGTAAGTCATCGGCTAGCCAGGCTTGGAGCAGGCGGGAGTATTTCTGCCGGGCTTTGACTTGAATTTCGGCGGGGGTAATCATGCGGAAACGGGCAGCGGTTCCACCATAAGGGGGGCTGGTTGGGCCGCTGGCTGGTTAGCCAATTGCTGGTACTGGGCAAGCGTTAGGTTCCAGACCTCTGACTCGAAGGTGGGCCGGCGCACTACCAGGTGCACTTGCTGAATGAAAGGCTTGGCCAGCTGAATGTTATCCAAAGGCGTTACTATCATCAGCTGCAAGCCGAGCTGCTTGAATAGCTCCAGCGCATACGTCGAATTAGCGGCGTCACTTTTGCTGAAAGTTTCATCAATCACCACAAAGCGAAAGGAGGACTGATGCCGCCCGTGCTGCATAGCCCCGTACTGGTAGGCAATAGCGGCGGCCAGCACGGTGTACGCCAGCTTGGCTTTCTCGCCGCCCGAGCGGCCACCCGAGTCGGTGTACACATTGCTGACTTTGCCATCGGCCCGGCTCACTTCCTCGGCCCCGAAGAGCAGCCAGTTGCGCACATCCAGCACTTTGCGGCGCGTGGCTTCGTCGCGGTTCAACTCACTCAGTAGCTCGTGCAGCCGGCCGAAGGCCGCCACCGCTTGCTGCGGGTCGCCGCTAGCCAGCAGCTCCTGGTTGGGTATCGCCTGCCGCAGCCGGGCCCGGAAAGCGGCAATGCCCTGCGCCGCTCCGTCGCGCACTTCGCTGGCGGTGAGCCGGATATACGTGCGGGGCTGCCGGCCGAAATCAATTCGCTCCAGCGACGCGTTTAGCTCGTTGATGCTGAGTTGCACAGCCTTGAGGTGGTCGTCCAGCGTTTTGCGAAACTTAAATACGAACTGTAAAACATCGCCGGCCAGGTACTGCTGAAATTTTTGCTGGTATTGCGGCAGGTTTTCGCTTTGCAGGCGCTGATGGAGTAATTCGTAGTCGCCCAGGCTGTCGGGGTGGGCGAGTAGGTTGGCGCATTCAGCCTGCCAGGCGGCCGCGTAGGCATCGGGCAGCGACTCGGGCTTGCGAAACCGACCCATCAGCCGCGTCAGGCGCTGGCTGAGGTCCTGCACCTGCTCGCCCGAGCTGGTTTGCTGCTGCTGAAGCCGTTGCATCGTACTGGCTTGCTGCTCGTCGGCTTCGTCGGGGGTGGCGGGCTCGGGCAGCGGAGCCGGCCAAAAGCCAGGCGGCACCGGGGCGGGCTCGGCTGGCCAGTCGGCGGTAGTGCGCTGGAGCTTGGCCGTTAGCTGCTGATATTCTTTTTGCAGCCCACCCAATTCGATGTCGGCCTGCGTTTTGAGGGCGCGCAGGCGGGTTTCTTCGGTACGGGCTTCGCGCAGCTGCTGCCGAATCTGGTGCAGCGCCTCGTCATGGTCACGCTGGTATTCCAAGGCCTCTTTTTCCTGTTGCAGCTGCTGCCGGATGCCGTCCTGGGTTTGCCAGTCTAGTTCTTCAAAAGAAGCTACTTGCAGCAGCAGGCCGAGCTGTTGCTGGCGCGTTGCCAACTCGCTTTTGGCGGCGCGTACCTGCTGGCTGGCACGTTCGGCGGCGGTTTGCTGCTGCTTGGCTGCGAGGAGCTCTGCTTGCAGGGCCCCTATTTTTTCCTGATTGTCCCAGCCTAATACGTAGTGGCGGGCACCCGTTTTGCCGGGGCGGTCGTCTTTCTCGTGGCGGTGGCGGGTGCGTAGCAGGCCGGCGCTGGTGAGGAGCAAGGGCTCAGCTCCGGCATTGAAGCGCGCCAGGTCGTCGGTGCAGCAGTAGTCGTAGTGCTGGTAGAGGTACGTGCGCAGCCAGGGCCCGAATAAGGCCGTGGGCGCTACCTCCAGCTTGTGAAGGAGCGAGGCTGGGTCGAGCTCGCCCTGCACGCGCACTTGGTCGGGAGCCACGCGATGGTAGACCAGGCGGCCGCGCAAGTCGGTTTCGTGCACGTAGCGGTTAACGCGGGCCGCCCATTGGGCTGGCACCAGTAGTTGCAAGCCCACGCTATGCAGCAGCTTTTCGATGGCCGGCCGCCAGCGGGCGGCCTCCGCTTTCACTTGCAGCAGCTCGCCGATAAACGGTACCTGGGCCGGGCTGATATCCAGCGTGTTGCACAGCCGTTGGCGCAGTGCCACCATTTCGGGCGGAATCAGGTTGCCGTGCTTGCTCAGCGCGGCTAAGTCGTCGGTAAGCTGCTGGTGCTGCGCCTGTGCCTGACGCACTAGCTGTAATTCGTCAAGCAGCTTTTGCTCGTGTTGTTTTTCAACGATTTGGCCTTCAGCTACTAACTCAGTGGCTTGCCGGCGGGTAGCCGCAAAGTCAGCCGCGTTGGAGGGAGTTGGCAGGCCGGTGCTTTGGGCTAGCCGCTGATAGTCCTGGTAGTCGCGGTGCCTGCGCTGGTAGCGTTCAGTGGCTAGCTGCAAGCGGCTTTTCAGGCGCTCCAGCTGCTGGCTAACGGACGAATTGCGGGCCGCCGCCTCCAGCTCGCCGAGCCGGGGTAGCAGTTGCTGCACCGCTTCTTCCAGGGCTGTTTGCCGGGCTTGCACCGCGGCGGTGGCCTGCGCGTGCTGGCCTAGCACGCGGCGCAGCACGGCTATTTTGCGGTGGCCAAAAAGGGCAGGAGCGGCCGCCAAAGCCGCTTTGGCCAGCTCGTAGCTGGTGTGTTCGTGGCGGTAGTCGCGCCCGGCATCCACCACGGGCTGCAACAGCCGTAGCTGCTGCTCAGCCTTTTGCAGCAGGTGAAAAATGTCGAGTAAGTGCCGGTAAGCATTGTACAGCTCCTGAAACGCGGCATTGCCCCCGGCCTCACTCAGCATCTCGCGCCGCACAAACTCGGTGAGGCTGCCCAGCATTTTCATGCCCACCGTTTTGCCAAACAGCGTCATCGCCTTCTCTGAGCGCACGCCCAGCGTGCCTTGCCAGTCAACCGCATACTGCTCAAAAGATGGATATTCCTTGTAGGCCCCGCCGGCCAGCAGGTGGGCGCGCCAGCCCGCCGGCTCGCCGCTCAGCAGGCCTTGCAGCGCCTCGTCTGCTTGCAGGCTTAGCGGGCGCGGCAGCACCAGGTAGTGCGTCACCAGCTCGCCCTGCCGGAAGCGCCGGTACTGAGCCAGCGTAAGGTACTGGCTCCGGTCTTCGTGCCAGAAGGTAACGGCCAGCCAGCTATAATACCCGGTGCCGGGGCGTAGCGCCTGGCGGGCCACATCGCCGGTATCCGTGTCGCGGCCCGTGCCATAAGCCCCCTCCAGGTACGAGCGGTCGGTGCGGTCGCGCTTAGCCTCGGCGCCGCTCGACTGGTTGTAGTGCCGGTGCTGCGGTGGGGTAAGCAGCGTCACCAAGGCATCGACCACGGTGGTTTTGCCCGCGCCGTTGGGGCCGGTGAGCAAGGTCGTATTGCCCTCGGGGCGCAGCTGCCAGATGCGGCCGTTGAAGGTGCCCCAGTTATATAGCTCCAGCGTGTGCAGGCGAAAGCCGGGCCGGCCGGTAAGCTGCTTAAATTCAAATTCTTGCATTGCCTATAAAGCAGGAGTAGACGGGTCAGGCGCAGCAGTCGGAGCCAAATGCTGGCGCAACTGGTCCCGGATTTCCAGTAGCTTCGCGTTGCTGATGAGGGCCATAACCAGTCGGCATACCTCGTAGCGGGGTTCGCCATCCTCCGACTTGCCCGCCAGCACCAAGCGCAAAAAGCCCAGATTTTCGGCTGCCTTCAGGTTGGTAGTAAAAGCCGTTTGGGCCTTGGCTTCGTCGGTGGTGGGGCGCGCAAATACCTCCAGGCTTTGCCGCAGCTCAGTGCGGCTCACGTAGCAGCGCCGCGTATCGTCGGTGGCGGTCTGGTCGAAATGGTCGAGGTGATGACGCAGTGCCACGCACAGCATCGTTAGTTCATACGACAGCGGCAGGCGGCGCATCAGGCGCGGTAAGTCGGGCTGGCTTTCGTCGTATTCCTCCTCGCCAGGGGCAGGCTGCTGCACATAAGCCAGGCCCTGGTCTTTGTCCAGATGTAATACCAGCCCGATTTTAGCCAAATAGTTACCTATCTCTACTTGCCGCTGTTCCAGCGCCCGCCAGTGGGTTTTATCGGTGTCGTAGACAGCACCTTGCAGCAGCCGGAGCACATACGGCGCAAAATCAGTAGTCATCTTATCAAGCCTTTAGGAAATTAAGCAACTGTGAAAAGCACGCTGGCCATCCGTACGTGCTCAGTTGCCGAGAGCAGAATAGTTTCGGGGGCCGACGCTTCGGCAAAATGCACGGGGTAGCGCGTTTGCCCAGCCAGATACATCACCAGCTCGGGCAAGCCCTGGGGCAGGCCGTAGCGCGCCACTACTTCGGCCAGTGGTACCGAGGGGCGTAGCGCCAGCAGGTCAGCCAACTGCCGTTCGAGCCGGTCAATGTCAACGGGCGGAATCTCGGCGGCCAGCCCAGCCAGCCGGTCAAGGGGCGGCGCGGTTTCCGCCGCGCCAGGTACCACGCAGGCCACGGGCTGGAAAAACTCATACTGGGGCGGGCGGGCCAGGGGTAGCCGGATATCGGCTACATCCGTTTCGATGGTTGTAAAGTGCCGTTCCGACGGTGGCCGCGCTGCTGCCTGCCGCGCCAGCGCCCGGATGTCTCGCAGCAGCGTCGCGGTTAGTCGGCGGTCGGGTAGTGTTTCCTGCGCCAGGGCCCGGTGTAGCTTCTCGGCTAATACCTGCTTGGCCGTAATGACAACATCAGCCTCTGCGTGCAGATGGTCTTTGAGCTGCGCCAGCAGCGGGTGCGGCTCCCCCAGCTGCCGCGCCTGCAATAGGGTATGCGCAGCTGCTACCAGCGTGCGCCATTCATCCTTAGCCTCATCCTCGTGCAAAAACTGCCAGAAGGCCCGAAAGCTCTGGCCTTGGTCCGATTGCTCCAGGTGTTCGCGTTCCTGCAGTGCGCCGCCCAGCAGCTACCCCCGGTCCTGGCTGGCCTGCTGCTGCTGCATCAGCCGGAATGACATCTCGCGGAAGTTCTGGCGCACTGTCTTAAAATCACCCAGCAGCAGTTCGGCAGTCTGCCTGAGGTCGGTGTAGCGCTCCCTTATCTGCGTGTCAGATAAAGGCGTTACCTGGTTGGTGGTTTGAATACGACTTATCTCTTCGTCCAGGTGCTGGCGTTGCGCTTCCAGCTCGCGCACCCGCTGCATGGGGTCGCTATGGCTTTTCTCCAGTAGCTCGCGCAAGCCGGCAAACAAGCTCCTGAACCGGGATTCCGTACCGACAAAGGTGCGGGTTTCCAACATGGCCAGCCACCGGAAAAGCAACTCACTGTGCGTAGTTAGCTCATACTGAAGTAGACCGTCTTCCGCTTGATGGCGCGCCAGTAATTCTTCACCTGTCCATTGGCGCACCCAGTGCTGTGCGCGTAGTCGCGGGCCATCGGCTTGGTCGGGCTCGTAGGTTTCTACGTGCTGCTCCAGGCAGTGAACAAGCCGCTCGTGCGCCACGCGGCTGCTGAGCGGCTTGCGAAACAGCTCGTAGAAAAAGCTGACTGTAAAAGCAATACTCTCTTTTTGCCACCGTAGCAGCGTGATAGCTGGTGCTGGCTTCTCACTAAGCAAGTAGCGAACAGTAGCATAGTCGAGTAGCTGCTCCATAAAATGCTGCAAAGGCGAGGGTTTATAACTCAGTCAGAATAATTCTTCTGGCGAAATATACTTCTAGTATAGTACTGTTTATATTAAAGTGCTAGTCGCACCACCGCGGCCAGCACGCGCGCCAGCATGGCATCGTCCACGTCGAGGTGCGTTACGAAGCGCACCCAGCTGCCCCCAAAGCCGCTGGCCTTGATGCCCTGCGCTTCGAGCTGAGCCAGAAAATCGGCCACCGTCAGCCGGCTTTCATCGAGCCGAAAAATCACCAGGTTGGTTTCCGGCTCCAGTAGCTCGGCCACGTAGGGCAGCGGGCGCAGCGCCGCGGCCAGCTGTGCGGCGCGGCGGTGGTCGTCGGCCAGGCGTTCCACGTGGTGCTCCAAGGCATGTAAACCCGCGGCGGCCAGGTAGCCCGCTTGCCGCCAGCCGCCGCCCATGAGCTTGCGCAGGCGCTTGCAGCGCTGAATAAACTCGGCCGAACCCAGCAAAACGGAGCCCACGGGCGTGCCCAGGCCCTTACTCAGGCACACGGAGATGGAATCGAACAGCCGGCCGTAGTCCTGGCTGCGCTGGCCGGTTGCCACCAGCGCGTTGAAGATGCGCGCGCCGTCGAGGTGCAGGGCCAGGCCTTGTACTTTGGTGAAAGCCGCAATAGCTTCTAAATCAGGCCATTGGTAGCAGCTGCCGCCGCCGCGGTTGTGCGTGTTTTCGAGGCAAACCAGCTGGGTAGTAGGGTAGTGCACATTATGAGCGGGCCGGAGGGCAGCTTCTATTTGCGCGGCCGTGAGGCGGCCCCGGTCGCCGGGCAGCAACGCCACCGAGGCGCGGGCGTGGTGCGCAATGCCGCCCACCTCCCACAGGTACACGTGGGCCGTGGCTTCGCAAATGACTTCCGACAGCGGCGGGCAGTGCGCCTGAATGGCAATCTGGTTGGTCATCGTGCCCGAGGGGCAAAACAGGCCGGCCTCCAGGCCAAAGCGGGCGGCCAGGCTTGCTTCGAGCTGGCGCACGGTGGGGTCTTCCTCATACACGTCGTCGCCGACGGGCGCGGCCTGCATGGCGGCCAGCATGGCAGGGGTGGGGCGGGTAACGGTATCGGAGCGCAGGTCAATAACAGCAGGCATGAGGCAGGGCTAGGGGTAGTTGGTTGGGAGTGGCACGCTAGTTAGGAAGGAGCCAGCAAGGTGGCTATTAGCTAACGTGCTCGAAATAAGGTTTGGGATTTCAAAAGTAAAGCCTTATTTTTGCACCTCATTTGCCAGAAGTCCCCCCAGAACTCTAATTGCCCCGAAAATCATGTCCGTTACCCGTCTAAAGCGCAAGCACCGCAAAAACATCGCCCGTGCTAACAATGAAACGCGCAAAATCAAGAACTTGCTGCGTACGCCCGTGCTGAAGAACGTGGACTTGGACGAGCTGAAGTCGCGTTTCACGGAGCCGGCCTCCACCACCGAAACCGCCGAAAAAAATACCAGCGCCGAGCCAAAAGCCGAAGGCTTGCTGGCCAAAGCTGCCCACGCTGCCTCAGCTGCCGCCGACAAAGTAAAGCACCTGGCCAGCGACGCTGCCGAAGCCGTAGCGCACAGCAGCATTGTGGAGAGAGCCACCGAAGCCGTGCAGGAAGCTGCCCACAACCTGGTGGAAGGTGCCAAGCACGCGCTCGAAAGCAAAAGCCCCGAAGAAAACCAGGCTACCGAAGCCAACCAAACCAGCGGCGAAGGCTACGATGCCGCCGAAGCTGAAACCAAGCCGGTAAACCCCGATGGCCAGGAAGGCGAGCACCCTAAGCCCGAAATCGCGCTGTAAATCAGTTGCTTACGCAAGTTATTTAAAAATCCCCCAGCTAGCTTAGCTGGGGGATTTTTTGGTTTTACTGGTAGCTGCCTGGGCGCAAGAGCTGCGTTTAGTCAGCCACCACGTCTAGCAAGGCGGTGCGGGGGCCCAGCTCCACGGCCTGCATCTCCACCACTTTGCCTTTATCAATGCCGAAGCGCAGCAGCGTGCGCACCTTGTGAAAGCCGTGCCGCCCGGCCGCGCCGGGGTTCAGGGCCAGCAGCCCCAGCTTAGGGTCGGGCATGACGCGCAGGATGTGCGAGTGGCCGCACACAAACAGGCCCGGCCGCACCTGGGCCAGCAGCTGCCGCGCGGCGGGCGCGTAGTGCCCTGGGTAGCCGCCAATGTGCGTCATTAGCACCGCCAGGCCCTCCACAGTGAAATTTTGTACCAGTGGCTCGGTGCACCGGATGTCGGTGCCGTCAATGTTGCCATACACGCCCCGAAAAACCGGGGCCAGGGCCGCCAGCCGCAACACCAGCTCCGCGGAGCCAAAGTCGCCCGCATGCCAGATTTCGTCGGCTCCGCGCAGGTGGTGCGCTATGCGGGCATCAAAGTAGCTGTGGGTATCGGAAAGTAAAGCAATGCGCGTCATAGGCAGCAAAGATGCAGCTTAGCCACGGAGTGCGCCAAAAAACCGGCTAACCCGTATCTTGTAGCGCGCCTCACCGTATGGGGCAGGTATTGGTTTGGGTAGTTGCCCTATTGCGCCGCTTTCTTTTGAATTACTTCCGATGAACGTCTTCATCAACGATGTGCCGCTGATTATTAAAAAGGTCAGCGACAAGGTGTACAAGCATAAATACGACCTCGTGCTCGGGTCTGAGGACGAATTCACGAGCAAGGACCTCGTAGGCGATGTGCTCGTGCGCGACGCGACGGCCGCCTTTCTCGACCGCCTGCTGCGGCTGATGGAGGTGAAGAAGCTGAAAAAGCTGAAAACCCTGACCATGATGGCCCGCAAAAAGAAAAATCTTATTCTGCACCTCAAGGACCAGTTTAAGATTGCGAAAGCCGCGGGTGGCCTGGTGGTGAAGGATGGTCAGGTGCTTATGATTTACCGCCTGGGCAAGTGGGACTTGCCCAAAGGCAAGCTCAAGAGCGACGAAGACGTGGCCCTGGGTGCTATACGCGAAGTGGAAGAGGAGTGTAATATCAAGGTGGAGCTGGGCGAAAAACTGCCCAGCACCTGGCACTCGTACGCCTACAAAGGCAACAAGATGCTGAAAAAAACGAGCTGGTACGTGATGCAGTGCCTCGACGATTCCGTAATGCGGCCCCAAACCGAGGAATACATCGAAGAAGTGCGCTGGATGTCGCCCCAAGATGCCCTGGCGCGCCTGGAAGAGTCCTACGCCTCTATTACCCTGGTAGTACGCCACTACTTAAGCGAGATGGCCGGCAAGCCCGCCAAGGCTGCTACTGATTAATGCAAGTTAATGCAAGCAAAGGCCTCGCACCTCACTATGTTTCGGCGCATTACCTGGCTGCTAGCCGGCACTAGCTGGCTGGCCAGCTGCTCGGGCACCCATGAGCCTGGCCAGCTAGCTGCCCCGCCTCCGCCCGTGGCTATCTCTGCGCCAACCACCAACGTGCCGGCGCTGCTAGGGGTATCCATCGACGGGCTGCACAAGCGCCTCGGGCCTGCCCAGCCCCTGCCCCCTGGGTTTGCCAACCTAACCGAAATAGTTGGGGGTGCTGGCAGCTTGAGCAAGCAGGACTCGGTTACTTCCTTTCGTACGGGTGGCCTCACGCTCGTTGCCAGCTACGATGCGCGCACTCGCCAAGTGCGCGACTTACTGTTGCTCGGCCGCCGCGAAGACAGCCTAATGGCCAAAGCTACCCTGCGCGCCAACGCCAGCAGCTACTTCGTGCTGCCAATTTTTCGCCCCGATAAGCCGGGCCACCTACTTGGCCTGCGCGTGATAGCTTTAGATTGAATTGTTGCTCTATGAAGTAATGAAAAATATAAAGGTTAAAGATTGCTTGAAAAACAGCTAAAACCTACTAGAGCGCCAGATGAGCATGCTATCCTAGTAGGTTTTAGCTGACGTTCTAACGTTCTACTAAATAGATTTTTACACTAAGAAGCGTCCCCCTTGTTTTTTAGAACAAGGGGGACGCTTCTTATACAGCGCAGGCAGAATGCCAGGCTTAAACTTCCACGGCTATTGCGGGCGCCCCAGCCAGTATCTCGGCGCTGGCTGAGTCGGCGTATTTCTCAAAGTTCTTTACGAACTTCTCGGCGAGCTCGGTGGCCGTTTGGTCATAGGCGGCTTTGTTGGCCCAGGTATTGCGCGGGTCCAGGATTTCGGCGGGCACGCCAGGCACGGCCCCCGGCACGGCTACGCCAAAAATAGGGTGCTTTTTGAAGTTTACTTCGTTCAGCACCCCCGAAAGGGCCGCCGTAATCATGGTGCGGGTGTAGGCCAGCTTCATGCGCTGCCCCGTGCCGTAGGCCCCGCCCGTCCAGCCCGTGTTGATAAGCCACACGTTAATGTCGGGGTTTTCGTCCATTTTCTGGCCCAGCATCTCGGCGTATCTGGTAGGGTGCAGCGGCAGAAAAACCTGCCCAAAGCAGGCCGAAAAGGTAGTCTGGGGCTCGGTGATGCCCATTTCGGTGCCCGCCACCTTGGCCGTGTAGCCCGACATGAAATGGTACATGGCGTGGCTCTTGTCGAGCTTGCTGATGGGCGGCAGCACCCCAAAGGCGTCGGCCGTGAGAAAGAAAATATTCTGCGGAGCGCTGGCTACCGCCGGCTCTAGCGCGTTGGGAATGAAGTGGATGGGGTAGGCGGTGCGGGTGTTTTCGGTTACGCTTTTGTTGGCGTAGTCCACGGTGTGGGTGCCGGGCACAAAGCGCGTATTTTCCACAATGGCCCCAAATCGGATGGCATCCCAGATTTCGGGTTCTTTCTGCTGGCTTAGGTCGATGACTTTGGCGTAGCAGCCGCCTTCAAAATTGAAGATGCCCGCCTCCGGCGTCCAGCCGTGCTCGTCGTCGCCCACGAGGCTGCGGTTGGGGTCGGTCGAGAGCGTCGTTTTGCCCGTGCCCGAAAGGCCAAAGAAAATGGCCGTGTCGCCGGCCGCGCCCACGTTGGCCGAGCAGTGCATGGGCAGCGTGTGCTGCTGGTGGGGCAGCAGGTAGTTGAGCACCCCAAAAATGCCCTTTTTCATCTCGCCCGCGTAGCCCGTGCC
>CAXTFI010000138.1:0-13598 GCA_964243255.1 uncultured Hymenobacter sp.
TATAAACCGAAGCGAAGATGCCCCGCGTGAAATTGCCCCGGTAGGGGATAAACCGCACTGGCTTGTCGAAGCCCGGCTGCAAGCCCACCAGCGTTTCGCCAATCTCGCCTAAGTGCTGGTGCGTGAAGGTTTTATAGGTCGAAATATTGCCAGTGCGCCAGGTGTAACCAGTTGTTTCGACCAGGCCCCGGCCCGCGCCGGTGCTGCCCGTAATAGCCGATACATGTACCGCATCTTGTAGCTGCCCGGCCGCGGCCAGCGGCAGCAGCGCCAGTTGAATCGCCGAAGCAAAGCAGCCGGGATTCGCAATGCTATTGGCCGTGCGGATTTGCTGACGGTTAACTTCCGGCAGACCATACACGAAGCTGCGACCGGCAACATCACGGTCAGCTGCCAGGCGAAAGTCATTGCTCAGGTCAATAACTTTTGTAGCAGCTGGTAGCGCCGTTTTTAGCAGCCACTCGCGCGAATTGCCGTGGCCGAGGCAGAGGAAAACCACGTCCTCATCACCGGCTAGCTCGCTGGCAAACGTGAGGTTGGTATCGCCCAGCAGGTCATCGTGCACCGAGTGCAAGGGCTGCCCGGCCTGGGTCGAGCTAACTACGGCGCCGATTTCAGCCTGCGGGTGGTGCAGCAGCAGCCGCACCAACTCGCCGGCCGTGTAGCCGGCCCCGCCCACGATGCCCACTTTAATTAGCTTGCTCATCACCCAGGCTAGCGTGAATTTTCAGCTGGTTGCCGAATATTTTGATAAAGCCGCGCGCGTCGCGTGAATCCCAGGCGTTGTTTTCCTCGCCGTAGGTCGCCACCTTCGACTGCATCATGTCGTACTTCGACTCAATGCCCAGCAGCTCAAAATGATAGGGGCGCAGCTCTACGAAAACGGTGCCCGTGACCCGCACCTGCGACGACACCAGGAAAGCCTCAAAGTCGCGCATGGCCGGGTCAAGGTATTGCGCCTCGTGCAGCAGTGTGCCATACCAGGTAGCCACCGGCTCTTTGTGCAGCTGCTGCCAGCGCGAAAGCGTGTGCTTTTCCAGTAAGTGGTGCGCCTTAATGAGCAGCAGCGCCGCCGGCGCTTCGAAGCCTACGCGGCCTTTAATACCCAGAATGGTGTCGCCTACGTGGGTATCGCGGCCGATAGCGTAAACGCCGGCTAGCTCGTTGATTTTCTGAATCAACGCTACCGGGGCCATTTTCTCGCCGTTCAGCGCTACTGGCTCGCCCTTCTCAAAGGTGATTTCCAGTTGGCTAGGCTCGGTTTTGGAAAGTTGGGTAGGGTAGGCGCTCTCCGGCAAAGCCTGGCGCGAAGTCAGCGTTTCGACGCCGCCCACGCTGGTGCCCCAGATACCCCGGTTAATGGAATATTTGGCCTTTTCCCAACTCATCTCAAAGCCCTGGTCCTGCAGATACTGAATCTCGGCTTGCCGCGATAATTTCTGGTCGCGGATAGGCGTAATAACCTCAGTATCGGGCGAAATGACGGCGAAGGCCACGTCGAAGCGCACCTGGTCGTTGCCGGCGCCGGTGCTGCCGTGCACAATGTACTCGGCATTCTCGCGCTTGGCATATTCGGCAATGGCCAGCGCCTGAAACATGCGCTCGGCGCTCACGCTCAGCGGGTAGGTATTGTTCTTCAACACGTTGCCAAACAGCAGGTAGCGCAGGCAATCGTGGTAGAAGCGCTCAGTAATATCAATCACTTCGTGTTTCACCGAGCCCAGCTCATAGGCGCGCTTCTCAATAGCCACCAATTCCTCGGCCGAAAACCCGCCCGAATTGACGATAACCGTATGCACCTCCAGGTTTTGCTCCCGCGAAAGGTTCACCACGCAGTACGACGTGTCGAGCCCGCCGCTGTACGCTACAATTGCCTTTTTCTTCATTGCAAACTGTAAAACGGAGCATTACCCCGTTTAAAGATAAGTAGGTAAGTAGAAACTAGTTAGCTAGAAATCAATCGGAGAGCCGCTGGCCGTGCTGGCCTCCAGTTCATCCTTCGGGTTCCGGCTCGGGCGGCGGAGCCGTGATATTGTCGAACACCATGCCCGTGCAAAGGCACATTTTGCGCTCGTTTTCCATCAGGATGCCATAGTTTTTGCAACTCTTGCAGCCCTTCCAGAAGTCCTCGCTGGTAGTTAACTCCGAGAAGGTCACCGGTTTATAGCCCAGGTCGCTATTGATTTTCATCACCGCCAGGCTGGTCGTGATACCGAAAATCTTGGCGTTTGGATACTTCGTGCGTGATAGCCGGAATACTTCACGCTTGATGGCGCGGCCCAGGCCATGCTTGCGCAGCTCGGTGTTCACTACGAGGCCCGAATTGGCCACGAAATTACCGTTCTCAAACGTCTCAATGTAGCAAAAGCCGGCCAGCTCATCGTCTACGAAGGCGATTACGGCGTTGCCCTGCAGCATTTTAGCCTTTACGTAGTCCGGCTCGCGCTTGGCGATGCCCGTACCCCGCTGCTTGGCCGATTCGATGTACCATTGACAGAGCAAGTCCGCGTACTGCGCGTCTGCTGCTGTCGCAACCCGTATTGTCATTTTAAAAGAAGACTTAGGAAAGAGACGCAGTTTACCGGCCCCCGCACCACGCGAGTTAGCGGCAGAAAACCCGAAATCTATCGGTAAGTAGCTGAGCGCGTTAGCGGTGGCTCAGTGAAGCTAGCCCGCAGCCAGCACCCGGCGGTTGAAGCCGGCTAGGGTCGTCGCAGCAACGCGCAAACCAGCGGGCGCCCGCTTGCCACGCCCACAGGGGCCGTAGTGGAAAGCTGAAGATTGGTGCGAGCCAAGAAAGTCATTGCAGTAAAGCAGCTGTGGGCTAGCAAGCTAGCAAACCAGGGCCCATAATGAAGCCACAAAGGTAAAAGTTCCTACTTTTGCCCGCAATAGAAAAAGCATTTTTTTTCGTAGTCAACTGTCAGTGGCCGCGGTGAACAAATCATGAGCAAGCCCAAAGTAACTATCTATAAAATTGGCGGTGGCATTATTGACAACCCTACTGAGCTACGTAAATTCCTGGAATTATTGGCTCAAATAAACGGCCCCAAAATCCTGGTGCACGGTGGGGGCAAGGGAGCCAGCACGATGCTGCGCGAGCTAGGCCTGACGCCGCAGCTCATCAACGGCCGCCGCGTCACGGACGCGGCCACGCTGGATATTGTGACCATGTTTTACGCTGGCAAAACTAATAAGCAGGTAGTGGCCGACTTGCAGCGGCTGGGGATAAATGCGCTGGGACTGAGTGGGGCCGACGGCAACGTAATCCAGGGTGTTAAGCGCCCGGTAACAGATATTGACTACGGTTTCGTAGGTGATTTAACGGCTGCTAGCGTTCACAAAGAACTGTTGGAGAGCTTATTGGCTACAAACATTACACCAGTACTATGCCCTATTATTCACGACGGGCAGGGGCAATTATTAAATACGAACGCTGATACCATTGCCTCGGCCGTAGCTGTGGCGCTGGCCGGGACATTTGAGGTGACGCTGCACTATTGCTTCGAGAAAATCGGGGTGCTACGCGATGTGAGCGACGACCAATCGGTAATTGCGGAAATTAATGTAGTGAAATACGCCGAATTAAAACAAGCGAAAATAATCGCCGATGGCATGTTGCCAAAATTAGAAAATGCGTTTGCCGCGTTGCACCAGGGCGTGCGCCGGGTAATTATCGGCCATGCGCTGCATATTCAGTCACCGCTTCATACTGTGCTATGTCTGAGTTGATTGCGCGGCTGAGTGAGGACGCAATTGAGCTGCTAAGCCGATTAATTCAAACGCCGTCGTTTTCGCGCGAGGAAGCCGGCACGGCAGCTATTCTGGAGAATTTTCTGGCGCAGCACACTATCCCAGCGCAGCGCCGGGGTAATAATATATGGGCTACTAGCCAGCAGCTTGACCCACAAAAACCGACAATACTGCTTAACTCTCACCACGATACGGTGAAGCCTGGCGTGGCCTGGACGTATCCGCCTTTCGGCGCGGTGCTGGAAGGCGACAAGCTAACGGGCCTGGGTAGCAACGACGCGGGCGCGTCGGCGGTGAGTTTACTGGCAGTGTTTCGGTATTTTTATGACCGGCCCACGGCGTTTAATTTAATTTGCGCCATCACGGCGGAAGAAGAGATTTCGGGCGCAAACGGCATAAAAAGTATTCTGTCCGAATTAGGTAAAATTGACTTTGGCATTGTAGGCGAGCCCACGGGTATGCACGCCGCCGTGGCCGAAAAAGGCTTGCTCGTGCTCGATGGGGTGGCGCACGGCCGCACTGGCCACGCCGCCCGCGAGGAGGGCGAAAATGCGCTCTACAAAGCACTGGATGATATTACCTGGCTGCGTGGATACCAGTTTCCGAAAGTATCAGAACTACTTGGGCCAGTGAAGATTACGGTAACCCAAATAAACGCGGGCACCCAGCACAATGTGGTGCCCGACGAATGCCGCTACGTGGTGGATATTCGCACCAACGAGTGCTACTCCAATGAAGAAATACTGGCCACGGTGCGCGCCCACGTGCAAGCCGAAATCACGCCGCGCTCCACGCATTTGCAGTCGTCGGGCATCGCGCTGACTCATCCGCTGGTGCGCCAGGCGGTAGCAATGGGCAAAATGACGTATGGCTCACCTACGCTTTCGGACCAGGCGTTAATGCGGTTTGATACCCTAAAGATGGGGCCAGGCGACAGCGCCCGCTCGCACGCACCCGACGAGTACATTTTGCTTAGTGAAATTCGCGGTGCAATTATGGATTATATCAACTTGCTGACTGGCATTGAAGCGCAAGGTTTCGCGAGGTTAAAAGAGGTTCCGCGAGGTTTGACTAGCTAGCCAGCTGAAATGAACAGCCTACACTTTACTTTTTAACTACTTTGCGAAACCTCTTTTAACCTCGCGAAACTTTGCGCTATGAAAATCTGGGAAAAAGGCTTTTCGGTCAACGATAAAATCGAGCAGTTTACCGTAGGGCAGGACCGCGAATTGGATATGTACCTGGCACAATTCGACATGCGGGCGTCGAAGGCGCAGGCTAAGATGCTGGCCAGCATTGGATTAATTTCCAAAGCGGAAGAAGGCCAATTAATTACGGGCTTGGATGAGCTACTGGCGCAGGTAGAAAACGGCACGTTTGTAATAGAGCCGGAATTTGAGGACGTGCACTCCAAAATCGAATATTATTTGACGGATAAATTCGGTGATGCGGGTAAGAAAATCCACACTGCACGCTCGCGCAACGACCAGGTGCTGACAGCAATTCAATTATTTATCAAGGACTACACGGAGAAAATTGGTGCCAAAATCCTGGAATTGGCGGATTTGTTAATTCGACAGGGCGAGAAATATAAAAACGACTTGTTACCGGGCTACACGCACTTCCAAGCCGCCATGCCGAGCAGCTTTGGGCTGTGGTTTGGGGCGTATGCTGAGCATTTATTGCTGGATATGAGCCTGCTGGAGGCGGCGCACACCGTGGCCGACCACAACCCGCTGGGTTCGGGCGCGGGCTTTGGCAGCAGCTTTGGCATCGACCGCGAGCAGACGACGCGCGACATGGGCTTTAGCAACTTGGCTATCAGCGCGGTAGGCGCGCAGATGCTGCGTGGCAAAACCGAGAAAACCTTGGCCTTTGCCATTGCGGGCGTGGCGGGCACCCTGAGCAAGCTGGCCTACGACTTAGTGCTCTACAACAGCCAGGATTTAGGCTTTGTGAAGCTGCCCAAGGAGTTTACAACCGGCTCCAGCATTATGCCGCATAAGAAAAACCCCGACGTGTTTGAGCTGGTGCGGGCGCATTGCAACCGGCTGCAAGCATTGCCGAATGATATCATTCTCACTGTCAATAATTTGCCGAGTGGCTACCACCGCGACTTCCAGATTTTGAAGGAGATATTATTTCGGCCGATGACGCAGTTTGCCAATATCCTGGACATACTGCTCTTTGCCGTGCCCGAGTTGCAGGTGGTACCGGGCGTAATTGACCAGCCTAAATACGACGCCATTTTCTCGGTTGAGAATATCAACCAGCTGATTCAGCGTGGGGTACCCTTTCGGGATGCCTATAAGCAGGTGGGGCAGGCGGTAGATGCGGGTACTTACGTGCCGCATAAAGAATTTACCACTAGCCACTTAGGTAGCGTGCACCGGCCGGGCCTCACGGAGCTGGGCGAGCGCCTGCGGCAAGTGCGCGCGCGGCTGCCTTGGGTCGGCGGCGTAGCGTAGGTTTTAGTTGGTGCGGATTTTTGAAGTAGCGCGAAGTTTCACTTCGTGCGCAAGCGCCGCGAGCATCTCGCGTTTGGGCCAGTGGCGCGGTTTCGCCTGCTCGCTTCGCTCGCGCACGAAGTGAAACTTCGCGCTACTGCGTAACCGGTGGGGTACTTACTTGGGCACTGCGCTAAAAAGCGCCTACCCTGCACTAGTTGAGGCTATTAGTGTAGTTATTTGCGCGTCGTTCGCCCAACTTGCTACCGGCACAAGCTAACGCTTCTGCTCCAATCACCTACCCGTATGAAAATCACGAAGCTGCTTGTCGCCAATCGCGGTGAAATAGCCATCCGCGTGTTTCGCGCTGCCACCGAGCTAGGTATTGCCACGGTCGGCATCTACACCTACGAGGACCGCAACTCGCTGCACCGCTACAAGGCCGATGAGGCCTACCAGATAGGCGGCGATGATGAGCCGCTGCGCCCGTACCTTGATATTGAGGCGATTATCCGGGTGGCGAAGGAGAATGGGGTGGAGGCCATTCATCCCGGCTACGGCTTTTTGAGCGAGAATGCTGACCTGGCCCGGCGCTGCCGCGAGGAGGGCATCATCTTCGTGGGGCCGCGCCCCGAGGTGATGGAGGCGCTCGGCGACAAGGTGGCCGCCAAGGTCGTGGCGCTCAAGTGCGAGGTGCCGCTCATCGAGAGCAGCGAGGCCGACCTGGTGGACGTGGACGTGGCGCTGGCCGAGGCGCACCGCATCGGCTACCCCGTGATGCTGAAGGCGGCCAGCGGCGGCGGCGGGCGCGGCATGCGCGTGATTCGCGACGACGAGCAACTGGAGAAAGGCTTTTTTGAGGCCCGCAACGAGGCGCTGAACGCCTTTGGCGACGACACGGTGTTTCTGGAAAAATTTGTGGAGCAGCCCAAGCACATTGAGGTGCAGCTGGTGGGCGACCAGCACGGCCACCTCACGCACCTCTACGAGCGCGACTGCTCGGTGCAGCGCCGCTTCCAGAAGGTGGTGGAGGTAGCGCCGGCCGTGGACCTCACCGACTCGCTACGTAACCGCTTGTATGCCTACGCGTTGCAAATTGGCCAAGCCGTGGGCTACGACAACGTGGGCACCGTGGAGTTCCTGGTAAACCCCGAGCTGGACCGCATCTATTTTATTGAGGTCAACCCCCGCATCCAGGTTGAGCACACAGTAACCGAGATGATAACGGGCGTCGATATTGTAAAAACCCAGATTTACATCGCCTGCGGCTACCCGCTTGAATCGCCCGAAATCGGGCTGGGGCCCGAGGTGGTGGTGCCGCGCATGGGCGTGGCCGTGCAGTGCCGCATCACGACCGAAGACGCCACCAACGATTTTAAGCCCGACTACGGTACCATCGTGGCCTACCGCTCGGCGGGCGGCTTTGGCATTCGCCTCGACCAAGGGTCTGTGTACCAAGGCGCTATCATTTCGCCGTTTTTTGATTCACTCTTGGTAAAGGTGTCGGCACACGCGCCCACGCTGGCCGGCGCGGCCCAAAAAATGCTGCGCACGCTCGATGAGTTTCGGGTGCGGGGGGTGAAAACGAACATGCAGTTTTTGCAGAATATCGTGCGCAACCCCGAGTTTCAGGCCGGGCACGCTACGGTGGACTTTATCAAGGACAACCCGGAGCTGCTGCAATTTCGCACCCGGCTCGACCGGGCCACGCGCCTGCTGCACTACATTGGGGAGGTAGTGATAAATGGCAACCCCGACGTGGCCGGCCGCGTGGATGAGCGCCGCCAGGCGCGCCGCGTGCCGCTGCCCGCCGCCGACCTCACCCAGCCGCCGGCGCCCGGCACCCGCCAAAAGTTGGAGGAGCTGGGCCCCGAAAAATTCGGCCAGTGGCTGCGCGACGAGCCCCTCATTCACTACACCGACACCACGCTGCGCGACGCCCACCAGAGCCTGCTGGCCACCCGCATGCGCACCATCGACATGCTGAAGGTGGCCGACCGCTACGCCCGGCAGCACCCCCAAACCTTCTCGCTGGAGGTGTGGGGCGGGGCCACATTTGACGTGGCGCTGCGCTTTTTGCACGAAGACCCGTGGGCGCGCCTCACCCGGCTGCGCGAGGCGGTACCCAATATCCTGCTCCAAATGCTAATTCGCGGGGCCAACGGCGTGGGCTATAAGGCTTATCCCGATAACTTAACCGAGCGCTTTGTGGCCGAGGCGGGCGCCAAGGGCGTGGACGTATTTCGCATTTTCGATTCCCTGAACTGGATGAAGGGTATGGAGGCCTGCATCCAATTTGTGCGCCAGCAAACCACTGGCCTGGCTGAGGGCAGCATCTGCTACACCGGCGATATCATGGACCTCAGCCGGCCCAAATACAACCTCGACTACTACCTCACGCTGGCCCGGCAGCTTGAAGAGGCCGGCGCCCACATCCTGTGCATCAAGGACATGGCGGGTTTGCTGAAGCCTTATGCTGCCCAGGAGCTGATTACGGCGCTGCGCGAAACCGTGCAGCTGCCCATTCACCTGCACACCCACGACACCAGTAGCTTGCAGGCTGCTACTTACCTCAAAGCCGTGGAGGCGGGCGTGAACGTGATTGACGTGGCGCTGGGCGGCCTCTCGGGCCTCACCTCGCAGCCCAACTTCAACGCGGCCGTGGAGATGTTTCGGCACACGCCGCGCCACCGCGAGTTCAACCAGCACAGCCTCAACGAGTTTAGCGACTACTGGGAGGCCCTGCGCGAGCAGTATTACCCCTTCGAGAGCGGCCTGCTGGCGGGCACGGCCGAGGTATTTGAGCACGAAATACCGGGCGGGCAGTACTCCAACCTGCGGCCGCAGGCGGCGGCGCTGGGCTTGCTCGACAAGTTTGAGGAAGTAAAGCAGCGCTTTGCCGATGCCAACCAGCTGCTGGGCGACATTCCGAAGGTCACGCCTTCGTCGAAGGTGGTCGGCGACCTGGCCTTGTTCATGGTTTCCAATAACTTAACGCCCGAGGAGGTGATAAGCAAGGGCGAAAGCCTGAGCTTCCCGGAGTCGGTGCGCGAGCTGCTGCGCGGCGACATTGGCCAGCCGCTGGGTGGCTGGCCCGCCGCTATTCAGCAGGCCGTGCTGCGGGGCGAGCGGCCCTTCACCGACCGGCCCAATGAGCACCTGGCGCCCATCGACTTCGACCAGGAATGGGCGGCTTTTGAGCAGGAGCACCCCTATGCGCAGTTCACCGATTTGCTCTCTAGCTTGCTCTATCCCAAGGTGTTTGCTGATTATTGGAAGTTTCGGCAGGACTACGGCGACGTGAGCCGCATCTCGACGCCGGTGTTCTTCTTTGGCCTTAAGGAGGGTGAGGAAACCATCATCACCATTGCGCGGGGCAAAACGATTATCATCCGGCTCCAGTCCATCGGCCCGGTCAATGAAGAGGGAATGCGCACCCTGTTTTTTGCCCTCAACGGCCAGACGCGCAACCTCGAAGTGCGCGACCAGCACGTGGAAGTTAAAACCGTGCACAACCAGAAGGCCGACCGCGCCAACGCCAAGCAGATTGGCGCGCCCCTGCAAGGTTTGCTGAGCAAGGTGCTGGTCGAAGCCGGCCAGCAGGTAACCCGCAACGCGCCGCTGTTCGTCATCGAAGCCATGAAGATGGAAACCACCATCACCGCGCCCGCCGACCTTACCGTGGGCAGCCTCGCCCTGGGCGAAGGCACCCGCGTGCAGGCCGACGACCTGGTGCTGACGATGGAATAGCCAGCCGGCCGCCCCCATGTCTTTTCACCTTTGGTTTATGCGTAATTCCTTATTAGTCATTTTGTTAGCGCTGATGCCAGTAGTGGCTAAGGCCCAGCAGCTTACGGAAGCCGAGCGCGTGGCCCAGGCCGCCCAAAACCTGTCGACCGTGGCCGGCCGCCGCCCCGAAATGATAGCCTTCAGCACCCGCGACGAGGCCTTGCTGGGCTCGCCGATGCTGTTTCCCAACTGGCGGCCGGGCGAGCTGCTGCTGGTGGGCAACCAGCGGGCCACGGTGGTGCCCCTCAAATACGACCTCTACCGGCAGGAGCTGCGGGTGCGGCGCCCGCCGGGCGACTCGGTGCTGCTGCCCATGAGCCAGGTGCGCGAGTTTCGGCTGCTGGAGCCGGCCCGGCATTTTGTCAACTACCCCTTCTCGCCGCCCGACGTGGCCGGCACCTGCGCCGAAATGCTGGTGGAGGGCAAAAACGTGCAGCTGGTCAAGTACTTGCACAAGACAATGGTAAAGCCGTCGGCCACCAACGACTCTTACACGGCCTCCGCGCCCGGCGCGCTCGTGGAGGAGGCGCAGTACTTCCTGCGCTGGCCCAGCGACGGCCGGTTTTCGCCCCTGCGCCTGAAGCGGGCCAGCCTGGAGCACGCGCTGGCTGCCTACGGCCCGGCCCTGGCGGCCCTCAAAGCGCACAAAGGCAGCCTAAACACCGAGGCCGAGTTCGTGCGGGCCGTGGCCGATTTGGAGCCGCTGCTGGCGGCCCCCGGCCGGTAGGGCAGGGGCTAATGAGTTGCCGGTCTCCGCGAGGAAAGCGGCTATAACTACTGCAACTACTTGATGAAAAAACACTTAGCAAAAATGCGCACTACGTTGCTACTGAGCTGCCTGGCCGCTAGCTCCCCCCCGGCCGCGGCCCAAACCAAAACAGCCGTATCGGCCGCCACGGTGAAGCGGGTGCTCACGGCGCTGGCCGCCGACGATATGCAGGGCCGCCCCACCGGTGGGCCCGGCAACCTGAAGGCCGCCGAGCTGCTGGCCGCCGAGTTTGGGCGCATCGGCTTGCAGCCGCTGCCGGGCCAGGCGGGCTTTATGCAGGAGTTTCCGGCGTATGAAACGGTGGTGACAAGCCTGGCCGTGACGCTCAACGGCGCTACCGTGCCCGCGGGCCAGGTGCTGGCCCTCACCAGCCAGCCGCAGCTGAGCTGGACCGAAAAAGACAGCGTGAAAGTGGTATTGCTGGAAACAGAGGGAGATATCAGGCCGCACTTGCAGGATATTTTTCGGCCCGAAAAAAACGTGCTGGTAGTGTTTCAACCCGCTATTACGAAGGCATTTGTCGGCCTGGTTTCCGAGCGTAGGCAGGCGGCGCGGCTGCGACTCAGCCCCACGGCCAATCCGCACTCGGTGGTGTGGGTGCTGGCTCCGGCAAAAGTGAGCGCCGCCCCCACGTTTCGGGTGGCGGCCACCACCGCTACCAAAACCCTGACGCTGCGCAATGTGGTGGGCTACCTGCCCGGCCACAGCGCGGCCCGCACCCACGAGGACATCGTTTTTTCGGGGCACTACGACCACCTGGGCATTATCAAGCCCACGGCCGGCGACTCCATCGCCAACGGGGCCGACGACGATGCCAGCGGCACCACGGCCGTGGTGGCCCTGGCCGAGTACTTTAAAAAGCGCGACGACAATGCCCGGCCGCTGATTTTTGCGGCCTTCACGGGAGAGGAAGTCGGGGGCTTTGGCTCTACCTACTTCTCCAAGCAGCTCGACCCCAAAGACCTCACGGCCATGTTCAACATCGAGATGATTGGCAAGCCCGCCAAGTTTGGGCCCAAAACGGCCTTTATTACGGGCTACGACCGGTCAGATTTTGGCCAGCTGCTGCAAGCCAACCTCAAGGGCACGGGCTTCAAGTTTGAGCCCGACCCGTATCCTAAGCAAAACCTGTTTTACCGCTCCGACAATGCCACCCTGGCGCGGCTGGGCGTGCCGGCCCACACCATCAGCACCGACCAGATTCCGACCGACAAGCTCTACCACAGCGTAGATGACGAGGTGAGTAGCCTGGATGTGCCCAACATGACGGCCGTGATTTCGGCCATTGCGCGCAGCGCCAGCGGCCTGGTGGCGGGCCAGCAAACGCCGACCCGCATTGCCCCCGAAAAAGACTAGCCGCCTAGCGCAGGTACACGGCCTCCAGCCGGGCCAGGGGCGTGCCAGTACGCTGATTATCAGCATATAGTAGTAGCGTATCGCCTTTGATGCGGTAGGCGCGGGTGGCGCTCAGGGCCTGCGAAAACTGCTGCTCGGTGGCCAGGGCCGGGCAGGCCATGCGCGTGCTCAGCAGGGGCGCAAATTTCAGCTCGCCATCGTCGTTGGCGGGCTCCATGCCCCCGCGGAAGGTATTGCAGCTGCCCTGGCCCTCGGCCGTGCCAGCCGCCGTAATGCGCAAAAAAGGCTCCTGGCCATTGGCCGGCACGGCCGCAATGGGCTGGCCGGCTACCTGGCGCAGCACCCAGCGGGTTTCGCGCAGTGGGGCATCGGCGGTGGTAATAGTGGAGCTAACTAGCGGGGTCGAAGTGCCGCGTTCGGTGCGCTGGCAGGCGGCACCGGCCAGCAGCAGGCAAGGCAGAAAGAAAGTTTGGAAGCGCATAGTGGAAAAGCTGGTTAGGAAACCAAAAAAAGGGCCAGCCTACCAGTATACGGGGCAGGCTGGCGGGAAGTATATCAATCGGGCAGCAAAAGTAGCGCCAGTAGTCCGCGGCGCGGCGCGGCCGCGCCGCCGGCGGCTAGTGCTGGTTGCCGCCCAGGCGCAGGGCCAGGCCGGCGCCCACGGTGGTGGCCCCCGCGTTTACGCCGCCCACTATCCGGCCCAGCGTGGCATCGAAGCGCAGGCCGGTCCAGGGCCGGTAGTAGAGGCCGGCGGTAGCCCCGGTGGTCAGCCCGTCGCGGCCCCGGCCGTAGCCTTCCACAAAGTAGCCGGCCTTGTTGCCAATGGGGGCCGTGAGGGCCAGCGAGCCGAGGTACTGGCCGCCTATTTGGCCATTAAAAAGGTCAGCCATGGTGAGGCCCGACTGCACAAAGCCGAAGTTGGCCTCCAGCGCGGCGCGGCGGCCCAGCTGCTGGCTCAGCAGCAGGCGGGCGGCCGGGGCCCAGGTGGTGCGGCGCAAGCCATTCTGGCCGGTATTGGGCAGGCTGGCCTCGGCCAGTAGCGACACCTGAAAGCGGCTGGCCCGGTCGGGCGTCAGCATCAGCTTCACGCCGGCCGTGAGCGGGGCCCAGCCCACCGAGTCGGGGCGCAGGCTGGGGGCTTCGCCGCTGGCAGGGCCAGCGGCCGCCCCCGGCGTGCCAAACACGTAGGGCTGCGTAAGGCGCAGTTCCATGCTGTTCCAGAAGCCGATGCGCAGCGTATTTACATTGCTGCTCACGCCCGTGCCCGCGCGGGGCGACAAGCGCTGAAACCCGGTTTCGAGCTGAAACTCACCCGCCCGCAGCACGCCCGCCGTGATGGTCTGGCCGGGGCGGTCGGGCCTGATGTGCTGCACAAAGGGCGTGTCGCCGTTCAGGTTGTTGTCCTCCGGCGTGTTTTGGGCCAGGGCGGGGGTGAGGCGGCCTGCAAGCAGGGCCGCCAGCACCAGCGGAGTGGTCTTGCGCAT
>CAXTFI010000139.1:0-13566 GCA_964243255.1 uncultured Hymenobacter sp.
CCTCCCTTTTGGGGGGAGGGGCCAGGGGGCCGGGGGTGGGGTCCAGGCAAAGGGCAACGTACACTCACCCGAGAACAACACCAAAGTCAAACTGCCAAAAGCAAGCAAAACTCCAGTGGCTTTAGTGGAGTTACTACCTTTGCAACCTAGCCGGATAGTAACCGACCGCTCGGGAGATGCTTCGGTTTGCCAAAGCAAGAATATGCATTCTGCTGGAAGTGGGAATGGAGCAAGCCTGCAAAAAGTGCAGGGGTGCGCGCAGGCATCAGCCAGCATTCCTGTGTAACAGCTTTGTACGAGTACAATTTTAAAAACCGCTTATACGCGCTGCAAGCGCACTATTTTCTATGGCATTCGACATGATGGGCATGATGGGCAAAGTGAAGGAGCTGCAAGACAAAATGCAGACCGCCCAAGCACAGCTTCAGCACCTCACGGCAACCGGCGAAGCCGGTGGGGGCTTGGTAAAAGCAACGGCCAACGGCCACCGCACCCTCACCAAGCTCGATATTGACCCCTCGCTGCTCACGCCCGAAGACCGCGAAATGCTGCCCGACCTCGTGGTAGCCGCCGTTAACAAAGCCCTCGAAGCCGCCGCCGAGCTGGCGCGCCAAGAGCTTCAGCGCCAAACCAGTGGCCTGATGCCCAACATTCCCGGCCTCGACCTGAGCAACTTTGGTGGGTAAGGTTTTTAATAAAGAATTTGGAATGAGGAATGAGGAATTATTGACCGGAACACCCGAATCAATTCCTCATTCTTCATTTTTTATTTCTAATTCTTCCTGCGCCGACGTTGCCATTGTGATTCTCAATTACAACGGCGCGCATTTTTTACGGCAGTTTTTGCCCGGTGTGCTAACCCACGCGGCGGGAGCCCGCGTGGTGGTGGCCGACAATGCCTCCACCGATGACTCGGTGCCACTGCTGCGCCAGAGCTTTCCGCAGGTCGAGCTGCTGCTATTTGCCAAGAACCTGGGATTTTGTGAGGGCTATAACCAGGCGCTAACCCAACTCGACAACCCATTTTTTGTGCTGCTCAACTCCGATGTGGACGTGCAGCCCGGCTGGCTGCCGCCCCTGCGCGCGCTACTGCTAGCCAACCCGCACGCCGCCGCCGCGCAGCCTAAAATACTGGCTTACAGCGACCCCACGCTGTTTGAGTACGCGGGCGGCGGCGGCGGCTACCTCGACCGGCTGGCCTACCCCTTTTGCCGGGGCCGCCTCTTCGACACGCTCGAAACCGACCGTGGCCAGTACGACGACCCGCGCCCCGTGGCCTGGGCCAGCGGCGCCTGCTGCCTGGTGCGGGCCAGCGCCTGGCGCGAGCTGGGCGGCCTGGAACCCGCCTTTTTTGCCCACATGGAGGAAATCGACTTCTGCTGGCGCGCCCAGAATGCGGGCCACGAAATTTGGTACGCGGGCGGGGCAAGCGTAGTGCACCACGTGGGCGGCGGCACCCTACCCAAGGCCAGCCCGCGCAAAACCTATCTCAACTTTCGCAACGGGCTGGCGTTGTTATATAAAAATGTGGCAACCAGCGAGTTATCTAGCACCTTTGCGCTGCGCCTGGTGCTCGACTGGGTGGCCGGCCTGCGCTTTTTGCTGGCGGGCAACTGGCCCGAGGCCCTGGCCGTGGGCCGGGCGCATTGGCACTTTTTCCAGAAGCTCAGCTACTGGCGGCAGCGCCGCCGCCTGGCCCGGCCGCACCTGCTGGTGCGCCAGCGGGCCGGCACCTACGCGGGCAGCCTGGTATGGGCCTATTTTGCCAGGGGCAAGCGGCGCTTTGCGCAACTAAGAATTGAAGATGGGGAGTGAGAAATGTGTGGTAAGCTTTAGCTTGCCGTTGGTAAAAACGGGTACGCAACCACGGCAAGCTAAAGCCTACCGCACATTTCTCACTCTCCCGTTCTTAATTCTACCTAAAGGTCCCACACGGTGCTGCGCTGCTGGCGCCAGGCGCGGCGGATATTCATCCAGAACACCCCCGCGAAATACAGCACCACGGGCGAGCCAAACGTGAAGAACGAGGCGTACACAAACGAGAGCCGGATGCTGCGCGTGCTGAACCCCCAGCGCTGCCCCAGGGCTGAGCACAGCCCAAAAGACTGGGCTTCGATGAAGTCGGTGAAGCGGTGCATAGAGGGAGGTTTGGGCGGCGCGGTGCAACTTTGCCGGGCTAAGATACAACCTAACCAGCGGCAAACGTTAGGCTACTTCCTACGTTAATGCGCGAACCGGGTTATTGTCCGGCTTACGCTGACTGCCGCCAATTTTTTTCGATTTGCATTTATACTCAACAAGTAAGCTCCGCTGGGCGGGCCTGCTGCTGGCCCTATTGCTCACCGGCTGCTCGCCTCTGCCCAAGATGCTGCAAGCGGCCGAAACCGGCCGCCGCGTTACCATAGAGCCCGCCCCGCTCACGGCCGTGGGCGAGGCCGTGCCCTTCGAGGCCACCGCCCGCGCGGCGGGCCGCCACCTGCACAAAGGGGCCGTGTACGAAGTGCTGCTCACCTACCAGTACGACCACGACCTGCGCCGCGACACGGTGGGCCGCCTCTCGTTTGCCCAGGGCGAGTTTACCTACGACGACTCGGTGAAGGGCCGGCTCATCAGCCGCCGCCGCTTCACCATCGCCAACACGCCGCAGCACTCGCCCAGCCAGCTCATGGCCCGCGGCCAGGTGCGCGAGCTGAAGCCCCACGGCAAGGTGCTGACTGCCAAAACGGAAACGCTCGTGGCCCGCGGCATTGCCGACCCGGCCCGCCGCGTGGTCATCGAGGATACGCTGCTGGCGCTGCTGCCCGAGTCGGCCAGCAACGTGATGAGCGGTACCCGCACGCTGCCGCTGTTTTTTGACCAGGGCCAGTGGTTTATTCGCTCGCACCTGGGCACCAACATCGCGGCCCTGGAAGACCTCATCGACCAAAACCAGCACACCCAGCGGGTGCTCATCGCGGCCGGCCACTCGCCCGACTCCACCGATGCCCACCAGCCGGCGCTGGCCAGCAAGCGCGTCAAAATGCTGCTCTACTACTACAAGCAGCGCGTGAAAGGCTTTTCGTATCTCAATAAGGTAGAAGACATTAAGTTCGACACCCTGGCCTACCGCAACAGCTGGGAGCTGCTGCTCAACCAGGTGCAGAATTCGGTGCTAAAGCCCACGCAGCAAGATTCGGTGGTGAGCATCATCAACGACACGCGCGGCACGTTTGCCCAGAAGGAAAAGGCCCTGCACAAGCTCAGCTACTTCGACTACCTGGAGGATTACATTTACCCGGTGCTGCGCTGGGGCACGGTGGCCGTGACCTACACCGCGCCGCCGCGCTACGACTCGGAGGTGTATATTCTGAGTAAGAAAATACTGGCTAAGGAAGCTGAGCTTGAAACCCTTACGCCCGAGGAGCTGCGCTACTCGGCCACCCTCACGCCGCTGCTGGCCGAGAAGCAGCGCATTTATGAGCTGGCCGCCGCCAGCACCGCCCGCTGGGAAGCCTTCTACAACCTGGGCACCGTGCTGGCTTTGCGCGCCGAGAAGGAGTCAAGCCTGAAGGTGCAGCAGAACTACTACCGCCGGGCGGCCGTCAACTTCACGCTGGCCGCCCATCGCCACCCCACCGCCGAGCTGTTTTACCGCGCCGCCTCGGCCCACCACCACGCCCAGGAGCGCCTCGAAGCCCTGCAAGACTACGACTATGCCATTAAGCTAGGAGGGCCGCGCGCCATTTTGCGCAAGGTTTTTTCGGATAAGGCGGCCCTTGAAATTCAGGTGGGCCAGCCCGAGCAGGCGCTCACCAGCCTGCGCCTGGCTGGCCCCAGCTACCAGAACTACCTGAACCAGGGGCTGGTACTGGTGCAAAGCGGGGCCTATGATGCGGCCGCCGCCCAGTACCACCTGGCTCTCGACCTGCGCCCGCAGGCGGCCGCCCCGCACTACGGCCTGGCCGTGGCCGCCGCCCGCCGCCACGATGAGCCTGCCGTCGCCGACGAGCTGCGCAAAGCCGTGCAGCTCAACCACGACCTCGCCACCCAGGCCACTGAGGACCTGGAATTTCAAAGCTACGTGCAGGGCCCGGCGTTTCGGGAAGCACTTAAATAGCGTGTAGGGTAAGCTTTAGCTTACCGGGCGTTGGGGTGTGCGGTAAGCTTTAGCTTGCCGTTTTTACTTAACCACCCGCACAAACGGCAAGCTAAAGCTTACCGCACATTCCAAATTCCTCATCCCCCATTCTAAATTCCCATTGTAGCTTTGCATACCGGCCGTGTGCCGGCTTTTGCTAGTCTAAATTGATGCGTACCATTCAATTCCGCGAGGCCCTGCGTGAGGCCATGAACGAAGAAATGCGCCGCGACCCCTCCGTTTTTTTGATGGGCGAGGAAGTGGCCGAGTACAATGGTGCCTACAAGGTGAGCCAGGGTATGCTCGACGAGTTTGGGCCGGCGCGCGTGATTGATACGCCAATTGCTGAGCTGGGCTTTGCCGGCATTGGGGTGGGCGCGGCCGCTAATGGGCTGAAGCCGATTATCGAGTTTATGACCTTCAACTTCTCGTTGGTGGCCATTGACCAGGTAATTAATTCGGCAGCCAAAATCTACTCCATGTCGGGTGGGCAGTACTCCTGCCCCATCGTGTTTCGCGGGCCCACCGGCAACGCGGGTATGCTGTCGTCGCAGCACTCGCAAAACTTTGAGAACTGGTACGCCAACTGCCCCGGCCTCAAGGTGGTAGTACCCTCCAACCCCTACGATGCCAAGGGCCTGCTGAAGGCCTCCATCCGCGACCCCGACCCGGTTATTTTCATGGAGTCGGAGCTGATGTACGGCGACAAAGGCGAGGTGCCGGAAGAAGAATACGTGCTCGAAATTGGCAAGGCCAACGTGGTGCGCGAGGGCAAAGACGTGACGCTGGTGAGCTTCGGCAAAATGATGAAGCTGCTCTACACCGCTGCCGATGAGCTGGCCAAGGAAGGCATTAGCGCCGAGGTAATTGACCTGCGCTCGGTGCGCCCCATCGACTACGACACGCTTATCAACTCGGTGAAGAAGACCAACCGCATGGTGGTGGTGGAAGAGGCCTGGCCGCTGGCCAGCATCTCGGGCGAGCTGGCCTACATGGTGCAGCGCCGCGCCTTCGACTACCTCGACGCGCCGGTTATCCGCATCACCTGCGCCGACGTGCCCCTGCCCTACGCCCCCACCCTCATCGAAGCGTCGCTGCCCAACGTGGCCCGCATCCTGAAGGCCGTGAAGGAAGTGACCTACGCTAAAGCGTAAAGCAGTAGCGCAAATTTCAGTTCGTGCTACTAAAAAGCCCCGCTGTGCAATGCAGCGGGGCTTTTTAGTAGGTGCAGGGTACGACCCCGCACCCTACACCGTTCTAGCTGGCATCAGAAGCAGCCCCATTACCAGCAGCTTTTTTGGGGGCGCCGGCTTTGGCGGCGGCCGCGTGCTGGGTTTTGCTGGCGGCGGCACTCACTTTGTCGGCCGCTTTCTTGGCAGTGCCGGCGGCCTGGGCGGTGGCGCTGGTGGCGGGCTTTTTGGCCGCGGCGGGCTTAGCGGCGGCTTTGGCTTTGCTGGCGGGGGCGGCTTTCTTCTCCTCAGCCCCGAGGCCCACGCGGGTGCGCAGGTCGTCGGTGAGGTTTTTGAACTGCTTTTCGAGGTCGGTGCGCTTGGTTTCGCTGCTTTTCAGCAGGTCGTCCACTATTTTTTTGCCTTCCTGCTCCGAGAGCTTGCTTTCCTTCACCAGCTTTTCGATGGCGGTTTGCATGGCCTTATTGCCCTGCGATAGAAAGCCTACGCCGGTGTTGATGAATTTCTTAAACAGGTCGTCCATGAGTGAAAAGTTGGGGTGAAGGAATTGAAAATGAATACGTTGGCCCAGGCAAGTAGTAGGCAAGCCTACTACTTGCCACAAACCTACGGCCACCGCGCCAGATAACCGGCTAATGACCGGCTGCTACCAGCGCCCAGCGCTAGGCCAACAGTGGGCAATATACCTGGCTTGCAGCTTATTATACTGGCTTACTACCCAGCTTGTTGCCCCGGTAGCCCTTAATGGCCAGGGGTATCCAGCCCAGCAGCGGAATAAAGTAGGCCAGTACTAAGGGGTTGCGCCACAGCATCTTCCAGAAAGCGCCGGGCTGGTCGAGGTGCAGGTCGAAGTCGCGCTCGCCGTTGGCCACGTAGCGGCGCTCAAACTCGGCGAAGGCCGCGGGCCAGGCGAAGGGCAGAAAGAACGGGAAGTAGCGGCGATTTTCCTTCATGCGCTGCCACAGCTCGCGCCAGCGGTAGGGGTGCTGGCCGTGGGTGGCCACGGCGGCGTCCATTTCGGCCTGCATCAGCTGGCGCACCTGCTCGCTCAAGGCCAGATACTCGGGGCGGGTCAGCTCGTCGTGCTTTTTGGAGGTGAGGTCGCTGGGGCGAATGCGGGTGCCCATTACAAAGGTGAGCTTGGCCGGCAGGGCCAGGTAAAAGGCCCAGGGCTGCACCAGCACCAGCAGCAGCAGCAGCGTGATGGGCAAGAACGGGATGCCGATTTTCTTGGTCAGCCGGTTTATCCAGTCAAAGCTGTAGGCGTAGGGGTTAAGGTATTCGCCGTTGATGCAGTAGAAGGGCACGATGTCGGTGCCGTGCATCAAGCTCAAGCGCAACATACTGGTAGCCAGGCGCTGAAACTGGTACTTGCGGTTGAAGCCCTTGCCAATGCCAGGCACGCCCTCGGGGTACAGCATCAGGTTGTGGTCCTGGTAGTACATCATGGTTTCGAAGTTGAGCGTGGTGGCATCCACGCTGCCGCACTTCTTCCAAAAGTCCTTCACCAGGTAGGGGTTCATCAGCGTGGTGGCCGAGAGCATGGGGGCCGACAGGGGCCGGGGCAGGTCGCGCAGCGACCCGGTGCGGCGCAGCAGGTAGCGCCACAGGTGCGAAAGTGAAATAATGGCATCCCAGGGGAAGGCCATGCCCGAATGGTTGGAGGCAAAAATCAGGGGCCGGTCGGGGTTGTTGCGCTGCGGGAAATCATCGAAGCCCACCAGCTCCGTCCTAAACCACACTCTATCAAGTAGTTGCAGAATATTCTCATCCAGCGTCTGCGTAAATTCCTCCCGGAAGTAGTCCCGGTAAATGTGCTGATTGGCCTGGATGAGAGGCGGCGGCAACGTATTGGAGGCGGTGGCAGCGGCAGACATAGGTGGGAATTGAGCGGCCGCGAAAGGTACTGCTTTCGGTGAGATGGTGAGGTGGTGAGGTGGTGAAATGGTGAGGGGTGAGGGGTGAGTAGCAGAACGTCATGCTGAACGCAGTGAAGCATCTCGCTCGCATCGTTGAACTACCAGCCGGGCGGTGCGAGCGAGATGCTTCACTGCGTTCAGCATGACGTTCTGCTACTCACCATCTCACCATTTCACCACCTCACCGCCTCATATCTGGCGCTTTAGCTTCACACTCACCGGGTGCAGCTCGCCGTCGGCCCGGCGCAGCACCAGGTACAGCACGCGGCCATTCTGCGAGTGCAGCATGTGGTTGAGGTCGGTCATGGACAGGAAGGCCGTGGGAATGAAGTTGACGCTGACCAGCTCCTCCCCTTCGGCTACGCCGCTGGAGGCGGCGGGCGAGCCGGGCACCACCCGCAGCACTTGGTACTGGCGGTAGGTGGGGCCGGTAGCCAGCAGGTCGAGGCCGCACATATCGTGCTCAAACGGCTCGCGCAGCTCGGTGGTGGGACGCAGCAGCAGCCGGTTGTGGGGGTAGTCAATAATGGTGGTGAAGCGCTTAAGCACCTCGTAGCCCAGGCTGCCGTGGCGCAGGCGCTCAGTCCCCATGAGGCGGTCGTGCACCTGCGACGAGTCGGGAAACGAAGTGAGCACCTGCGGCAAGTGGTAGCGGCCCAGGTGCACGGCTGCCACCCGCCCCAGCGAGCCGCTGATGAGCCCCGTGAGGCCCCGGCCCAGGTCGGTGCGCAGGCGCACGGGCGGCAGGCGCAGGCGCGGGTCGGCGGTAGTCTCGATGCTGAGGGCATGGCCGGCCCCCGTGTCGAGCAGCAGGCGCAGGGCCAGGGGTGCGGCATCGGGCGGGGTGCCCAGCTGCTGCACGCCCACGGCCAGGTAGGCCTTGCCGTGGTCGAGCACCAGCGGCAGGCTGGCCCAGCGCCGGCCCTTGGGCGCCTTGAAGTGGGTGGGGTCGGCGAGCACCAGCTGGCGTTGGTCGGGGTGAATGGTTACCACGAACGAGCGAAACAAATCGGACCCCATAATGCCGTGAATGGGCATGCCCACGTAGCCCGAGAGGTCGAGCACGTCGCTGTTGAGCACCAGCCAGCTCATGCCGGCCGCCTCGGCACCGGGCAGGGTCACGCGCACGTTGGTCGACTCGTAGGCGCGCAGGCCGCTGTCGGCCCCGCCCACTCCCATCATGCGGTACTCCTCGCCGCGGCTCAGGTGCAGCTGGCTGGCCACCTGGGGGTCGGTGATGAGACTGGTGCCCACGCCGGTATCAACCAAAAAGTTGAAGGGTCCCTCTCCGTTAAGGCGGGCCTCTATAATAACCAGGTTGCGCTGCGAAATGTAGTCGAAGCGCGTTTGGTGCCGGCCGCGGCGGGTGAGCGCAAAAGCGGCCGCCGGGCCCGCCGCTACCTGCGCGCAGGCCGGGCCAATGCCGGGCAGCGCCGCCAGCAAGGCCAGCAGCAGCCAGCACGGCCGGCACCAACCAAACGAGAAGCACGCGCGCATAGTACCTGGCACAGATTAGCCGGAGAAAGGCTAAATATACAACGATTTAGGGGCGTTGGCAAGGGGTAAACCGGCAAGTTGCTTGGGCCCAGCTAACCCGCTGCCGCTACCTGGTTAGTACGTCGATTAAAGGGAATCAAAAATTTGACTAGCAGATTTTTAATTCTTCATTCTTAATTTCTCAAAAAACGGTCTACTGCTTATAAAACCGCGCTAGGGCTGGCCCCAGGGGCCGGCGGGGTCGTAGTGCAGCGCGCCGGCCCGGATGGTGAGCGGGGCGGCCAGGTTGTTGTCGTAGAGCTGGCCGGTGCCCAGGCCCTGGGCAAAGCCGCCCACTGCGTACTCGCCCGTGAGCTGGGCCACCGCGTTGAGGCCAATGTTCGATTCCAGGGCCGAGGTTATCCACCAGGCAATACCGCGCGCCTCGGCCAGGGCAATCCAGCGGCGGGTGGCGGCGTGGCCGCCCAGCAGCGTGGGCTTGAGCACCAGGTAGGGCGGGCACACTTCAGCGAGCATCGCCGCTTGCTTACTAAGGTCGGTGAGGCCGATTAGCTCCTCATCGAGCGCCACCGGAATGGGCGACTCGCGGCACAGCGCGGCCAGCGCGGGCCATTGCCCGGCCGCAATGGGCTGCTCAATGGAGTGAATGCCAAACTCAGCCAGCGCCGCCAGCTTGGCCCGCGCGTCGGCGGGCGCAAAGGCCCCGTTGGCATCCACGCGCAGCATGAGTTGCGCGGGGCTGGCCTCGGCCCGTATCTCGGCCAGCAGGGCCAGCTCGGTGGCAAAGTCGAGGCTCCCGATTTTCACTTTCAGGCAGGCGTAGCCAGCCGTCAGCTTCTGGCGAATCTGCGCGCGCATAAACGGGGCATCGCCCATCCAAACCAGGCCGTTGATGGGCAGGCTGGCCCGCCCCTGGCTAAAGCTATTGGCATAAAGCTGGTGCCGCCCACCGGTGGCCAGGTCGAGGGCCGCCGTTTCGAGGGCAAAGCGCAGCGCAGGCAGCGTAGCCGGCACCAGGGCCGCCGCTGCGGCCGCCGTCAGGGCCTGGTGGTGCGCCTGGTTAAACTGCGCACAAAAATCCTGCACAATTCCTTCAAAGTCAGGCCCGTACTCGGGGCTGAGGCCGGCCAGCGGGGCCGCCTCTCCCCAGCCCGTAGTACCGGGCCGCTGCGCATCGCGCAGGGCCAGGTAATACGCTACGTGCTCGGTGAGCGCGCCGCGCGAAGTGCGCGCCGGAAAGTTGAAGTGCAGCGCCCGCCGCTGGTACGTAAGAGTCAGCATGGGGCAAAGGTGCGGCGCAAACAGCCTTACGCCACGTCGTCGGCGGGCTTTTTGGGGCCGCGGCGGCTTATTTGGCCACCTTTGCGGCCAGCGGCGCGCGCCTCTTCGGTAGAGAAGCGGTGGCCCCGGCCACTCTCGTGCGAGGCCCGGCCGCCTTCGCTGGCAATGCGGCGCTGCTGCTCGGGCGACATGGCGGCGAAGCCGCGGCGGCTTTTTTCGCCCACGCGCCGGGCCGGGCGCTTGGGCAGCTTAGCAGATGATAGGGAATCAGGCTGGTTGGACTTGGCAACTATCGTACTCATAAAGAAGGAATTGACAAAAAAATCTGGTTAAGGTTGGACCTTGTAGGGCAACTAGTGGTATTGGCTTTGCAAACTGTGTTAGCAAGCGGTAAATTCCTTTAATCCAGAATTTTCTTGGCTATTTTCAGTATACTTCTGGCTGCCGGGGCCTGACGCCTCGGGCCCCGGCGCTGGGCGCGCTGCTGAGGGGCGCAGTAGTAGCGCGCCGCCTGGCTTAGGCTGGCACCGCCGCCTCGCAACCCTGGGGCGGCCGGCGCGGTTAAGCGCATGTCTTCGCTAACCCACTCGTGCACCCTATGGCTACCGCTGCTTCCTCACTTCTGCCCTGCCCGCCCGCGGCGGCTTCTTTGGCCGCTACCAACCTGGCGGCCCACTACCAAGCCGTGCGGGCGCAGTCGGTGGCCCTGGTGCAGCCGCTGCTGCCCGAAGACACCGTGGTGCAGCCCAACCTCGATGTGAGCCCGCCCAAATGGCACCTGGCCCACACCACCTGGTTTTGGGAAACCATGCTGCTCAAGCCGTTTTTGCCGGGCTACGCGGTGTTTCACCCTGATTTCGCCTTTCTGTTCAATTCGTATTATAACTCGCTGGGCTCCAGGGTAAACCGCGCCGACCGCGGCACTCTTTCGCGCCCGCCCCTGGCCGACGTGTACCGCTACCGCACCTACGTAGATGAGCACATGGCGGCCCTGCTCGGCCGGCTACCTGAGCTGCCCGCCACCGCTGCCGAGCTGGTCGAGCTGGGCCTGCACCACGAGCAGCAGCACCAGGAGCTGCTGGCTACCGACATCAAGTACATCCTCAGTACCAATCCGTTGGCCCCAGCTTATTTGAATGAGGAATTGGGAATGAGGAATGAAGAATTAGTGGCGGAGAATTCTTCATTCCTCATTCCTCATTCTAACTTAAAAGAAGCGTCCTGGCTGCCGGTGCCGGGAGGCATCTATTCCGTTGGCCATCAGGTAGCTGGCTTTTCGTTTGATAACGAACTGCCGGTGCATGAGGTGCTGGTCGCGCCGTTTGAGCTGCAAAACCGGCTCGTGACGAATGCCGATTTCCTGCAATTTATTGAGTCGGGTGGCTACCGGCAGTTTCAGTTTTGGCTCGGCGAGGGCTGGGATTTGGTCAACCAGCACGGCTGGGCGGCCCCGCTCTACTGGTCACAAAACGCGGAAGGCCGGTGGCTACGCTACGGCCCCACCGGCCTGGAGCCGCTGCAGCTGGCCGCGCCCGTGTCGCACGTCAGCTTTTACGAAGCCGATGCCTACGCCCAGTGGGCCGGGGCGCGCCTGCCCACCGAGGCCGAGTGGGAAATTGCGGCCCGTCACTTTCAGGCCACGCCGCAGGGCGGCAACTGGCTCGAAACCAATAACTTCGACCCCCAGCCAGTAGCCGCCGACGCCGACCCCGCCACTTGCCACCAGCTGCTGGGCGACTGCTGGGAGTGGACGTATTCGGCCTACCACCCCTACCCCGGCTACCAGCGCGCCGCCGGGGCGCTGGGCGAGTACAACGGCAAGTTTATGCTCAACCAGCTGGTGCTGCGCGGCGGCTCGTGCGCCACGCCCGAAAGTCATATTCGGATTAGCTACCGCAACTTCTTCCACGCCGATAAGCGCTGGCAGTTTACCGGGCTGCGGCTGGCGCGGTAGTGAGCAGTGAGCAGTGAGCAAAAGAACGTCATGCTGAACGCAGTGAAGCATCTCGCTCGAATCGTAGGATTAGTATTTCAACGGCGCGAGCGAGATGCTTCACTGCGTTCAGCATGACGTGCTTTTTAACTAACAACAGTTTTCTAGCTTTTCTCCGCCGTTAGCCACTTTTCCAGGCGCACGGGCTGGTAGGCTTCCATCGCATCGAGCAAAGTCGCGGCGCTGACGCTTTGCAGCACCTGCCCCCGGTTCTCTTGCCGCAAAAACGCCTCGGCGCTCATATGGTCGAGCAGCGCCAGCAGCGTGTCGTAGAAGCCCTGGGTATTGAGCAGGCCCACGGGTTTGTCGTGCAGGCCCAGCTGGCCCCAGGTCAGCACCTCAAACAGCTCTTCGAGGGTGCCGAAGCCGCCGGGCATGGCCACGAAGCCATCGGCCAGGTCGGCCATGAGCAGCTTGCGCTGGTGCATGGTGTCGACGATGTGCAGCTCGGTGCAGCCCTGGTGTGCCAGCTCCTTATCGGCCAGGAAGCCGGGAATGACGCCGATGACCTTGCCGCCCGCGGCCAGCACGGCGTCGGCAATGGTGCCCATCAAACCCACGCAGCCGCCACCGTACACGAGCGTGAGGCCGCGCCGCGCCAGCTCGCGGCCCATCTCCTGGGCCTGCTGGGTATAAATTTCCTGGTTGCCGCTGCTGGAGCCGCAGTACACTGCTACGCTTTTCATAGGGAGGAAGTAGCGCGAAGCTCTCGCTCCGCGTAGCGCCGCAACGCGGCAAAGGTGGAGTAGCGCCGCGTGGGCCGGTTGGTGGGTGGCTGCCTGGCGCGAGATTCGCCGCTGCGCGGCGATGCACGAAGCAGAGCTTCGCGCTACATGCGCTCGGGCACTTCGATGCCCAGTAGGCCAAGGCTGGTTTTGATGGTTTCGGCCGTTTTGGCCGATAGCGCTACGCGGAAGGCTTTTTTGAGCGGGTCGGTTTCGGCAAAAATCGGCACTTCGGTGTAGAAGCGGTTGTAGCTTTTGGCCACGTCGTAGGCGTACTGCGCCACCACGGCGGGCGAGAGCGTGCGGGCCGCCTCGGCCACTACGCCGGCGTAGCCGGCCAGCTGCTGTATCAGCTCACCCTCAGTAGGTTGCAGCTCCGTAAGCGCGCTAAAATCGGTGGTTTCGACCACGCCCTGGGCCACGGCCTTTCGGCGGATAGACGAGATACGGGCGTAGCTATACTGGATAAACGGCCCGGTGTCGCCCTCCAGCCGCACCGACTCTTCGGGGTTGAAGAGCATGCGCTTTTTGGGGTCTACTTTGAGCAGGTAGTACTTGAGCGCGCCCAGGCCCAGCGTGTGGTAGAGCTGAGTCAGCTCTTCGTCGCTAAAGCCTTCAGTTTTACCCTTTTCGAGGGTCGCGGCCTTGGCGGCGGCTTCTACTTCCTGCACCAGCTCGTCGGCGTCAACTACGGTGCCTTCGCGGCTTTTCATCTTGCCCGAGGGCAGGTCGACCATGCCGTAGCTGAGGTGCTGAATAGCGGCGGCGTAGGGCTTGCCTAGCTTTTTGAGCGTGGCTTGCAGCACCTGCATGTGGTAGTTCTGCTCGTCGGCGATGACGTAGA
>CAXTFI010000140.1:0-13509 GCA_964243255.1 uncultured Hymenobacter sp.
GGCCAGCCCTGCGCTGCGCGCGCCTGCACCAGCCGGCGGCTGGCCAGCAGGTCGTGCCGGTGCCGCCACACGTAGTGCAGCGCGCCCAGCGAGGTGCGCTCAAACAGCAGCAGGTAGCCCACAATGAACAGCTGCCGGGGCAGCGCCTGCACCAGCATGGCCGGCACCTGCCGGCCGGGCGTATTTTTGAGCAGCAGCAGCCACTGGTTTTTCACGGCGTCGGCCTTGAGGGCGCCGCCCAGCCGCCGCCGCACCGCCAGGCTGGCCGGCAAAAACTGGCGCGGGTGTAGCGCCCGGCAGGCGGGCTCAAACACCGTGCGCCAGCCGTAGAGCTGGCTGCGCCAGGCCACGTCCCAATCCTCCTTATGGGCAAAAAAGCGGGGGTCAAAAAACGCGCCCTCCACCCGCAGGTCGTCGATGCAGCGGCGGCGCAGCAGCGGCAGCGCGCCATCGGCGCCGGCTACTTCCTGGCGCTGCAGGGGCCCCGCGGTGCTCAGCCGCTGCCCGTGCAGGCGCAGGCCAAAGCGCCCGCCGGTGCGCTGCACCAGCCCGGCGCTGTCGATGCGCGGGTCGGGCTCGGTGGTTTGCAGCAGCAGCCCGCACACCGTGCCAATGCGCGGGTCGTGGTGCATGGCGGCCACGGCGCCGGCCAGGTAGTCGGGGGCCATTTCCACGTCGGGGTTCACCAGCAGCACCAGCTCGGTAGTGGTGCGGTCGAGGGCGTAGTTGTGGCCCCCGCAAAAGCCCGTGTTGGTAGGCAGCGGGTGCAGGCTTAGGCGGGCATCGGTAGCGGCCAGCGCCCGCACGCGGTCCCGCGTGTCGTCGGCCGAGGCATTGTCTACCACCCACAGCTCAAAGTCGGCGTAGGTCTGGGCCAGGGCCGAGCGCAGGCAGGCCTCAATGGAGGCCGCGCTGTTCCAGGTCACCACCGAAAGTAAAACACTTGCCATGCCACGGTGTTTAGTAATTAACTGATTATCAAACTTTTAGATAGCAACCGGGGCGGCAGCTTCGCGCGCGGGGTCGGGCAGGCCCACCGTGCGCAGCAGCTGGCGCAGGGCGGGCACCTCCACCGTCAGGTCCTCCAGGCGGTCGGCGTAGGCATTGGCCCCGGCCGCGGCCGGGGCGCTCACCAGCGGGTAGTGGCGCACCCCCACGCGCGCGGCTATCTCCATAAAATCGGGCACTACAAAGTGGTGGGGCAGCAGCTCAATCAGCGCCGCGCCGGGCGTGCAAAAGCCGATGTTGGCCAGCCCCGCGCCCACCGGCGACACGATAACGCGGGCCTGGGCAAAGAGGGCCGCCTTCTCGGCAAAGCTGAGCGCACTGAGCTGGTAGGTTTCGAAGCCGTAGGGTTGCAGCAGGGCCTGCACCGCGGCCTCGTTGGTAACGCGGCGCACGGCGGCGTCGCGCCGGTTGATGTACACGAGCGGGCTGAACGGGCGCGCCACGGCCTGCCGCGCCGGGCCGTAGGCGGTGCGCATAAACTCGAAAGCCCAGCCCGGAAAGTGCCGCCCGCGCCCGCGCACGGCCGAGGGCACCACCAGCCGCTCGGCGCGCAGGTGGCGGTGGGTGTGCACGTCGAGCAGGCGCTCGGGGCCCACGCCCAGCAGGGCCAGGGTTTCGCGCACAAAGCCGTTGTGGCGGTCGTACACCAGGAAGTAATCTATTGACTCCCAGAGGCCTGCCTCGCGCACCAGGTGCAGCCGGGGCAGCGAGTCGAGCAGCCAGTGCGAGTAGTTGCCGGTGCCCGCCCCGCCGCCGCTCAGCAGGCTGCACACGGTGCCGGCCACCGGCACGGGGGGCACAAAGTAGCGCTGCCGAAATATGTTGTTGTCTTCGGGCTGAATCAGGCTCCATTCCTTTTTAGCAAACTGAAAGGAGGCGTCGCCCACCAGCCGGCCATCGGCGGCCAGCACGGCCACGCTGTCGAAGTTGTCGGCGTAGAGGCGGCCGCCGGCCAGCGTGAGCACAAAGGCCGGCACCACCTGCTCGGCCGGCTGGGGCTTGTCGTAGGCCACGCACAGGTGGTAGAAGTCGGGGGGCACGTCGAGGTAAGAGGTGTGGGCCGGCACCACTTCCTGGTACGTGGCCCCGCTGCCGGGCAGCGCGGCCAGGGCCTGGCTATGGGGGTGCACCCCGGTGGGCCGGTAGCGCAGGTTGTGGGGCACCAGCTCGCGCAGGAGCCGGCCGGCCCGGCGCTTTATGCGTTGCATCATAGCCGAAAAAAATAAGGCGGGAAAGAGAAGCCAACCGGGCGGCAAAGCGTCGTAACCAGCAGAATAGCCGCGGCAAACCGCGTTTCGTTGGCGGGGCTAAAAGTAGCCGTGCCCCTAAGCTACCCGCATTGATTTTAGTCACTTATCGCCTGTTAAGTAGCGCGCTGGAAGTAGGCAGGCACCTGCTTGCCAGCGCCTCTCTGGGGCCGGCCTCCCGAACGTAACGACCCCGGAGGCTACCCACCTGTTTGCTTTCAACCAGGTACTTCCCACTCAAACCCCGCCCCCCACCAAAAAGGCCTGCCCCCAAGCGGGAGCAGGCCTTTCAAAAAGCTTACTACGGAAGCGCCGCGCCGGGCGCAGTCGGCTAATCGTTTTTAACCAAGCCGATGGTTTTGCCCGCCAGCGAGCCGCTGGCAAAGCGTATCAGGTAGGTGCCGGGGGCCAGGTTGCCCACGTCGAGCAGCTGGCTCGACAGGCCGGCCGGGAAGCTTAGCGTGGCTTGCCGCAGCAGGGCACCCATGTGCGAAAGCACCTGCACGACTACCTGCTCGGACTGGGCCACCGTGGCTTCTACCTGCACCTGCGACTGGCCGCTGCTGAGCGGGTTGGGGTAGAGGCTGGCCGGGGCGGCGGCGGTGCTGGCGGCGGCGGTGCTGCGGGCGGCCACGGCGTTGGAGCTGGCGGTGCTGGTGAGGCTGGCGCTGGTCGTTTGCTGCCACACTTCTACGCCCGACAGGTTGACGGTGCCGCCGCTGCTGGTGAGCCGGATAGCGCCGTTGGTGACGGTAACCGGGTAGGGGCCCACTTTGGTCCAGGCGCCGGCCGCGCCGGTTTTGAGGTTGCTGGCTACCGTTTGGCCATTCAGGGCCAGGTTGTAGGTTTCGGTGAAGTTGTCTTCCCACACGTAGGCCGACACCTGGTAGGTGCCGTTGGGCACGGCCGTCATCTGAAAATCGAGGCTGTTGCTGTACTGGCAGGCGCGCAGCATGGTGGCCCGGCTGGCATCGGTGCTGGGCGTAAGCGTCTGGCTTTGCAGGCTAAACTTGCTGCCATTGACTGAGTAGTTGGCCGCCGAGGCGCCCTCCCACTTGTTGCCGTCGATGGTGGCGGCGCTGCCGTTCAGGCTAATGGCCCGGTAAAAGCTGGTGCTGGTGGTGGCCACGCCGCTGGCGGCCGTCCATATTTCGAGGCCCGAGCAGTTGGCCGTGCCGCCGCTCACCGCCACGCTGAGCGTGCCGTTGGTCACGGTGGCCGGGTAGGGGCCGAGGCGGTCCCAGTGGCCGGCCGCGCCGCTGTTGTAGTTGCTCTGCGCCACCTTGCCGTTCACCGACACGCTAAACGTTTCGGCGTTGTTGTCTTCCCACACGTCCAGGTACACCAGGTAGCTGGCGTTGGCCACGTTGGGCACCGTTAGCTGCACGTTGGTGCCGTACACGCTCGACTGCAGCATGCTCGTGCGGGCGGCGTCGGGGGCTGGGTTGAGGCTGGTGCTGCCCACAAAGCTGGTGCCGCCCGCTACCTGCACTACCGAGCCGGCTTCCCACTTGTTGCCGTCAATGGTGGTGGCGCCGCCATTCAAGTCAAAGGCGCGGTAAAAGCCGTTGGCCGTGGGCGTGGAGGTGGGCGCGGCGGTGCCCGCTACCGTCCACAGCTCGAGGCCCGAGAAGTTGGCGGTGCCGCCATCCAGGTTAACGGTGAGCGCGCCGTTGGTAACCGTGGCCTGGTAAGGGCCGAGGCGGTCCCAGTGGCCGGCCGCGCCGCTGTTGTAGTTGCTCTGCACCACTTTGCCGTTCACCGACACGCTAAACGTTTCGGCGTTGTTGTCTTCCCACACATATGCGTACACCAAGTAGCTGGCGTTGGGCACGTTGCTGACCGCGGCGGCCACGTGCGGGCCGTACACGCTCGACTGCAGCATGCTCGTGCGGGCGGCGTCGGGGGCCGGGTTGAGGCTGGTGTTGCCCACAAAGTTGGCGCCGCCCGTTACTTGCAGGCCCGAGGCCGAGCCGGCTTCCCAGCGGTTGCCGTCGATGGTGGCGGCGGCGCCATTCAAGTCAAAGGCGCGGTAAAAAGTAGCGTTGGCCGGGGGCGTGGGAGCGGGGGCCGGGGGCGTGGTAGGGGCAGGCGCGGGTGTGGTGGGGGCGGGGGCGGGCGTGGGAGCGCTGCCCGAGAGGCCCGGCGTGATGCCGTTTTGCTGCAGCTTTTGCTGCCACAGCGCCCACTCGTTTTGCTCGGTTTGCACCGTGAGGTTGGCCGGCAGGCTCACGTTGCCGCTTACCGTGGTAGCCAGGGCCAGGCAGAAGTCGCTGCGGTTGGGGTAGGGGTTGCTCGCGTAGTAGCACGCAAAGCCCACCGTGTTATCAACTATCCGCACATTGCCAAAGGTGGGGGCCGGCGACTTGTAGTAGTTGAAGGGCGTAATGCCGCACGAGAGGGCCTGCAGCTTCTCGCCGCTCGGCAGGTAGCCACTGGTTACCGCGCGGTTGTCGTGGATGTTAATGTCGTGGCCCGACGCCACGTTGATGCCGGCGTTGCAGGTACTCACAAACTGGTTGTGGTCCAGTTCGATATAAGACGCCGTAGTGCTGGGCGACTGTCCGTCGCCATCGGTAGTAAAGCCCGTGCCGCTAAAGGCCGGGCCGGTAGCCGGCACCGGGTAGGCACCCTGCACATAGTTGTCGTGCACCCTGGCAATGCTGCTGCCGGTGCCGCCCGAGTTGTTGAAGTTCAGGTTGTCACCCACCGCGCTTTTGTTGGGCGTGTTAATAATCTGGTTCCAGGCTATTTCAATATTGCCAACACCTATTACCGTATTCAGCAGGGCAAAGCAGCCCTGGCCTTGCTGCGGGTTGTTGCGGGTGCTGCCATCGATGTTGACGGCCCGGTTGTAGCGAATCCTAACCGTTTGGTTGCTAGAGCCATCCCCCACCCAGCGGTCCAGCACTACGCCCTGGTTCTGCTCCAGGTAGTTGTGCTCCATCACCAGGCTCTGGCCCTTGTACATGTACAGGAACACGCCCCGGCCCCGGTCGTCCTGGGTGGGCGTGGTGCCGTAGCCCTGGCACTCGCGTATCGTTAGGTTGGTGTGGTCATGGTCGGCCAGAATAAGTTCGCCGGGCCCCACCAGTATGCAGTTTTGCAAAATAACTGGCTCCGTGGTCGTGATGTGGATAACGGGTACCGACGAGTCGTTGCTGCGATAATTGCCCGAGTAGGTGCCGCCTTTAGTAATTTCCAGCGGCCCCGAATACGTGACGTTCGGCACCTGTGCCTGCGCACAGCCCGCCGTGAGGGTCAGGAGCAGGAGTAGCCAGCTGCCAACTTTATAGCAATAACCTGTGCGCTCGAGGTGGACAAGTAGCCGTTGCCGTATAAGAGATGATTTTAGCATTATTACAAGATACGGCGAAAATAAAAGCGCGCCGGTTTTGGAAAAGAATTAAATATTCAAAAACAAATTCTATAAAAATTATTCAAATAATTTGTATTTTAGTGTTACTGGCCCCCGAAACCAACTACTAAGGGATTTTGCGCAAACAGGGGTGCGAGCTATGCATAGCCCGGTGGGGTCACCACTAGGTAATAGCCATCCCTTACTGTGCGCTGATGCGAGCTGTTGTGTAGTTATGTAGCTATCTAAGCAGTAGTTAGCTGTATTTCTTGGCTACCCCTCCACGCTGTCCACCTTCTTCGTTCCCACATATTTCTGTCAGCTCCTACTACCATTACTCAACCACACTCACCTGCCATCGGAATACCAACTAAGGAGTTTTAAAGCCTCAAAACTATAAAAAATGATAAAGTTTTTTTCTCTTGCCTAAGCAAATGTACTATTACCCTACGCGAACAGGCAAGTTTTAGGTTCGAAAAAATTTGCATTTTAGTAGGGGGTAAAAACGTGAGATGCTCAAAAATTAGGCATACGCTACCAGCAACGGCTTTTTTACCAATGAAAAAAGCATGAAAAAAATCTATCTTACTGAAGCAACTTCTTGACCAATAGAGTACTTAAGCTGGGCCGTAGAGGGCCAGCAGCTGCTTCAGCGACTCGGCCAGGCTAAACTGCTGTTGCGCTTGCTGGTAGCCGGCCTGCCCCAGCCGGGCCCGCTCGCCGGGGCTGGCCGCCAGCTCGGTGAGAGCCGCCGCCAGGTGGGCGGGCGTGGGGGGCACCAGGCGGCCCGTGCGGTGGTCGCGCACCAGGTCGCGCAGGCCCGGCGAGTCGTATACCACGGCCGGCACCGCGCAGCTTTGGGCCTCCAGCAGCGAGATGCTGAGGCCTTCGTAGTGCGACGACATGACGTAGATATCGCTGGCAATGAGCACGTCGCGCACCTGCTGCAGCTGACCCAGGAAGCGCACGTCGGCCGCCAGGTGCAGCGAGGCCGCGTAGGCTTGCTCTGCGGCGTGCAGGTGGCCATCGCCCAGGTGCAGGTACACGATGCGGGCCGCCAGCTCGGGGGCCAGCAGGCTCAGGGCCGTGAAAATGGCGTGGTGGTTTTTGCTTTCGAAGCAGCCCCCCACCGACACCAGCACCAGGCTACCCGCCGGCAGGCCCAGGGCCTGGCGGGCCTGCTGGCGCTCGGTGGCCGAGCGCGCCGGGTAAAAGCGCGCCGGGTCCGTCCAGTTGAACACCAGCGCCGTGGGGTTGAAGCTCACGCGCCGCTCGGTGGCCTGCACCGACGTGCCAATGGCAATGAAGCGCACGCCCAGCAGCCGGCGCGCCACCAGCCGGTAGGCCACCCGCTTAACGCGTGCCAAGCCCTTGAAATTGAAATTGTTGTGTACCGTGTGCACGAAGCGCGGCACGCCCGCCTGCCAGGCCGCCAGGCTGTACCAGAGGAAGTTTTGCTCGGTGTGGTTGTGCACCACGTCGAAGCGCTGCTGCTGCAAAAAGCGCCGCACGGCCCCCAGGTTTTTGAGCTGGCTGGCCCCCCAGGGCAGGTAGTGCACGGTGTAGCCGGCCGCCGCCAGGGTGGCCGCGTAGTCGCTGCTGGCCGGGGGGCAGTCGCTGAGAATGTGCAGCTCCAGGCCCTGCCGCCGAAACTCGGGCGCGGCAATTTTGAGCATAATTTCGGCCCCGCTAAAGCGCAGCGCGTGCAGCACGTGCAGCACCTTGCGCGGGGCCGGGGGGGCTGCCGGGACCGGGGCCGCCAGCGAAGATAAAGTAGCGGGCATGGCAGGTAGCATAAAAGGTGCGTAGATAGGAAGTGCGTAGGCGAAGATAAGTTAAAAAACTGACTAGCAGTAATTTAACTTTGCTAGTTACGCCTGTAGCTCAGCGCGGCCCTAATGCAAGAAATACCCCACCAGCCGGCGGGTGTAGCCGCTGAGCAAAAACAGCGGCAGGTAGGGCCGGGGGCAGTTTTTGAGGGCGAAGTAGCTGAAATTGCGCAGGTTGCCACCCCCCCGAATGCCAAACAAGTGCTGGTAGTAGCCGCGCAGGCTGCGCACGCGGCGCGTTTGCTCCTGGCCGCTTTCGGCGGGGTAGGTGCGCAGGCGGGCCTCGTAGTTGCAATACAGCGGGAAGCCGTGGCGGCGCGCCACGCTGGTGTAGTCAAAGTCGGCCAGGTAATGGGGCAGGCGCTTTTCGTCGAACAAGCCAATGCGCTCGAACACGGCCCGCGGAATGAGCAGGCCGCGGCCCGGCAGGTAGGTGACTGCGTGCAGGCCGTGGCGGGCGGCGGGCGGCAGCTCGCGCAGCAGGTCGTGGCGGCGGTGCAGCGCCCAGCTTAGCCGCTCGCCCCCGTACACGGGCTCGCCGCTGGCCAGGTCCAGCTCCAGGGCGCCCAGCACGGCCGTGGGGTGGCGCTTGGCGGCCGCCAGCATCTGGGCCACAAAATCGGGCTCCGCCACGAGGTCGTTGTTGAGCGTCATCACGTGGGTGGCCCCGGCGGCCAGCGCCCGCCGGATGCCCAGGTTCACGCTGGCCGTCCAGAAGAGGGTGCCCGTGCCGGTTTCAACGAGCACTTCCGGGAACTCCTGGGCCAGCATAGCCGCCGTGCCATCGGTCGAGCCATCGTCGACGACGATGGTGCGAAAGGCGGTCGCCGCCGTTTGCTGGCGCAGCGACAGCAGGCACCCGCGCGTGAAGGCCAGCCGGTTGAAGACAGGAATGACGAGGTAGAGCATGTTGGCAAGTGAGAAGTGCGGACAAAACCAGTCAAACCCAACTATTTAGTAACTAGTAACTTAGACTGTAACAGGGGCAGGGGCGGGGGCGGGGGCCAGCGCCGCCAGCTCGGGCGTGGCGGCGGCGGCCCGGCGGTGCAGGCTGGCCACTAGCTGGGGCCAGCTGTGCTGGCTGGCAAAATCGAAGGCGGCCTGGCCCCGGCGCACCAGCTCGGCCGGGTGGTCGTAGAGGTGCTCTACCGCGCGGGCCAGGGCGGCGGTGGTAGCGGCCGCCGACTGCACGGGCACCTTAAGGCCGGCCTCATCGGGAATGAAGTCGGTGGCCCCGTGGTGGTCAAGCGTGAGAATAGGCAGGCCCAGGGCCATCGACTCGATATACTGCGAGGCGTAGGTATCGCGCAGGCTGCACAGCATAAACAGGTCGTGGCTGAGGTAGGCGGCCCGCACCGCTTCGTAGGGCACGCCGCCGTGCCAGGTCACGCGGTCCTGGAGGCCCGCCGCGGCAATCCAGCCGGGCACCAGCCCCGCTACCGGCCCATCGCCCAGGATGTCGAGGTGAAACGGCACCCGCTTAGCCACCTTGCCCAGGGCATCGAGCACCAGGTGCAGGCCTTTGCGCGGATACAGCCGCGCCAGCCACAGAATGCGCAGCTCCCGGCCGGCCAGCGGGGGCCGCGCCGGGTAAGCAGCCGGAAAGAAGCCGGGGGGCTGCCCGGTGCTCATGGCCAGCTCGACCCGGCGGGCGCCCAGCCGGCGCGCCAGGGCGGCGGTGTCGCCGTTGGCCGCAAACACCAGCGCCGCGTGCCGCAGCGACTGCCGCACGTTGGGGTCGAAGGTGATGAGCAGCCGGCTGATAACGTTGCGCAGCGTTTCGGTTTTAAACCAGCCGGGCAGGTACTGGCGCAGTGAGGCCGGCGCGCGCATGCCCCCGCCCAGCGGCCCCAGCACCAGCGGCTTGTGGAGCCGCCACAGCCCCGACGCCATTTGCAGGCTGTTGTAGGTGACGTGGTGCACTAGGTCAAAATTGTGCTGATGGTCAAGCTGTTGCGCGGCGCGGTAGGCTTGCCGCTGCCAGGCCAGGTAGTGCAGGTACACGCCAAATTGCCAGCGATAGAGGTAATCAAAAACCTCTGGTACGCGCACGTACACGGGGTGAATGCGGCCGGCCGTGGGGTCGGCGGCCCGCTCGGCGAGCAGCTTGTCCAGGTCGGCTTGGTCGGCCGGAATGGTGAGGCACCACACCTCATGGCCCAGGGCCGCCGTTTCCCAAACCCAATTAAAGCCGTGGCTGCTTTCCCCGCCGTGGGTGGGGTTGCAGGCATAAGCGGAGAGGAGCATTTTCATGGCAGGGGCGCGGGCGTAGGAGTAAGAAAAGGCTGCTGGGCAACGCTGGCAACGGCCGGGGCCGGGGCCGCGGGGGCGGGCACTTTGGGCCGCAGCCCGGCCAGCGCCCGGCGCATTTTGGCCAGCACCCGGCCCTGCAAAAACTCCCGAAAGCGCCGCCGGTCACGCGCCCGGTCGGCGCGCACGCCGGCCGGGTGGCACAGGGGCAGGGGCAGCTCGGCGGTCGGCACGTTGGCCAGCTCGTCGGTGGCGTCGAGGGTGTGGGTGCCGCCCAGGCCGAAACCCACGTTGCCCACCAGGTTGACGGCGGGCACCGTGCACAGGCCACCATGGGCGGCCACCGCAAAATGCCACTGGTAATCCCAGATGTGGGCCGGGGCCGGCAGCTGCCGCACGGCGGCTATCTTGGCCAGGCGGTAGCGGGCTTCCAGGGCCGAGCCGTAGTAGTTGCGCAGGCGGCCGGCCTGCCTGGTTGCTTCGAATGCAGCCAGCTCAAAATCAAAGAGCTGCCAGGCGCGCCGCCAGGTGGCCCAGCCCCAGCTGTTTACCTGCGTAGAGAAGTAATACGAGTCGGCCCCGGCCGGCAGGGGCCGGCGGGCTTCGCGGCTAAAATTGTTGCCCCCGATGTGCATCACGCGCGGGTCGTGGGCGTAGTAAGCCAGCAGCTCCTGGCAATAGCCAAAAAAGCTGGGGGCCGGCACGCAGTCATCTTCCAGGATGATGCCCGCCGGCTCGTGCTCAAAAAACCAGCTAATGGCCGTGGCCGGGCCCAGCCCGCAGTTCAGGTTGTGGTTGCGCAGCTGCGTGGCTACCTCGCAGGGCCAGTCGATGCCTGCGAGCACCACCGCGCGCGCGGCGGCGCACATGGCGGGGTCCGTGGGGTGCCCCGGCCGGGGCCCGTCGGCCGCTACGTAGAGGCGCGTGGGCCGGGCCTGCCGGATGGCAGCCAGCACGGCCCGAGTGGTGTCGGGCCGGTTGAAGATGAGCAGCAGCACCGGCGTGGCCAGTGGCGCAAGGGCGGCTTGTTGCATCATGAGGCGAGGGGCGTTACCGTCGACATAAGCGCTGGCGCCTCCTGCGCCGCGAAAGCGCCGGCCCACTGGGCCGGCCGCTCGCGCGCCACAATGGCCCGGTACGTGTCGAGCGTGCGCTGCGTGATGGTGGCCGGGTCGTGCCGCAGGCGCGCCACGCGCAGGGCTTCGCGCCCAATGCGCTGCCGCAGCGGCTCGTCGTGGTAGAGGCGCAGCACCTGGTCGGCAATGTCGCGCGGGTCGAGGCGCGCGGCCAGGCCCGTGCGCTCGTGCTCAATCAGCGAGCCCACGCCCCCCACCAGGGTGGCCACTACCGGCAGGCCGGCCACCTGGGCTTCGCACACCGTGTTGGGGCTGTTGTCGATGTAGGAGGGGTGCAGCAGGCAAAACGAGCTTTGCAGCAGCGCCAGCAATTCGTCCACGCTCTGCATGCCCCGGTATTCGAGGTCGCCGGGGCCGATGGCGGTGAGCCGCCGCCGCCGGATGCAGCGGCTGATGCGCTCGGGCTGGGTTTGCCCCACCAGCAGGAGCCGGGCCGGAATCTGCTGCCGGATAAGGTGGAAGGCCTCCAGCGTTTCGCGGTAGCCTTTCATTACCTGGGTGCCGCCCAAAAACAGGAGCTGCACCGGCCCCGGCTTCGGCACCGGGGTGGTTAGCGCGTTGATAGTAAAAAACTGGGGCCGAATCATTTCCCAGTTGAGGTGCACGTGGCAGCCGGGGCTGTAGAGGCGGCTGAGGCGGGTATCCCAGGTGGTGCGGCACGATACGTCGCGCACGTGGGGCAGGTAGCGCAGCTCGTAGTAGCTGGCCAGCAGCCACAAAAACCGGCGCATGGGGTCGGCCACGGGCAGCACCTTCAGGTATTCCCACACAATACCCTGCACCGAAAGCAGCACCGGCACCCCGAGCCCCACCGCCGGCACATGCAGCTGCGACTCGGAGCCGTGCACGTGAATCAGGTCGTACTCGTGGCAATGCCGCCGCAGGTACTCGGTAAGTATGGCTATCCGGCGGTGGTAGAGCGTGAGGATATCCTGGGCGCGCGGGGGCACCAGCAGGTGCACATACCGCACCCCGGCGGCTTCGTAGTGCTCCTCGGGGGCCGCCATGTTGTTGCCGGTGCCCAGCACGGTGAGGGCCAGCTCGGTAGGCCGGCGCGCCAGCTGGTCAATCAGGCTAATAATCCAGGGGGTGCCGACCGCCCCCTCGTTGGGGTGGGGGTGCGCGGTTAGCCACAGTATTTTTAGAGGTCGCACAGTAGCAGGCAGTTAGGTGGAAAGAACAGCTTCTGAAACAGGCTCGGCGTGCGGCACCTGAGGCACGGCGGCGGCGGCGGCGGGCACGTCGGCGGGCAGCGTAATTGCCACCAGCAACAGACCCAGCACCGCGTAGTAGTAGGTGGGCCAGTCGTAGGAAAGGCCAAATACCAGGCTGCCTGCAAACAGGCTAATCAGCGCCGCGGCCTCGATGGTAAGCGGCGCCGGGTGCGCCAGCCGCCGCACAATCTGAATGCAGGGCAGCACCACCACCAAGAGCAGCCCCAGCCAGCCGAAATAAAACAAGCGGTCGAGGTAGAAGCTGTGAAAGTGATGCCCCGTGCCGTCGGGCCACATGGGCATGTCGGAAGCGGGGTCGTAGAACTGCATGGGCACCTCAAAGCCCTCCAGCCGCCACCCCGCCAGGGGGCGCTCGGCCACCAGGGGCCGGTAGGCCTGCATCTGCTTGAGGCGCCAGCTGCCGGTGCCCTGCTGGTCGGCCTTGGTAATGTCTTCGTAGCTGGTTTGGAAGCGCTTTACCACGTCGGGGTTGTTGAGCACGGTGGCCACGCCCCCAACCCCGCCCACTACCAGCGGCAGCAGCACGAGCATGCCCAGCCGGTGCGGCGAAAAGCGCACGCTCGGCACGCGCCAGAAGAGGAGCAGTAGGTTGGCCGCCATCGCAATGACCGTGGTTATCCACACCGAGCGGTGCTGCAAAAAGACTACCAGCGCCAGGCACAGGTAAAGCACCCCCAGCACCAGCAAGCCACCCCGCTGCAAATACCAGTTGAGGCAAAGCAAGGCCGGTAGCACCAGCAACAGCGCCGAAGTGGCCGTTACGCCGCGCTCGTTATCCACAAAACCCTGTAAACTCAGGGCATCCGGGTGAATAAACACTAAGTTGAGCAGCAGCACGACAACCATCATGCCTACCACTGGCTTGAGGGGCGGCAGGCCCCGCTGCCGGTAATAGCCGTAGGTGCCATACAACACAAACAAGGTCAGTATTTTAGCAAACACGTGCATGTATATCACCCAGGTGCCGTGCGTGGCGTACGACTCCAGCATCAGGCCCAGCACGTAGGCCACCGTGAGCAGCATGCCGCGGCTCACGATTGGCTCCATGCGCCGGAAATACCAAAAGGCGACGGCGGCGCCCAGCACCAGCACGCCAGACTGAAACTTAAGCAAGACGGGGTCATCGGGCTCGGCGATAACCAACTGCCAAAATGCCGGCTCCACGCAAAAAATCACGGCCAGCGGGAGGAGCAGCTTGGGGGAGCGCAGGGATATTTTCATACAGCAACGGCCTTAAGGGCAAGTCGTTAAGAAGGTGGCTGGGGGCTGGCCCGCAAGCAAGTGGCAACGCGCCTGGCCGGGCTGGCAAAGCGAGCCGGTCAGGACAGCGCAGGCTCGGGCGCTACTTCAGCCGCCAAGGCTACCTGGCTGGGAGCCGCGGGCGCGCCCGCGGGCGCCCGGTTCAGCCAGGCGGCGTAGCGGCGCAGCCCGGCCCGGCCCGGCCCC
>CAXTFI010000141.1:0-13380 GCA_964243255.1 uncultured Hymenobacter sp.
AAGACGGCTCGGTCCGTCAGAAACCCGCCTCCAACAAAGCGGCCTTCAACTCGGCGGCCTCGCTGGCCCGGACCCGCGAAAACGCCTCGGAATTCGGCCGCGCCGCCTCGGCCGGCAAGCTGCTGCGCGATTCGCTGCGGGTGCTCATCGCCGCCGCTTCGGACTCGAAGATGGTGAGCCGGCTCACGCAGACTATGCGCGCCATCATCGGGATGGACGAGGCCAACGACCGCGGCGAGCGCGCCATCGACAAGGACAACATCGGCGCGCTGCTGGGCTTCAACTTCAACCAGGGCGCGGGCATCGGGCAGGCGCTGTTTTTCCAGTACGCCGTAACCGGCGCGGGCTCGGACGTGACGATGAGCATTCCGGCGCTGAACCCGGCTACCGACGTGGTGGCCCCGCAGGGCGCGACCCACTTCGAGCTGCTGTACGGAGCGGCCGCGCTCAACTTCGAGACGGGCACTTACCAGGTGGCACCCGTGGCTGCGCCGCTGGGCATCATCGCCCTGAACTCGGCGGCCTTGGCTAACAAGTCGCTGGTCGCCTCCTTCCCGGTGGCCCCGACCGCCGACGAGGTGGTGGTAGGCGTGGTGGGCATCAACTACTACCAGCAGCTCAACGGCAAGAACTACCCGCTCAACAACAACGCCACCAACCCGCTGGCGATTGAGTACGTGGCCTAAGCAGCGGCAGCCAAGCAGTAAAGCGGCCGGCTCCTTCCGGGGCCGGCCGCTTTTACGAGCAGCATTTTTCCATTCTCTTAATTTTCGATAAGCCAATGGCTACTAGAACTCTTTATCAGAAACAGGCTGACAAGCGCACGAAAACGGCGCTCAAGCTGCGGGCGCGCTGGGATGCGAAGGCCCGCAAATACGCCACGGCGCTGGTGGCGGCCCTAGGCGGGGCGGCCGATGCCAAGGCCCGCCTCGACCGCATAAACCTGCTGTATGGCGTGGACATTTCGACCGAAACGCTGCTGGTGCACGCGCTGCGCACGGCGGGCCTGGGCGACTCGCTGCGCACGGCGATGGGCGAGAGCACGCCGGGCGAAGAGGTGCAGTTCCTCAACCCCACGGCCGACGGCAACGGCGGCGCAGTGCTGGCGCTGGAAGCGCTGTTTGGAGAGCTGGCCGCGGCTAGCCCCGCGACGGGCGGAGGCTCGACGGGCATTGGCACGACGGCCCCGGTGGCGCACGACGTGACGCTGAACGGGCCGGACGCTTCGGACCGGGGCGTGACGCTGGCGGCTTCGGCGGGCGACGCGCTGCTGTTCTATTCGCTGGGCAGCGGGGGCTCGGCGCCGGCCTCGATGGATATTGCCATTGGGGGCGTGCAGGTGGCCTCGGTGGCCTATCTGGACCGCTACACGGGCCAGCCGTTCAGCTTCATTCATGCCGGCGTGACGCACAACGGCACGTTTGCCCCGACGGTCAACTTCTAAGCCAGTGGCTTAGGCAACCAAGTGGCCGGCCCGGCGTGCTGCCGGGCCGGCCTTATTTTTTACTTTTTAGTCTTTCAATTTCATGAGCACCATCAGCAAGAATCTGTCGGGCTTTATTTTCAACGGGGCGGCGCTGGCGCTGGCCTCGGCGCCGTGGAAGGGCAACGTGCGGGCCATCTACGGGTTTACGGGGGCCGGCAACGGCTACCAGGTCTTCAAGCCGGCCAATCAGTTTAACTCGCTCACGCAGCTTGTGCCCGATGGCGTCTACATTGTGGACGCGGCCACGCTGGGCTTCGAGCTGCCGGGGGCCGTGCTCACGGCCAGCGCGCCGGCGGCCACCGCCGCGGCGGCGCTCAACCTGGATAGCTTCAGCCACAACTTTTCAGGCGGGTACGATAACGTCACGCTGCGCGTGTCGTCGCCGGAGCCGACGGATAAGGAGTATATGCTCGTCTTTGATTCGCCGGGGGCTTATTCATATAAGTTGACGTTGGGCGACACTATCAGCCTGTCGGTGCCCAGCTTATCGCCGGGGCAGGTCGTGACGCTGACGGCCGTGGCGCCCTCGGGGGCCCGCGTGGTCCACCCCTTCACGGTAGGGGAGGTGGCTACCTAGCAGTCGTCGCTATCGCAAATAAAAAGCCGGTCCCTGCGTGGGGGCCGGCTTTTTTGCGTTTAGCATTGAGGAGGCTGCTCATGGGGATAGGGCCTATGCCCGGCTGTACACGCTGGCTCCGACGTGCGCCAACTGCCCCGGTGCGGCCAGCAGTACCGGCCGGCTGGGCTGCTGGGCATGGGCGCGTAGCAGGCGCTCGTACTTCTTGCGGCCCTGCGCGAGGAGGCCGGGGGTGGGCATTACCTCAAACCGCCACACCTCGAAGGGGGCCTTCTTCTGCACCCCGATAATGAGAAAGCGGGCGGCTCCTAACAGGTCGGAGTACAAGGCGGCCTGGCGGTCGTAGTCGTACTTCTCAATGGTGGTGCAAAAGTGGGCGTAGTCGGGGCTGCTGGTGGTTTTGAAGTCTACGAGCACACGGCGGCCGGTTTTGGGGCTGGTGATAAGCAGGTCGGGGCGCACCTTGACGACCAGGCCCGTGGCCTCGTGGGTGGCGGTGTGGGTCTGCTCGGGCTGGCCCCTGTAAAGCAGGTCGCGGCAGTAGCGTTGGCGGCGCACGGCGGCGGCCAGCTGCTCCAGGTTGTCCCAGGGCAGGCGCTGCGCGGTGCGCTGGTAGTGGGTGGGCTCCAGCACGGCGGTATGGAAGTGGCTGCCGAAGGCCAGGGCCTGCGGGTTGGGCAGCCGGCTGATGCCGAGCGCCTGGTTTTTGGTATTGGTCAGGTCGGTGTTGCTGACGAAAGGCAGGGCGCGGTGCTCGTCCTGCGAAAGGCCGGCGTGGTGGCGGTGGTTGAAAAACATGGGGTAGGCGTAAGGGAGTGAAGAATGGGCTAGGCCTCGTTAGGGCCGGCGGTGTCGTCGACGTATCCCGCCGATTTGGACGGGGCCAGCTGCGGCGGTGCTGGCCCCGTCCGGTAGTTACTCGGCGGCGGTGGCGGCTTCGAGCTGCGCGGGCTGCTCGTCGGGCTGGGGCACGGTGTAGCCGGCGCTGGTTTTGAGGTCGGCCAGGCCGGAGTAGGTTTCGGCCCGCCAGATGGGAAAGTCTTCGGCGAACTCGCATAGGGCCTGCACCTCGGCCGGGTCGGCGTTGGTGTAGCTGAACTGGGCGATGTAGTAGGTGGCCGTCTTCTCGTCCTTGATGGTCTGCTTTTTCTCGGCGGTCACTTTCATCTTCACGTCGGCCAGCGTCAGGTCGTCGTAGAACAGCGGCTCGATGAGCCGATACAGGTTTTCGACGCTGTAGCCGTGAAAGAGCACGGCGCACACGGCACCCTTCGCATCGACAAAGAAGAGTTCGGCCCACGTCTTGCGGCCCATGTTCAGGATATTGTCGGAGAAGATGCGCCAAGCCAGGGGCACGAATTCGAGCGAGTTGCCCAGCGGCACCGTGCCGCCGAGGTTGAACTGGCCGGCCTTGGCGTCGAAGCGCACTTGGCGCGGGTGGCCGGGCAGGTAGCGGAAGCGGCTGGTTTCGGTCAGCTCGCCGCTGGCCTCATCCACGGAGGCGGTGAGGTAGGCGCGGCTGGGTTTGAGGGTATCGGGTGCGGCTGGGGCGGCGGTTGCGGCGCTAGCGGCGGCGGTGAGTTTGGTTGCCATTGGGGCGAGGATTGGGGAAAGAAAAAAGTGGGACCAGTCGTCGGCCGGCCCCGTCGCCGTTTGCTGCTTATTTAAATTGCTTGTCGTGGCAGAGGATGGCGCGGCCCACAATGGAATCGACGCCGCGCGCTTCGGGCTGGTGCTGGTACCAGAGGTAGGTAGCCAGCAGGTTGAGGTAGGCGGGGTGGCGAAACTTGCCTTCGTCGTCAATGATGAGAATCAGCTCGGGCGTGAGGCGCACCACGTCGACGGTGCGGCAGTCGAGCAGGCGGTACAGCTCGGCCAGCTTGAAGCTGCGGCCGTTGCCGGGGCTGACGGGCTGGGGCTCGGCGCTGTGCGGGTCGAGCAGATGGGGTTGGTAAGTGGTAGCTGTTTTGGGCATGGGGGTAAGGAAAGCGGGGCCGGCGCTGGGGCCGGCTCCTGAGTGGCTAGGATTGGTAAGCGGCCAGGGCCGGGTAGGCGTGGGCGCTGTCGAGGAAGAGCTGCACGGCGGCGGCCAGGGCTTCGTAGCAGGTGGCCCCGGTGCCGTGATACTGGCCGGGACAGCCCGCACCGACGGGCGTGCTGATGGTGAGCGAGTAGCGCGCACCCTGGGCGCTGGAATAGCCGCGCACGGTGCAGCCGGGCAAGGGAAAGCAGGCGGCGGCCAGCTGCGAAAAGCTGGGCTGAGGCGAACAATCATGGCGAAGGGTAGGGCGGCCCGCGCCGACTAGGAGCGCGGGCCGGGTGGCTAGAGGAAGCCTTGCCAGCGGCAAGGGTCGGTGGCGGGGTCGTCCAGCGGGTCGGTGGAGCGGGGCGGGGCTAGGTAGTAGGGGCGCCGGGGCGCGGCGGCAGCCTGCGCATCGAGGCGGGCTAGCAGCTCCAGGCACCGGGCGCGCTGCTCGGCAGCTGAAGGGGCCGCCCCCTGAGCGGGAGCGGCCGGCGGGGCGGCCGGGCTAGACATGGGCAAAGCAGGCGCAACGGCTGGCCGCGTCGATAGGGCCCGCGCAGAAATGACAGATGGCAACGGACTGGCGCACCTGGGCAGCCCTACCGGGTACGACCCCGAAGGGCTGCCAAACCAAATGCGAAGGCACGCCGCCGGCTAGCTGCACCGCGCGGGGGTACCACTCGGTGGCGGGGCCGGGAATGAAAGGCAGCCCACAATAGCGGCGGTCGATGGTGCGCTGGGCGAAGGTGCCGAAAGCCGAACCCCGGCGGCTGTAGCGGCGGCAAGCGGCCAGGGCGGCCACGGTGCGGGGGCAAAGGGTGTGTAGCATGGGCTGTAAGTGGTAGCCGATGGAATGCGCTGCGGAGCGGGCCGGGCCCTGCTCGCGCCGCTGGCGCGGAGCGCAGAGGCCTATCCTCTGTGCTTGTACAAATATACGCAATATGTATTAAAATACTACGTATGCAGGGTGATTATTTACACTTATTTTGTAAAATAATACGTACTTGATGCGTATCTTTGAGCATGGAAAAAGACAAAAAAGTAGTAGCAGTGGTAGGCAGCCGGAACGTGGCCTACTGCCCGGCGCTACTGGCCCGGCTGGCGGAACTGGCACCCGCTGAGGTGGTGAGCGGCGGCGCGGCTGGGGCTGACACGCTGGGCGCTGAATGGGCACGGGCCAATGGGGTGCCGCTGCGGGTGCTGCGGCCCGACTATGCCGCCCACGGGGACGCGGCGCCCCACGTGCGCAACCGGGCAATAGTGGCCGCGGCCGATGTGGTGCTGGTGGTGTGGGACGGGCAAAGCCGGGGCACGCTGAGCGCTGCCCGCGCCGCCGTAGCCCTGGGCCGGCGCTGCGAGTGGCTGGCCGCGCCCGCACCCAGTGCCACGCCGGTGCCGGGCGGGCTGGGTCTGTAGGCCTGCCCCCGCTGGGGCTGCCGGTGGCCGCGGGGCCCGCCGCTGCGGGCAGGGCTGGCCACCGGCGCGGGAGGCCCCGACCCGACAACCCACTGAATGCCCATGGCCAGGGGGGGCGGGGGCCGGCCGTGAGGCCCCCGGTGCGCGCCGTAGGCCGCACAACTCGCCCGAAGGGCACCTTATGAGGGGGTAGCGGCCTTTTCCTGGCTGCGGAACCCGAGGCAATGCAAAGCGGAGCGGAGCATGGTACGGGGGGCGGGGAACTCCCCGCTGGACACTCGCCCGAAGGGCACCTTATTCAGCCAGGGGCCGCTACCGCCGCTACGGAAACCGGCGCAGCACTGAGCCGCGCCCTGGCTTTGTCACTGCCGACACTGCCGCTACTCCAGTCTACTCGCGGGTAGTGCGTGAGGGGCGGCCAGTGCCCCAGAGGGGTCCCCCGCGTATGGGAGGTGGCGACCAACGGAAGCCGGCGACCTTGCGCATGGGCAACCTGGGCCGGTGCGGGGGGCTGGCGTCAGGGGGGAGGGGGAGGCTGGCTGAACGTAGCGCCGGGTGTCCGGCCGCGGGGGCTTGTGGGGAGGGCCGGATGCCCGGTGCGGAGTGAGGCGGGCCGGGGCGGTGGGTTTGCGGTAGAGGCGACCTGCCGACCAACGGGAGGCTGGGCGGCTCGCTGGGGTGCATTGGTGAGCAGTTGCTGCTACGGCTGTGGCGGTGAGCGCAGGGGACGCCTGCGGTGGGTTGTGCGGCTGGGCTTCCCCCGAAGCGTGGGCGGGCTGATACTGCCGTTGCTGCTAAACTCTGAGGCCGGCTGAGCACGGGCCGCCTTTTCTGGCGGCTGGCGCGGGGCGGTGGGCTCGCGGCTGGGCTGTGTCACCGGTGACGGGGCCGCCGCTGCCTGACGCGCCGGGCCGCTCGTGGGCTAGGTAGGCGGCGGGCTGCGGTAGGCTGTTGCGGTAGTGTCGAAGTGGCTGGAAGAGGCTGGCCGACCAAGGGGAGGCGGGCCGGAGTGGTGGGTTTCGGTAGGGGCGGCTGGCCGACCAGCGGGAGGCGAGACGACCCGTAGGCGGTGGTGCTGCAGCTTCTTTAGCATCCAGAGTAGGCGCGGAGGTAGAGGCCGGCACGGTGCCGCAGCGACCAGAGCGACCGGAGCCTAGCAAGCGTAGAGAGTGAGGAGCGGAGGAACGGAGCGACGAATGAACGCAGCGCCGCGTGGCGCAGGGAGCGGCGGGAGAGCAGGCGACGGGCGGGACGGGCGGTGGGTTGAGGTAGGGGCGGGCGGCGCTTTTTTGAGGCGCTGCCTGGCCCGCTGACGGTTCGTGTCTGGTGCATCACTAAGTCGCTGGTGAAGTGCGTGAGGGATAGGAGCCAAGCGACCAAAGGGAGCTGCCCGTAGGGCCGCAGCGTAGCGGAGTGGCGGATAGCCCGACCCCCGGAGCGACCAACGGAAGCGGAGGGGGACACGCCAAAATAATGCAATTAATAGGGCTGCTTTGACGATGAACTCATTTTGATTTGTTTCGCGTATTTTTGTACAAATAGTGTTCAACTTTACAAAAACGTCTTATTATGTTGTTTAGCAGTTCAAAGCTGGGGCATATCGGCCAGATGCTTACGGTTTTTGGGGCCTGGGAAGTCGGCAGCTCGGCTTTTACCCCGCCCACGGCCAATGAGATTGAAACCTTCGTGCACATCGTGGTGCAGGTGGTGGTAGGCCTCGTCACGATTTATGCGACGGTGCGAAAGATGTTTCAGAAGCCGGAAACGGTGGTGAAGCTGCCGGCGGTCGGGGCGGTGGTAGCGCCGCCCGCTGCGCCTGCGCCGCCCACTCCTACCCCTAGCGATGCTACTCATGTCGCCGAGTAAGCCCGCTGCTGGAACTGCGCCTGTCGCCTTGAAGCCTGTTCGGGTAGCGCCCGTGCTGCTGTCGGCGGGGCAGAAGATTCAGGCGGCGCGGCTGGCCCAGGCGGTGCCGAGCCTGGCGGCGGCCTACTCGCAGGCGCTGGCCCGCTGGCTGGGTGACCCGGTGCTGCGGCTGGCCGGGCTGCCCCTCATCACCGAGTGCTACCGCAGCCCCGAGCGGCAGGAGGAGCTGTATGCGCAGGGCAGGAGCAAACCGGGGCCCATCGTGACCTACAAGCGCGGGGGCGAATCGAACCACAACAAGCGGCTGACGCCGGCGCTGGACGTGGCCTTTCTGCTGGCCGATGGCGAGTTATCGTGGTCGGGGCTGCTGCTGAGCAAGTTTGCCCGGCTGATGAAGGCGGCCGATGCGCGGGTGCATTGGGGCGGCGACTGGCCGGGGTTTAAGGACTTACCCCATTTCGAGGTGCTGAGCTGAGCCGCTGGTTAGCCCTACCCTCTTTCTCCTAAATGTTTGAGCCACATTTTCTTTACCTCTTTTCCTATTCTCACCGATGAAGCTCTGGCAAATACTCGTACACGCGGCTGTCAGCGTGATTTTACAACTCGTAGACAAGAAGCGTGACCAGACCGGCAAGTAGCCGGGACCTGTACCACCACAAACAACGGGGCCAGCTGGCCGGGCAAGATGCTCAGTTGGCTGGCCCCGTTGGCGTACAAGGAATAAAAGCAAGATGCTCAGCAGCGAGACTGTTTCAGCGCAATTCAGTTAGCGGGCACAAACGGGTCGTTGCGCTTGTGAAATAGCTGGTCGATGATTTTGCCCGTGGGCACGTCGAGCACTAGCCCGGTGTAAATCTGCTCGCCGGCATTCTGATTGGAGCGGGTGAAGCCCAACAGCGTGACGGGGTTGCAGGTGAGGGGAAACGGCTTGTCGAAAGTGACGCGGAAGCGGCGAGCCTGGTGCGCCTTGAAAGGCAGGCTGTAGTCGGAGCCGCTGCCCCGCTCGGCGCCGGGCACATGGTACAGCTCGCCGCCGGTGGCGGTGGTGACGCTGCCGCCATTCAATTCATACACGTGGGACGAGCGGTTGTAGGTGGTATTGGGCGCGCCGGCCCCTTGGCCCAGGTCGAAGTTGGCCGATTGCAGCCAGAAGTAAGCTGGTACCGGGGCCAGCATGGGCTTATCGTAGGGGTTGGTCATCTCGAACGTGAACGAGAGGCGTTTGCCGGGCGAAAACGTGGGAAGTGAATAAGCGTCTTGGCGCTGCTCGAAGGCCTTTTTGACGGTTTGAAACTTGATGCCAGAAATGTGAATCTGGTAGTAGTAGGGGCTGCCGGGCAGGTTTTCACGCAGTTGAGAATAGTCAGCGGGGGCCTCGAACAATGGTTTGGGCGGTGCTGGGGCGGCTGTCGTAGCGACAGGTTTTTGGTTGGCCTCGCACCCGGCTAGCAGGAGAAGGATAGAGATTATCGGGTATTTCATCACTCGCAAAGTAAACTTGCTAGTTGCGTTATTTTAGCTAGACTACCCATCATAGTGAAATAGGTGTCGTGCAGCCTGCTGGGAGTAGGCTATCTGTAAAAAGCAAAAAGCCTCAGCTACTATAGCTAAGGCTTTTCTGCTGAATCAAAATAATCTGCCAAGAAACGGCGCATCAATCGTACTCTTCTGTCGAGGTACCCATCTCTTTGGCTATGTCGCGCAGAATCGTTTTATCGAGTTCCCAGCGTTCGTGTAGCATTGTAGGCCTGTTTTTTATCAGGTAAGCTACAAAAATGACGATGGGCTGATGAGAGATATGAAACTTATCATGCTCAATAACACGCTTTAGCGCCCGTTCGTTTTGAGTCACGAAGGTGTCAATCTTCTGCGGGTCGTAGGTGGCGGGGTCGTAGATAGTGTCGAACAAGTAGGAGAATAAACCAACATCTACTTGCTGCTTATCAAAGCTCGGCCACAGTTCAGCAAAGCGGGCATTCATCTCCCTAGAGAAGGCAGACGAAGCTAGCTCTTGAGAGTTGATGAGGCTGAACATGGTCTGGAAGTATTCATCAACAGCTTCCATTAAAGCCATTGAACGTGCAAGTTTACGCTGAATAGTTGGCTCGTACTTGTAACTGCCCTTATATACGGTGCCGTGGCTGACCTCGGCGTAGGCGTGCTGTAACAAAGTTCTAACCTGAATCTCGCATACTATTGTATTTAGCAAGTCATCGGCCATCTCAGATGCGCCTTTTTGTTGCTTTACAAGTACATGGAGAGACTGGTAACCAAAAGAGGTGGGACCTAGTTCGTTCTCATTGCTAACTTTTCTGTCAATTTCAGCTTGCCATCCAGGGTATTTTACTAACAAATTACCAACCTCCTCCATCTGGTCGATAGTAAGCACGACTACCCGCGTGGCTACTTTGTCTTTGATGTCTAGGATGGGGTTGCTGTAGTCTTTTGACTTGGAGCGGTATAGTGCTTTTGATAGGAAAGAGCCCGCGTTTTTAACCCGGTAGCTCGGGCCCATCTGTAGGCCATGCGAGTCAAATTTCGCTTCAGCCAATATAGCCAATAAGGTAGCATCTACAGTTGCACCCCACTTTTCTAAAGCAGGAGCAAGGGCCTCAAACTGGCTGCGGAGGGTCGCTTCCCGTTCGGCCCAATCATTCGGGCTTGGCATAGCGTAGGAAACGGTCGGGGTTGCCTTTTATGCGAATAATAGTGTAGCCCTCATCGAGGCGGAGGCTTTGCAAGTCGGCCTGATTTTCAATAACATCTACCCGATTGGTGAAAGCCTCCTTGGACCCGCGTAGTACGAGGTTATCAGGAAACTGCATTCGAGACTGATTAAGCTTTCTATCGAAAAGCGCCGTGTCCTTAGCAATGGAGTGGGTGAAAACGTTGTGAACCTGCTCGTTGAAGTCGTCGCGCTTGTCGGGCGGGATGATGGTGTTTTTTATTTCCTCAAAGTCAATGGTGTGCACATTCTCATTGCTCATGTACTCATCGATGCGGTCCATGATTATTGACTTGGCCTCTACATCATCGGAAAAATTTTTTTCGGCAAACTGCGCCAAAGCAGTGTAAGCATGCTTTGACATAAGCTTCTCGTTCTTATCAAGTGAGAGGCCCAGAAACCCGTCCCAGAAGTACCGTGCTGGCTCGGTACCCGTGCGAAATTGATGGTCGTATAGTAGTGCCCCCCACTGCTCATGAGGGGGTAAGTCAATAGTTGCAGCGGAAGGAGGTAGCTCGTAGATAAGACCAACTTTGAAAAACTTTTCGGTTCGGCCCATGAACAAGTTTTTCACTTGCACCAAGCGGGGGACGCCTTCATGCTCCTCCTGGGTCAGGGCGTCGGTGCCTTCTGCTTTTAGGCAAATTACAACAGGGCGGGCATCTTCATCTACCGCGTCAAGAATAAACAGGCTCGACGTCTGCACGTTGCCTTTGCGCTGATTCTTAGCAAGCAGCTGCGCCAACTGCTTACTGGCTGCTATAAATTCCTCATTGCTCAACCCACGGAGAGTAGCGGCCTGGTTGTAGAATGTTTCCTCACCTACTTTGGTGATTTTCAATTCAAAAGCGCGGCTTCTGTCGCCACAGTAGGTGGCAAGCCGGCTAGTAATGATTTCGTGGACTTCAGGCGTTAATTCAACTACCGCATCGCTAAAGTCTACGGAAGAGTATTCCTCGCCTTTCTCTTTACGGTAGACAGTATGGATACAAACGCGCTGAATGGTCAATGCACCTAGATTTGGTATCATGCTACTACTTGTGGGTCAGGTACTGTTTGGGAGCGGAAAAGAATGGCTTAATTGATTCTATTGCGCGGGTGCAATAGTGGTCTCCTACTCTTTCCCCGAAGGATTCGAGTTGAATGAGGGAGGCTTTCGAGGCCTTGTCGAGCCCAATGATTTTGTAGTGCGCGGGCGAGAGCACAGGGCTTTCGATGCGATGGTAGCGGCCTGGTACGGCGGTGCTCGTAGTCAGCTTACCGGCGAAGTTATTGGCAAAGTGGCTTTGCGCATCCAAGGAAGTCTGAAACAGCTTGTCACGCCATCCGATGAAGGACCGACGGCGGCGCGTAGTAAAGCCAAATAGCCCATGAGTAGTCCAGTCAGCACGCTCGGCGATGGAAGCCAGTGACAGAATAGAATACGAGGTAAACTTTTTCCCAGTGTTTGGACCGAGTAGAGGTTTTTTGTCGCCAATAAAGTATTCAAGCCCCTCCATCAGGCCGCACAAAGTAGGGTTGTTAGCCCAGACCCCTCCGTCGATATAATAATCATTATCGATGCTGGCGATAGGAAAGTAAGTGGGCGCTGCACTAGTCGCCAGCGCTACATCAACCATCCGGCCATATTTCGCCACTGGAACATCACCCTCCAAATGCGGAAACTTGAATACGCGCGGGGTGCCCCTCATTAGGTTAAATGAAGGAATGCAAAGTAAAGTATTCGCATCGCTCATCAGTGCCTCACCCAATACTCCCGTTACAGCGGTTCTCAGTGTTGTGTCATTGTACTTGCCTCCGAACAGCGTTTGCTTTAGGGTTCGAAACGAGTTGCTGATGAGGTTGTCGGAGCCAAAAATCTTTGGGCCCTCATTCTTGTAGAACGCAACTAAATCGCTGGCGGGTATTTTAAGCGAAAGTGCTAAGGCCAGCAGTCCCCCCGTAGAAGTACCGCACAGCATATCAAAGTAATCTGCTACCCGGCAATTAAACTTCTCCTCAATCTTAGCTAAAACAATGGCTGTGTATAGGCCTTTGATGCCGCCGCCATCTATCGACAGTATTTTGAACTCGTGCTCACTACTCATTTTAATAAACGAAGCCTTAGTAATTATCGCAACAGTACGGTAAGTTTTTAGGGTTTAAAGGTAGGTAAGGGAGTTGCCAGTTACAGTGTGAGCTAGTTATACTCAGCCCTAAGTAGCTGGGCTGGACTTAGCTGTTTTTGAAGTTCGTCGTGATGAATGGTGCTAACCAGGGGGCAACAGCTCAGGGCGGGTTTCGACCAGCAGGCTCTGTAGAATATGCTGGCGCTCGTGGGGCTTCAGTTTCTTCCATTTGGCTATCCAGCGGGCGACTTTGCGCTTGATGTATTCGCGCTGGCGGTAGTCGTCACCGGCAAAGCAGGGGTCGTGGAGCACGTCGGGGGTAGGGTAATTGTAGAACAGCCATTCGGTGGCGGGACCCTGGCGGGTCTGGCTTTGGAACTCGGTGCGGTGCCAGTGGCTGAGCTGCTGAGCGTAGTGGTTGTTGGGGTAGGTGGAAAGGAGGCAATCGACACGCAGGAACCGCAGGGCCGTTAGCAGCTCCTCGTGGTCGCGGTCAGTCATTTCGCAGGTGTAGCGCAGCTGGGGGCTCTTGCGGCTGGCGAGGGGGTAGGGCGGGTTGCAGTAGATAACGACGCGGCCGAGGTCGGGGCGCTTGAGCACGGTGGCCAGGAAGTCGAGCGCAGGTAGGTTGTATAGGTCGAGGCGAGGGCCTAGGCGGACCTCGCGCCACTGGTCGATGATGAACGGGTCGAGGTCGTTGGCGATGACCTGGGCGGGCCAGCGGATGTGCCGGGTAAGGGCACAGTTCCCAAGAAAGGGAATGATTAGCGTGTCGTGGGGGCGGACGTGGTTGATGATTTTCTGGTAGGTGCCGCTGCTGCCCTTGCCGCCGTAGTAAGTGCTGATGGTGGGGAGCTTAATCATCAGGCTGACCTAGTAGTGCTTGCTTCAACTGAGCTAATTGGTTGCCGGTTGGTTGTTGCGGCTTGCCCAATGACAGCTCGAATATTTCGGGCAGCTCATCGCGGGTGCACCCGATTAACCAGTCATCGCCGGCGTCGAGTACTGTGTAGAGGATGCCAGGTAGGAGGGTGATAAGGTGCGGCTCGTCGCTGGTTTCGTTGTAGGCTTCTACCTCCAGCGGCGCGATTACCAGGAAATCATTGGGGCCTAGCTGCACGGCGGTTTTGGGGCTGAATGGAGGCATCGGTGTTCAAATGATTGTTGGAACTGCGTGAA
>CAXTFI010000142.1:0-13275 GCA_964243255.1 uncultured Hymenobacter sp.
GTGAGCCCTGCCCCGTCCCCGCTTTTGCCAGCGGCCGGGGCAGGGCTTTTGCGTTATGCCCCACCAGGTGAACGACCTCGAAGCCTCTAATTTCCAAGCTCAAACAAGCTTAACTAATTAGTATGCTTTTCCTAATGCCCGCTGCTAACTTAAGTTGCTGACTAACGTCAAACTAGTTAGGAAGTAGGCAACGGGCCCTAAGTAGCAGGGAGTGTGGTAAGTGCTGGGTAAATAGTTGCTGCCTGCGAAGGCTGTTGCTAGTAACAGTAGGAGCATTGGGTATATAGGCTCAGTTTTGTAGTGGGTTGTCTGTCAGGGTACGCTTGATTTGCCGCGAGGCCGTATGTTGCACAGGTATGATATAATTTCTTATATAATAGAGTCTAAGTTGTGGTCAATAGGGGGGGGTGTCAGGTGCGGAGGTGCTTGCTGCGCCCGTATTATACTCTTGCTGACCTACCAGCTAAGAGAAGATATTTGGAGTGTGGTTGGTTAAATAGTGCATACGCGCTTGTAGTTGGGCTCAAAATGGCAGCTTAGCTGCGGTGTGGGTGGTCACTGATTTGACAAGGTTGAGAAAAGAAAGAGTCCTCGAGTAGTATTAAACAAGTCGTTTGGAGGCAGCGCAGGTGGCGGGGATGGCCCCTCTGCTTATTGCATCGAGGGGGCGTTTTATAGTTGTGCCTATTAAAGCTTGCCCAGGCGGCTTTAATAGCTGTTGATTGACTTGCTATTAAACGCCTTTGGGTATTTTGATTGAATAAAACGGATAGTTTTGTAGTTCTCGTTCTGAAATCAAATTTGAGAGGCTTACTCGTCGATGCAGTTATTATATCCGGGATTTTTGTGGGGGATGCTAGCAATTGGGATACCGATTGCTATTCATTTGTTGCAGTTGCGGCGGCCACAACGCGTGCTTTTTACTAATACCGGGTTTATTCGGGAGGTGGAATTGACGACTATGCGACGGCGGCGGGTGCAGGAGTTGCTTGTGCTTTTGACGCGGGTGCTAGCAATCTTATCATTGGTGCTGTTGTTTTGCCAACCATTCATTCCTGCTGATAAACAGGCTGTTGCGGTTAGCGAGGGGGCAGTTAGGGTGTTAGCCGATAACTCGGGTAGTATGCAGGCGTTGGGGCAAACCCAACAGCAGCTGCGCCAGGAGGCAGTGACTGGGGGTGAGGAAATAGGCCGAAGCTTTGGGAGTGCAACTCACTTTGAGCTAGTGGGCCAAGGTAGGAGGGCTATGCAGCGGGCAGCGTATTTGACAGCCGTAGCTAACCAAGGGGCGATGGTAAGAGGCTGGGGCAACGCGGAAGTGCGGCGGGCTTTGCAGGATGAGCAGCAGGGGGCACTATACTTATTCAGTGACTTTCAAAAGAGTGAGATGCCGTTGCCAATTATGCAGCAGCTAAAGGCCCAGGGGAGCGTGGTACTGGTACCATTGGTAGCTAAGCCAACGGGAAATATCTACGTTGATAGTGTCTGGCTGAATGATGCTTTTGTGCGCGTGCGCGCAAATGTATCATTGCACATCAGGTTGCGAAATGGTGGTGCGGCGGCTGTGACGGATTGCCCAGTGAAAGTATTATTGGGGCGGCAGCAAGTGGCTACCCTGCAAGTATCGGTGGGTGCGGGACAGGCCAGTGAGGCGGTGGTGCAAGTGCAGCTACCAGACAGTAAGTTGGCGCTGGGGCAGATAGTGACGCAGGATGCGCCGGTGACTTTTGACAATACTTATTATTTTACGTTGCAGCCGGCGGCGGCAATCAGCGTACTGGAGATTGGCCAAGAGCCAGCGACGCGCTCGGCCTATGCGAATGAGCCCTTGTTTAGCTATGCTTTTGCGAAGCCGCAGGCAGTTGATTATGGGGTGGTGCGCCGGGCCAGCTTGGTGGTGGTGCGGGAAGTGTCGCAAGTAGAAGCTGGCTTGCGCGAAGCGCTGGCGGGCGTGGTGCGGCGGGGCGGTAGTGTAGTGGTAGTGCCGCCCGCCAACCCAAGTAGCCAAGTGTCTTATCATGAGCTGTTTAAGGCCTTGGGGATTGGTGGGGAGCAGTGGCAGGCGGGAGCAACCAGCCAGCTGGCCCGCCAAGAGGTGCTGATGCCCAGCGCCCGTGACCCATTTTTTAAGGACGTGTTTGGGGCGCAACCCCAGCGCGTAGTAATGCCGCAGGTAGCGCCGGTGCTGCGCCTGGGGCGGGCGGGCACCGATATTTTGCGTTTACGAGATGGTGACGGGTTTTTGACGGAGTTTAGCAGTGGAATGGGAAAAGCGTATGTTTTTGCGGCCCCTTTTGCCAAGGAATATTCGGATTTTGCGGCTCATTCGCTGTTTGTGCCGGTGCTGTATAGATTGGCGATGCTGAGCTATCGGGCTGACCAGTTGCCAGCTTACCGGCTGACAACACCCGCGCTAGCCCTCACGGTACCCACGGAAGTTGACCAGCCGGCGGGCGAGGAAGCGAGCTACCGCTTGGTGCACGATAGTGCGATGTACATTCCGGTGCAGCGGATGCAGGGTGGGCAGCTGCACTTAGATGTGCCCACAGGCCTGAGCATGCCGGGCTTTTATGAGTTGCAGCATAAAGGTCAGGTAGTCACAACTTTGGCCTTTAATGCGGCGAAACAGGAATCGGAATTAGCAGCCTATTCGGGGGCGGAGCTGCGCCAGTTGATTGGAGCAAACCACCCCAACGTGCAAGTGCTGGACAACGGCGCCCAGCCGGCAACACTGGCACGCTTTCGTGCTGAGCAGAGCGGCCAGCCTCTGTGGCGCTACTGCTTGCTGCTGGCGCTGGCCTGCCTGCTAGCCGAAGGGCTGCTGCTGCGGTTTGGGCGGCAACGGGTGGGAGCCCGGCTAGCGGCGGCCTAAGCTGAAAAGCCAGACAAGGAGCGGGCGTATCTTGCGGGCCGATTGAGCACTTATGCAACCTTCAAATTCGATAACTACTGCAAGGACGGCCTCCTCGCCGGTTGCCGCGCTGATAGTGCGGCTGGGGCTACGCTTTGGCGTAGGGGTGGGCATTGCCTGCGCGGCGTGGCTGCTTTTTTTGCAACTATCTGATAACAACGCATTTGGCCCCAAGCAGTTGATGGGCCAGCTACTGGTGCCGCTGGCGGTGGCAGGCAGCCAGTGGCTGCTGCGCTATAAGCTGGCTCCGCAGCGGCCCGGAGTGGGCCGGACGCTGGCGGTGGGCTGGCTAACGGCCGTTGTTGCCGCGCTTATTGCCGGGGGCAGCGTGTGGGGCCTGGCGCACGGCGTGGGGGAGGCCTCACTGGCCAAAAATCGCGCGGAGATGATAGAAATAGTGCGGGTGCAGCAGGAAGTGCGCGATAAGCGCAAGCGCAATGTGCAGTTTGAGGCGCAGGAGTTGAGGCAAATGGCCGAGCTATCGATAGGCGACCTGGCCCTGGGCACTTTTACGCGGGTACTGCTGCTGGGCGTGGTGCTGGCCGTGCCAAGTGGCCTATTTTTGCGCAAGTAGCAGGCCGGTCTGCTTACCTTAACCTTCTTTTTATGGAAACGACTAGCAACGAAATAGTTACACCAACTAGTGTCGGCTTGCGCTTTGGGCTGCTTACTGGCTTGGTGAGCATTATCATCTCCTTCGGGATAAATGCCGTGCACCTGGAATCTTCGCCCATCCGCTACCTGACTACGGCGGTGCTGGTAGGGGGCATTATTCTGGCGCAGCGCGATTTTAAGCGGCAAAATGCAGGTTTCATGAGCTACGGGCAGGGCTTGGGCATTGGTACCGTGCTGTCGGCGGTAGTGGGGCTGCTGAGTGCCGCGTTCACGTATGTGTACACCAACTTTGTGGACCCCGAGATAATGACGCGGGCAATGGAAAAAGTGCGGGCCGACATGGAGGCGAAAGGCACGATGTCGGACGCGCAGATTGACCAAGCCATGGCCCTATCGGCTAAGTTTACCAGCGGCCCTATTCTGCTGGTTTTTGTCTTGGTGGGCTCCCTATTTATTGGCTTTCTTATCAGCCTGCTAACAGCAGCTATTCTTAAAAACGCGAAGCCTGAATTTGAATAAGCTTATTGCTTTTCCGGTGGAGCTTTCCATCGTGATTCCTTTGCTAAACGAGGAGGAATCGCTACCCGAACTAACGCGCTGGATTGCGCGGGTGCTCACGACGCGGGGGTTGTCGTACGAAGTTATCTTGATTGACGATGGCTCGACGGACGACTCCTGGACGGTAATTGAGGCGCTGGCGGGGCAGGATATGGCGCTGCGCGGCATCCGTTTCAACCGCAACTACGGCAAGTCGGCGGCGCTGAACGTGGGCTTTGAGGCGGCGCGCGGGCGCGTGGTGTGCACTATGGATGCCGACCTGCAAGACTCGCCCGAGGAGCTGCCGGAGCTGTACCGCATGGTAACCCAGGACGGTTACGACCTGGTGAGCGGCTGGAAGCAGAAGCGCTTCGACCCGCTGTCGAAGACGATACCGACCAAGCTGTTTAACGGGGCCACACGGGCGATTTCGGGCATTCAGCTGCACGATTTCAACTGCGGGCTCAAGGCCTACGACCAGCGCGTGGTGAAAGCTATTGAGGTGTATGGCGAGATGCACCGCTACATTCCGGTAATCGCTAAGTGGAACGGCTTTAGGAAGATAGGGGAAAAAGTGGTGCAGCATCAGGAGCGCAAATACGGCGTAACCAAGTTTGGGCTGGAACGCTTCGTGTACGGCTTTCTGGACCTGGCCAGCATCACGTTTGTGAGCCGGTTTCGGCGGCGGCCAATGCACTTTTTTGGCACGCTGGGCACGCTTTCCTTCTTCGTTGGCATGATGCTGACCCTGTGGCTGACGGGCGAGAAGGTATGGTTGTCGCTGCACAACCTGCGGGCGCGCAACGTGACCGACCAGCCGCTGTTTTTTATGGCGCTGGTGGCCGTTATTATTGGCGTGCAGCTGTTTCTGGCCGGTTTTCTGGCCGAAATGGTGCAGCTAAACGGGCCGCGGCGCAACGACTATTTGGTGCGGGAAACGCTGCGGTAATTTTTCAGTTATCAATTATCAGTTATCACCCGGTAAGAGAATGATAATTGATAACTGATAATTGATGACTGATAATTGTTAAATGGTAATTGTAATCATTGGTCCGGCTTACCCGTTGCGCGGGGGGCTGGCTACATACAATGAGCGGCTGGCGCGGGCTTTTCAGGCGGCGGGCGATACGGCGCGCCTCGTTACGTTTTCGCTGCAATACCCTGATTTTCTGTTTCCGGGCCAAACGCAGTTTAGCACGGAGGCGGGGCCGGCCGACCTGGACATTGAGGTGAGTTTGAACTCGGTGAACCCGCTGTCGTGGCTGGCGGTGGGGCGGCGGCTGCGGCGCGAGCGGCCCGATTTAGTGGTGTTCCGGTTTTGGCTGCCGTTTATGGGGCCGGCGCTGGGCACGGTGGCGCGGCTGGTGCGCGGCAACGGCCACACGCGGGTGGTGGCGATTACGGATAACGTGATTCCGCACGAGAAACGGCCGGGCGATGGGCCGCTGACGCGCTACTTTTTGCGCGCCTGCGACGGCTTCGTGACCATGAGCCGCAGCGTGCTGGCCGACTTGCAGCGGCTGGGCTTTGGGACGAAGCCGGCCTTGTATCGGCCTCATCCCCTGTACGATAACTTTGGGCCGGCCAAGCCCAAGGCGGCGGCGCTGGCGGCGCTGGGTTTGTCGCCGGCGTTTCGGTACGTGCTGTTTTTCGGGTTTATTCGGGCTTATAAAGGGCTGGATATTTTGCTTGAAGCGCTGAGTGATGCTCGGGTAAGGGCGCTGCCGGTGAAGCTAATTGTGGCGGGCGAGTTTTACGAAGATGCCGCGCCGTATGAGGCTATCATTCAACAGTTTAACTTGGAAAGTCAATTGGTGCGCGCCACCGATTTTATTCCTAATGAGCAGGTAGCCAACTACTTCGGCGCGGCGGATATGGTTATTCAGCCCTACAAGAATGCTACGCAGAGTGGGGTGTCGCAGGTGGCGTATCACTTTGGCCGGCCCATGCTGGTGACGGATGTAGGCGGGCTGGCCGAGCTGATTCCGGCGGGGGTGGTGGGCTACGTGGTGCCGCCCACGTCGGCAGCGATTGCCGAGGCGCTGGTCGATTTTTATGTGAACGAACGAGAAGAGGCTTTTGCAGCTGGGGTGCGGCAGGAGGCACGTAAGTTTTCGTGGGAGGTGATGGTGGCGGCGCTGAAGGAGGTAGGCAGCGTAGTGCGGTAAGCTTTAGCTTGCCGTGGCGCCGCCGAGTAACACGCTGTCTTTAGGATACTTACGGCAAGCTAAAGCTTACTGCACTATCCCAGCGGCACGCTTGCCAGCACGGCCTGCAGCACCTTATCGGCGGGCAGGTCCTCCATGCAGCTGGTGCCGAGGCGGCAGGTGCCGCGGTAGAAGCACACGCACTGCTTGTTGGGGCCCACTATTTGGCCACGGCCGTAGAGGTCGAATTCGTGGGGGTTGAAGATGTTGTTCATCAGAATGGTGGGCTTGCGCAGGGCAATGCTAATGTGCATGCCCATAGTTACTTGCGTGACTATGCCGGCCATCTGGTTCATGAGGTTGATGAACTGGGGCAGGGGGAAGGTACCCAGGTAGGCCGCGCCGGTGGCGGCTTGCAGCTCCAGGTTGCGGGGGGCTTCGGCTTCGCCGCCGAGCAGCACGGGCGCGTAGCCGGCAGCTTGGAGGCTGGTAATCAGCGCTATCCACTTCTCGGTGCTCCAGAGGCGGGTGGTCCAGCGGTCGCCGCAGCCGGTGTTGAGGCCGATGCGGGGGCCAGCGCTGGCGGGCGGCAGCGCCGACCAGTCGTAGCCCTTGTCGTCGTGGGTGTCGAAGACGTATTCTTCGCCTTGAAAGTCGAAGCCGCAGAGCTCAAAAATCTCCTGCACGTAGGGCTTGGTGTTGCCGATGCTGAGCTGGTCGAACACGCCGGTGAGGTACTTGTGGTCGGCCTGGGGGGTGATGGGCCACGGCACACCGTCGTAGGGCCGCAGGGTGTAGCCAAACTTGCTGATGGCCTGCACGTTGAGGAGCAGGGCGCAGGCTTCTTTCTCCTTATCGAGGTTGATGGCGACGTCAAACTGCCGGGCCTGCAGCTGCAAGGCGCTGGCGTAGTCAAACTTCAGAATCTCGTCGACCTCGCGCTGGGGCAGGATAGCGGGCGTGAGCGTGAGCCAGGTGATGTAGCAGCCCGGATGCGCTTGCCGCAGCCGCCGCAGCAGCGGGGTGGTGCGAATAACATCGCCGATGGCCCCGAGCTTGATGAGCAGAACACGTTTGGTAACTGGCTCATACACTGGGCAATCGCCGCACATATAGCCGTGCTCTTTATTGGGCCGGCAGGGGAGGTCGCCGCGAAAAAACCGGCAGTCGGGGCGAACGGGAATATCGTGGAGAAGCTGCGACACGCACTAACGGGGAAGATGGGCAAGCCGCAAAAATAGCTGGCCCCGGCCATCTCCCGGCGCGCGGGCAAGATTAGCCAGGGCCAGCTGGAAGGTGGCCGCTTGTTTTTAAAGCCCAGAAAGAGTAGCTCGCTTGCCAGCTTTGCTACCGCCGGGGAGTGGCCTAGCCTACTCAGGCAGGCCGAACGGAAGCTGACTTAGTTGATGTGAAGGTGGTTGGCTGGATTTGGGCAGGGGTCGGGGCCCGTGGCTCAAGGCTGAGGCCCGAGGCAATGCGGCGCGCTAGGTGAGTAGGGTAAGGGTTTTAACATAAGCAAGAGGTAAAAAGGAGGATGGTAAACGACTGTAAAGGTCTCCGACCGCTTGGCCTAGCGCAATACCCGTAAGCAGGTATTTTTCTACTGCTCAGCTCACTAAGTTCAAGCTACCGCCGAGGTGTGGGGCCAAGCGGGCCGGGCGGGGGCTATATCAGGTCGAAGGCGCGGGCATACTGGCCCAGCTCGAAGGCCGATTCGGCCCCGAGCTTGCGGCGCAGGTTGCGGCGGTGCGTTTCGGCCGTTTGGGGCGAAATGAACAGGTGGCTGGCAATTTCGGGTGCCGACTGGCCCAGGGCCAGCGCCCGCAGTACCTCACGCTCGCGGGTGGTGAGCGTGGCAAAACGGTTGTGGTTGGTGCGCAGAAAGCTATTTTCGTCCAGCAGCCGCTGGAGCTTGGGCGTGAGGTGGTGCTTGGGGTCGATGGAATGGGCCGCCGAGAGGGCGAGCAGCGGCTGGCCGGCGGCGTCGCGCAGCAGCAGGCGCGTGGCGGTCAGGTACCACTCGAAGGCCTGCGCCGGCCCGGTGCGCACCTGCTGAAAAAAAGAGGTTACCTGCTCCAGGTCGTTCTGCTGCAGCCGCTCATATATCTTAGGCACAAACTCATGGGCTTCCTGCGGATTGAAAAACCGCTCGTGGTAGCCGGCCCCCAGGGCGCGCAGCTCGGCCAGGCTGGTGCCCAGCAGCTGCAGGCCCCGGCGGGACATGTACTCCACTTGGTCGAGCTGCAAATTGGCGATAATAATAACGCCCGGATACGCGTCGGCCGTGGCGGCAATCTCCCGAACTTTCGCTTCGATAAGGGTCGCGTTCGTCATAAGCAGCGCCGCGAGAGCCGGTGGGTGGGTTAAACCGGTTCGCCGTCACTAAGCTAATGAAAAACGGGAGTTTAGCAATATTTTATTGCCCCACGTAGCTGGCCGGCGTGAGGGCGCGCAGCTCGGCTTTCACTGCCTCCGGCACGTCGAGCGCTTCCACAAAGCCGGCGATGGTGGCGGCCGAAATGGCCTCACCGGTGCGCGTGAGTTGCTTGAGGGCGTTGTAGGGGTCGGGATAGTTCTCGCGGCGCAATATTGTTTGGATGGGCTCGGCCAGCACGGCCCAGTTGGCCTCCAGGTCGCGCTGCAGGGCGCTTTCGTCGAGGGCCAGCTTACCCAGGCCGCGCGCAATGGCCCCCAGCGCCACCAGCAGGTGGCCCAGCGGCACGCCCAGGTTGCGCAGCACCGTGGAGTCGGTGAGGTCGCGCTGCAAGCGCGAAATCGGCAGCTTGGCGGCGAAGTGCTCCAGCAGGGCATTGGCGAGGCCCAGGTTGCCCTCGGCATTCTCAAAGTCGATGGGGTTCACCTTGTGCGGCATGGCTGAGGAGCCCACTTCCCCCGCCTTCAAAGTCTGCTTGAAGTAGCCCAGCGAAATATAGTGCCACACGTCGCGGCACAAGTCAATGAGGATGGTATTGAGCCGCTTCCAGCCATCGCAGAAGGCCGCCAGGTTGTCATAAGGCTCAATCTGGGTGGTGGGGAAGGTGCGGTGCAAACCCAGCGTATCGTTGACAAAGCCCTGAGCAAAGGCGTGCCAGTCGGTGCCGGGGTAGGCCACAACGTGCGCGTTGAAGCCCCCCGTGGCCCCGCCAAACTTGGCCGCGTAGGGCACCTGGTGCAGCAAGGCCAGCTGGCCTTCGAGCCGGGCCACGAACACTGTCAGCTCCTTGCCCAGGCGGGTGGGGGAGGCGGGCTGGCCGTGGGTGCGGGCCAGCATCGGAATATGCGCCCAGGTAGCGGCCAAGCCAGCTAACAGGCTCACTACCTGCATGAAGCGTGGTAGCAGTACCTCATTCATCGCCTCCTTGAGGCTGAGCGGGATGGCCGTATTGTTGATGTCCTGCGAAGTCAGGCCAAAGTGAATGAACTCCAGAAACTGGTCGAGCCTGAGCTTGGTAAACGCGTCGCGCAGGTAGTATTCCACGGCTTTTACGTCGTGGTTGGTCACGGCTTCGTGCACCTTAATGGCCTGGGCCTCAACTTCGCCAAACTGCTCGTAGAGGCTGCGCAGCGCGGGAAACACGCTCGCCGGCACGGCCGCCAGCTGCGGTAGCGGCAGCTGGCAGAGCGCAATGAAATACTCCACTTCAACCAGCACGCGGTAGCGCATCAGGGCCAGCTCCGAAAAGTAGGGGCTGAGCGGGGCCGTCTGGCGCTGGTAGCGGCCATCGAGGGGCGAAAGGGCAGTGAGCATAGGAAAGGGAGCCGGGCATTACGGGCCCGCAAAGCTACTGAGGGCCGCTTGCCGGAGGCGGGCTAATTGCCAGAATTCGCCTGGTAGCGCAGCAGCTAACTTCCTTCTAAAAGGCAGGAACCAGAAACGATAATCCTACCTTTGCGCCAATGCGCGTATCAGCTGTTGCCAAAAAACGAATTCTTTACGCCCTGAGCGGCCTGCTGGCGGTGCTGCTGCTGGCCCTGGTAGTCTTTTTGTGGAAGCGCCAGCAGCTGCTCAACTACGCCCTGGGCGAGGTAAAAACGCGCGTCGAGCGCAAATACCCCGTCACGCTAACGCTGGGGCGGGCCCGGTTCACGGGCCTGCGCACCGTCGAGATAGCTGGCATGAGCTTGGTGCCCAATGATTTAGCGGGCACCGCCGCCACTGGTGACACGCTGCTCACGGCCCGCCGCCTGGTGGCGGGCCTCAGCCTGCGCTCGCTGTTTGCGGGGCGGCCGGTGTTTAGCGAGCTGCAAATAGACCGGGCCCACCTCACGGCGCACAAGGATGCGCGCGGCGGCACCAACTTCTCCTTTCTGCTGAAGAAAAGCGCGGCCCCCGTGGCCCGCGACACGGCCCTGGGCCGCAACTACGGGCTGCTGCTCAACCAGGTGCTTGATGCGGGCTTCGGCAACGTGCCCGGCGAGGCCGATTTTCGGCAGTTTGTGGTGAGCTACGCCGGCCCCCACCACCAGGTGCAGCTGACGATACCGCGCCTCAGCATCAACGACGGCGAGGTGCAGGGCCGCCTCACGGCCAGCGTCGACTCGGTGGTGAACGAGCTGGGGGTGAGCGGCACGATTGAGCCCGGCGACTACGCCATGAACGTGCGCCTGTTTGGCGTGAATGGCCCGGTGCAGGTGCCCTACGTGGCGCGCCGCTTCGGGGCGCTGGTGTCGTTTGATACCATTCGGGTGCAGCTGACGGGCAAAGACTTCGTGGCCGATGACAAAACGGGCGGCAAGCTCACCGTGCGCGGCTCGGTGGCGGCGCGCAACTTCAGCTTTTTCCACAAGCGGCTCTCGTCCGAGGACATTGTGGTGCACCGGGGCCAGCTCGACTTCGTGGCCACGCTGGGCCGGGGCACGGTGGCGCTCGACCAGGGCACGCGGGCGGTGCTCAACCAGCTCGTTTTTCACCCCGAAATCGCGGTGCGCCTCAAGCCTAAATTGGCCGTGAGCCTGAAGGTGGATTCGGACCCCGCCTCCACCAACGCCTTTTTTAATTCGCTGCCCGAGGGCATGTTTGACGTGATAGCCGGCACGGCGGGCACCGGCACGCTCGCCTACCACCTCAAGGCCGACGTAGACCTGAAGCGGGTGGATAGCCTGCACCTGGCTTCGTCGCTGGTGCCCAGTAAAGACTTCAGTATCACCCACTTCGGTGCTGAAGACCTGAGCCAGTTGGAACGCGAGTTTCCCTTCACGGCCTATAACGACAAGGGCGATTCGCTGCGCACCTTCCAGGTAGGGGCGAGCAACCCCGACTTCACGCCCTTTGACGAGGTATCGTCCTATATGCCGGCTGTTATCCAAACCACCGAGGACCCGCAGTTTTTCCGGCACCATGGCTTTATGGAAAAAGCGTTTGTCAACGCCGCCATCGAGGACATTAAGGAAAAGCGCTTTGCCAGGGGCGGCAGCACGCTGAGTATGCAGCTGGTCAAAAACGTGTTTTTGAGCCGCGAAAAAACCGTGGGCCGCAAGGCCGAGGAAATGCTTATGGTCTGGCTGATAGAGAATTGGCTGGTGGCTCGCACGCACACGCTTACCAAGCAGCGCATGTTTGAGATTTACCTCAACATTGTGGAGTGGGGCCCCACCGCCTACCGCTGGCCCAGCGGCAAGCGCGGCGTGTACGGCATCCGGGAGGCGGCGCTGTTTTACTACGCCAAGCGGCCCAGCGAGCTCAACCTGGGTGAGTGCATCTACCTGGCCAGCATCATTCCCAAGCCCAAGTACTACCGCGAGTCGTTTAACATCTACGGCGAATTGCGCGGCACCACGCGCTGGTATTTCCGCTTCATTGCCGACATCATGCAGAATAAAAACCTGATTACGGCCAGCCAGCGCGACAACCTAAGCTATTCGGTGAGCCTCAAAGGCCCGGCTAATAAGTACATCGTGCGGGCCATTCGCGATACGGTGCGGGCCGTGCAGCCCGGCGACACCGCCGAGTTGGCGCCCCTCAACCTGGTGGACCTGCTCAATACCGGCGCGCAGCCGGCCCCGGTGACGGTGCCCACCACCCCCACGCCGCCACCCGCGCCCGGCACCCGGCCCTAAAGCCAGGTGGCACCCTTTTTGAACCTCTCGCCGGGCTGTTGGTTATCAGCAGATTCCCTTACTTAACTGCCCACCTCGTCATGAAATTTACTGCGCTTGCCCTGGCCACTGCTGCTACGCTCAGCCTGGCCTTCACCACTCACCGCCCCGCGCCCATGCACTCCACCGAAACCGCCGCCGCCGGCACCGTCTACGACTTCACCGTGAAGACGATTGATGGCAAAGACGTGAAGCTGAGCAAGTACAAGGGCAAGAAAATCCTCATCGTGAACACGGCTTCCAAGTGCGGCTTCACCCCGCAGTACAAGGAGCTGGAGGAGCTCTCGAAAAAGTACGCCGGTAAAGTGACCGTGCTGGGCTTCCCCTCCAATAGCTTCAACCAGGAGCTGGCTTCAAACGAGGAAGTAGCTTCCTTCTGCCAAAAAAACTACGGCGTAACGTTCCCGCTGTTTTCGACCGTACCCGTGAAAGGCGACGATGCCACGCCGCTCTACAAGTTTCTGGCTGATAAGACGAAGAACGGCGCCGTAGCCGACGCCCCCAGCTGGAATTTCTGCAAATACCTGGTTGATGAAAAGGGCCACGTGGTAGCCTTTTATCCTTCCAAAGTAAAGCCTACCGACCCCGAGTTGGTGGCCGCCATCACGAAGTAAGCCACTTTGGCGAAACGAAAAAAGAACGTCATGCTGCGCTTGCCGAAGCAGCTCGCGTGGGGTAGTAATCAAGTCCGTTAAACGATTGAGTTACTACCCCACGCGAGATGCTTCGGCAAGCGCAGCATGACGTTCTGCTTTGATAATTGCTCACTGCTAATTGCTAATTGAAAATGTCTCCCTGGATTTCGGCATTTCGCCCCCGCACGCTGCCGCTGGCGCTAGCCAGCATCCTAACGGGTGGCTTTTTGGCCAAGGCGGCCGGGCAGTTTAATGGCCCGGTAGTGGCGCTGGCCGCTTTCACCACCATCCTGCTCCAAATCCTGAGCAACCTCGCCAACGACTACGGCGACTC
>CAXTFI010000143.1:0-13063 GCA_964243255.1 uncultured Hymenobacter sp.
CGGCCGAGATGAGCGTAATCATCACCTGCACCTCGTAGTGGTAGTCCTTGGGAAACATGGGCCGCAAAATGCGGTCCACGAGGCGACAGACCAAGATTTCGTAGTCGCTCAGGCGACCTTCGCGGCGCTGAAACGAGCCCGGAATTTTACCGGCCGAGCCGAATTTTTCCTGGTAGTCAACCGAGAGCGGCAGGAAGTCAACGCCGTCGCGCTGGCTGGGGGCCGACACCACCGTGGCCAGCAGCATGGTATCGCCGAGGCGCACCACTACGGCCCCATCGGCGAATTTGGCCAGCTTGCCGGTTTCAATGGAAATCTGGCGGCCGTCGGGCAGCGCCAGGGTTTTAGTAATCGCGTGGGGAGCGGACATGAAGAGGGAGAGCTTGTAGGGGCGGGGCTTGCCCCCGCCCGTCGTTGAGCGACTGCGACAGGTATCGTTCAACGATTGCCGTTGGCTTGCGCCGACTTTCAGTTCAACGACGGGTGGGGGCAAGCCCCACCCCTACTCAAATAGGCAAAAAAAAGAGTAGGGAACCCTCACTTTGGAAGGCTCCCTACTCTCAGCAGATGGGCTTACTTACGGATGCCCAACTCCTTGATAATCGCACGGTAGCGGTTAATTTCGCGGTGCTGGAGGAAGTCCAGCATCCGGCGGCGCTTACCTACCAGCTTCAGCAGGCCCAGGCGGGTGCTGTGGTCTTTCTTGTTCACTTTCAGGTGCTCGGTGAGGTGCTGAATGCGGTGCGTGAACAAAGCAATTTGCGACTCGGCCGAACCGGTATCGGTAGTTACTTTCTGAAGGCTGTTTTTTTCGAAGATGGCCTGTTTGGCCTCGGTCGAGAGTTTCATCGGCAGATAGGGAGAACCCGTCTTAGATTAAAAAAATAAGAGAAAATGCGTGCCCATAACTCGGGGCGGGTGCAAAGGTACGGGCTTTTGCCCAAAAAACCAAGGTCTACTCTGGAATTGGCAGGGCCAGCCGCCGCAGCCGCGGGAAGCGGGGCAGCCGCTGGGCCAGCCGCCGCCAGAAGTCCATTTCCAGCAGCCCCGAGTCGTTGTAAGCCTGATAAAGAAAGAACAAGCCGAACGGCAGCAGCACGGCATTCGACAACCACATGCCCACGCCCACCGGCAGCACAAAGTCGCGCCCATATTTAGAGCCCATGGTATCGAATACGTAGAAAACGATGAAAAACAGGATGGACACCAGAATGGGCACCCCCAGCCCACCCTTCTTGATAATGGCCCCCAGCGGCGCGCCAATCAAAAACATGAGGAGCACGGCCATCGACTGCGTGTACTTGCGGTAAACCTCAATGCGGAACTCGGCCGAGTCGCGGGCAATCTCATAGAGCCGCTGCGAAGAGGAAGTAATGAACGAGTTGACGTTGCGCGCCCGGTTGAGAGCTTGGTCTACCTGCTGGGCCGTGAGCTTGCCCAGCCGGGCGGGCGGCACCTGCCATTGGGCCAGCTTGCGGTTTTGAGCCCGGCCCGTGGAGTCGAGGCGCAGGTAGGCGTAGTAGCCGCCAAGACGAGCGGGCAAGGTTTTGCGCTCGCGGGCCAGCGTGCGTTGGATAGAGTCGGACCCGTGTATCAGCTGCGGAATGTTGAGCATCATTCGGTTGGTTTGAAACAGCTCCTGCTTGGTGCGGTCCAGGTTAAACGATGACAGCGAGAACGTTATCATATTCCGTTTGAAGGCCTGGCGGACGAAAGAAGCCGCCGAGCGGTTCTGCGCGTCGGGCTGCTCCACGTAGTTGTGGCCTCTAAATAGCTCAAAACCAAGATACTGACCGCCGAAGCGCGTGAACATCCGGCCCGAGTCGGCGAGCATCACCGTGGCATTGCCCGACTTCTGGGTATGGTCATAAATCATGATGCCCATCAGGATATCCTTTTCCGGGCCCAGCTTCCGGTCTACTTTGATGGTATAGCCCGGAATGCCGTTGTAGAAAACGCCAGGCCGGATATCCAGCGCCAGCTTTTTCTGGCGTACATCCCACAACAAGCTGTACGCCTTGAGGTTAGCCTTCGGCACAATGCGCTGGTTGAACCAAAAGGCCGTGGATGCCAGTACCATGCTCACCAGCCACACCGGGCGCAGGATGCGCGTGAGGGCAATTCCCGAGGCCTTGATGGCGGTCAGCTCGTGGTGCTCGCCCAGGTTGCCGTAAGTCATCAGCGACGACAGCAGCACGGCCAGGGGCAGCGAAATGGGAACAATAGTGACACTAAGGAAAAACAGCAGCTGCAGTATCACGCTGATGCCCAAGTCTTTACCCACAATGTCATCCAGGTATTTGAGCAGCATTTGGGTCAGGAAGATAAATTCCACTACCGCAAACGTGAGCAGGAAAGGCCCGGCAAAGGCCTTCAGAATGAGCTTATCTAATTTTTTCACAACGACAACGTACTAGCTAACCAAGCGGGCATCTTCGGGGCCTCAACGCCAGCAGTGGGCTTCTAGTGCGCCACATGCGGGGTTGTGCAGATTAGCCGCCTACTTGCTCCCGCAACTTGCCCACGAGACCCTCCCACAACTCCTGGTGCTCCTGCACGTCGGAATGGTCGGAATAGTCGGTAACGCGCAAAAATACTTCATCCGTGATACGAGAGGCCTCCAGGGTGAAGTCGAGGTAATTGGCATCGAGCAGCGGGCGCTTCTGCTCATCCAAAAACACGTAGCGAATGCTGCGGCCGGGCCGCTGGGCCGCAATTTCGGCAAAATGGCTTTGCTTATCCCACACCATGTTGAGCCGGTGGTCGGGGTCGAGGCGCACGTCGTCGCAAAACCACTGCGAGAGGCCGGAAGCCGAGGCGATGTAGGGAAAAAGTATTTTAAGTGAGGCGTTTATCGAGTATTCCATCTCGAAGCGACGCTTGGCGCTGGTGGCGGGCATTGCCATAGGTAGTAGAGTAAAGACGCCCGGCACTAGCCACTAAAAGTGGCTTTGCGGGCAGGAAAACAAGTATTTTTTAAACCAACGCTTGCGAACAGAAATTTTTTTAGTACCTTTGCACTCCCAAATAACCCCTGGCGGGATAGCTCAGTTGGTTAGAGCACAGGATTCATAACCCTGAGGTCACGAGTTCAACTCTCGTTCCCGCTACTTTTTGCAAGCGCCGTTTCAACGAAGTTGAGACGGCGTTTTGCATTTATCACTACCTGGACTTTTATAATTAACTCAGGCCGTGATTTTCAGCACGTTACTACGTACGTAGAAAATGAAAAAAGCGCTTGCCTCCTCCATTGGGGGCAAGCGCTTTTCAAATTCAGTCGCAAAAGTCAGCGCTGCCGGAGGCAGCCCCGCCCGCACTATTTCGCTTTCTCCACAATGCCCGCGAAAGCAGCGGGGTGATTCAGGGCGAGGTCGGCGAGTACTTTACGGTTGAGCTCGATGCCGGCCTTCTTGAGGCCGCCCATCAGCTGTGAATACGAAAGGCCATGCTCACGGGCCCCAGCGTTAATACGCTGAATCCAGAGGGCGCGGAACTCCCGCTTCTTCACCTTGCGGTCGCGGTAGGCATAGAGCAAGCCCTTTTCTACAGCGTTTTTCGCAACGGTCCACACATTCTTGCGCCGGCCATAGTAGCCTTTGGCGAGGCGCATTACTTTTTTGCGGCGGTGGCGCGAGGCCACGTGGTTGACACTTCTTGGCATAACCTACGTTGTTTTTGGCAGCCGGCGCTCCGCGTCAGCGGAATCTTGTGATGCAGCCGGAAACCTGGTTTAAAATGAAGAATGAAGAATTAGGAATGAGGAATTGACTTTGCAGAACGTTAAAGAACTAATTCTTCATTCCCCATTCTAAATTCCAAATTAAAATCAGATGTTAAGCATCTGGCTCACCCGGTTCATGTCGGCCGAGCTAACGAGGCCGCTGTGAGTGAGGGCGCGCTTGCGCTTGGTGCTCTTCTTGGTCAGAATGTGCGACTTGAAGGCGTGCTTGCGCTTTACTTTGCCGGTACCGGTCAGCTTGAAGCGCTTTTTGGCACCCGACTTGGTTTTTACTTTAGGCATGATTGGGGTTGATTATTGATTGTTAGGTACTGACGCTGAACGGGTTACTCGCCCGGCAGCGGCAGCCATCAACAAACGGGGTTGAGCTATTCGGTGGTAGCGGCGGGCTCCTGCGCAGGCTTGGCTGCTTCTTTGGGAGCCTTGGCGGCTTTGTCTTTTTCGGGGGTGGCGGGCTTGGGAGCTGCTTTGGCCACTACGGCGGCCTTGGGAGCCAGGTAGAGGAACATGCGCTTACCCTCCAGCTTGGGCAGCTGCTCTACTTTAGCCAGCTCTTCAAGGGCCTGGGCAAACTTGAGCAGCAGGATTTCACCCCGCTCTTTGAAGACGATGCTACGGCCCACAAAGTGAACGTACGCCTTGATTTTAGCGCCTTCCTTCAAAAACTCCTGCGCGTGCTTGAGCTTGAAGTCGAAGTCGTGGTCGTCGGTGTTGGGGCCGAAGCGGATTTCCTTGAGCACCACCTTGGTTTGCTTGGCCTTCAGCTCGCGGGTTTTCTTCTTCTGCTCGTACTTGAATTTCGAGTAGTCGATGACGCGGCAAACGGGCGGCACGGCGGTAGGCGAAATCTCCACCAGGTCCAGGTTTTGGTCCTGGGCCATTTTGCGGGCCTGGTCGGTGGGGTAAATACCCTGCTCGACGTTATCTCCTACCAGGCGAACCTCGCGGGCGGTGATTTTCTGATTGATTTTGAACGGCTCCTCCACCTGCTGGCGGGGCACGTACCGACGATTCGGGGTAGCTATGGCGAAAGTCCTCCTGCTAAAATGTGGCGGTAATGATTTAAGGCAACGAACAGCGGACCTCAACGGCCAGTCGTTCGGGGGGCAAATATCCGACTTTTTACTGGCAAATCAAAATGCCAGGGCAAATTAGTGGTTAATGGTCAGTCATTAATGGTTCATGCCATTTAGAAAGTTCGAACGACATTAACCATTAATCACTGACCATTAACCATTACCAGCCTAGCCCATGGCCTCGGCTACCTGGCTGTTGATGCTTTGGATGAAGCTGTCGATGGGCATGGAGCCCAGGTCGCCTTCGCCGTGGCGGCGCACGCTGACGATGCCGTCCTGCACTTCTTTTTCGCCAACTACCAGTAAATAAGGCGTTTTGGCAATCTCGGCATCCCGGATTTTGCGGCCGATGCGCTCGTCGCGGGCATCGACGGTGCCGCGCAGGCCGGCGGCTTCGAGGCGCGACTTGACTTCGTGGGCGTAGTCGGCAAACTTGTCGGAGATGGGCAGCACGATGAACTGCTCGGGCGAGAGCCAGAGCGGGAAATTGCCGGCGGTGTGCTCGATGAGCACAGCCACGAACCGCTCGAGCGAGCCAAACGGGGCCCGGTGAATCATGACGGGGCGCTGCTTGGTATTGTCGGGCGCAACGTACTCCAGGTCAAAGCGTTCGGGCAGGTTGTAGTCGACCTGCACCGTGCCCAGCTGCCAGCGGCGGCCCAGCGCATCGCGCACCATAAAGTCGAGCTTGGGGCCGTAGAAGGCCGCTTCGCCCAGCTCGGTGACGGTGGTGAGGCCCTTCTCGGCGGCGGCCTGGATGATGGCGCTTTCGGCAATGGCCCAGTTTTCATCGGTGCCGATGTACTTGGTCTTGTTCTCCGGGTCGCGCAGCGACACCTGGGCGGTGAACTCGGTGAAGCCCAGCGCTTTAAACACGTAGAGCACCAGGTCCACTACCTTCTTGAACTCGTCGATTACCTGGTCGGGGCGGCAGAAGATGTGGGCATCGTCCTGGGTGAAGCCGCGCACGCGGGTGAGGCCGTGCAGCTCGCCGCTCTGCTCGTAGCGGTACACGGTGCCAAACTCGGCGAGGCGCACGGGCAGGTCGCGGTAGCTGCGGGGCTTGGTGCGGTAGATTTCGCAGTGGTGGGGGCAGTTCATCGGCTTGAGGAAAAATTCCTCGCCGGGGTTGGGCGTCTTGATGGGCTGGAAGGAATCGGCCCCGTACTTCTCGTAGTGGCCGCTGGTCACGTAGAGTTCCTTGGCGCCAATATGGGGCGTCACAACCGGCTGATAGCCAGCCTTTACCTGGGCTTTGCGCAAGAATTGCTCGAGGTTCTCGCGCAGGGCAGTGCCCTTGGGCAGCCACAGCGGCAGGCCCGCGCCCACCTTCTCGGAGAAGGCGAACAGTTCCAGCTCCTTGCCCAGCTTGCGGTGGTCGCGGCGCTTGGCTTCTTCAAGCTTTTCGAGGTACTCGGTGAGGTCCTTGGCCTTGGGGAAGGTGATGCCATAGAGGCGGGTGAGCTGCTTATTTTTCTCGTCGCCGCGCCAGTAGGCCCCGGCCACGTTCATAATTTTGGCGGCCTTGATGGGGCCCGTGTCGGGGATGTGCGGGCCGCGGCAGAGGTCGGTGAAGCTGCCCTGCGAGTAAAACGTAATCTGGCCATCGGCCAGGTTTTCGAGCAGCTCCAGCTTGTAGGGGTCTTGCTTTTCGGTGAAATAGGCAATGGCCTCTGCTTTAGGTACTTCGCGGCGCTCGAACCTGCTTTTATTCTTGGCCAATTCGAGCATTTTTTTCTCGATGGCGGGAAAGTCGTCGCTGGAAATGGCGCGGCCTTCGCCGAGGTCTACGTCGTAGTAGAAGCCGTTTTCGATGGCGGGGCCGATGGCCAGCTTCACGCCGGGGTAGAGCGCTTCGAGGGCTTCGGCCATGAGGTGGGCCGAGGAATGCCAGTAGGCCTGCTTGCCGCCGGCGTCGTTCCAGGTGAGGATTTCGAGGGCCGCGTCTTCGGTGAGGGGGCGGTGCAGGTCGCGGATTTCGCCGTTGACTTTCACGGCCAGGGCGTTGCGGGCGAGGCCTTCGCTGATGCTGGCGGCGAGGTCGTAGCCCGTGGAGCCGGCTTCGACCGGGCGGACGGAGCCGTCGGGGAGGGTGATGTGGAGCATAACTAGGTAGGCTATTGCTTGCGGTGGGCGCAAAGCAGGCGCAAGTTACGCTTCGCTTAAGGAGCAATGAACAGGAAACAAGGCGCAATTGGGGAGCCGACACCAATTATTCCTTATCCATTGCGCCCTACTCACTACTTTATTTTGGCCCTAGCTGTATCGGCCTGAGGACCTATAATTTTGTTTTTCAATACATTATCTACTATTACCGCAATGGCAGCGGGCGCAGTGGCTCTATGGGGCGGGGCCGCACTACCGGGGCCACCGCGGGCCGGGGGTAGTACATGCGCGGCGGGCGCAGGCTGTCGGGCAGCAGCAGGCGCACCTGCTCGCCGGTTTTCCACACCTTGAAGGTCCAGTGCTGATTACCAGGATTTTCGAGCACTAGCATCCGAAACTGGCGCAGGGCTTCGGGCAGGCGGTGCTGGGCTTCGAGGGCTTCGGCCAGCACGGTGCGGGCCTGGGGCAGGCGCGGGTTGCGGCGCAGCGCGCGCTGCAAGTGGGCGATGACGCTGGCCGGGCGTTGGCCGTGGGCGCTGGCAGCCAGGGCCAGGCGGTAGTCGGCTCGGTACTGGGTGGTATCGAGGGCCAGGGCGCGGCGGTAGTAATATAGGGCGCTGTCGGGGCGACCCAGCAATTCCAGCTGCCGGCCGTAGTCGTAGTGCAGCGCGCCGGAAGTGGAGTCGAGGCGCAGGCCCTGGGCGGCGTAGGCAGCGGCCTCTTCGGGCACGCGGTAGGCATTGAGCAAAAAGGCCAGCTGGTGCAGAATTTCGGGCTGGCGGGGGTCGCGGGCACGGGCCGCCTGCAGGTAGTCGAGGGCCTGCACCGTGTCGGCGGTGGCGGCGTAGGCCAGGCCCTTGTAGAAGAGCGCGGCCGGCTGGTCGGGGTCGAGGCGCAGGGTGCGGTCGAGGCTGGTGAGGGCGGCGGGGTACTGCCGGGCAGCCAGGTAGGTTTCGCCTTCGAGTAGCGGCAGCTCGGGCGAGTTGAAGCCGTTGTCGGCGGCCTGGCGGGCGGCGGCCAGGGCCTGGGGCAGGCGGCCCAGGGCCCGCAGGGCGCGGGCTTGCAGAAAGTAGAGGTCGCCGCGCTGGTCGTCGGCGGCCAGGGCGGTTTCTACGTCGTGCAGGGCCGCTATGGGCTGGCCGGCCGCCAGGCGCAGGGTGGCGCGGCGGGCCAGCAGGTTGGTATTGTCGGGCTGCTGCTGGATGGCCCCGTCCAGCTCATCGGCCTGCACGCGGGGGCCGCTTTGCACGGTGGCCAGGTCCACGAGGGTATCGGGCCGCTCGGTGGGCGCGCCGTGGCAGGCTGCCAACAGGGCCAAAGCAGGAAGCAGCCGACGGGGCATGAGCAGGCAAAGCGGCGGGGTGAACACGCCCGCAAAAGTAGCGCCGGCCAGCAGGCGGCGGGCAGTTGGCGAGAAGTTGCGCCGGTATGGGGGACTTTTGCAGTCCGGCCGCCCGTACTAACGGTTTGAGTAGCCGGCATTAGCGCACCACCTCCCCCACCCGGCCGCCGGGTTAGCGTTCGCAGCCTTATGAAAATCCTCCTTGTCGAAGACGAGCCCTCCGTGGCCGCGTTCCTGCACCAGGGCCTCACCGAGCAGGACTACACCGTGGACCTGGCCGCCGACGGCCTGCTGGGGCTGCACCGCGCCCAAAGCACGCAGTACGACTGCCTGATTCTGGACCAGATGCTGCCCGGCCTCAGCGGCCTGGAGGTGTGCCGCCAGGTGCGCGCCCACGACCCCGGCGTGCCCATTCTGATGCTCACGGCGCTGGGCGAGACGGATGACAAAATCCGGGGCCTCGACGCCGGAGCCGACGATTATTTGGTTAAACCTTTCGCGTTCAGCGAGTTGCTGGCCCGCATCCGGGCCCTGGTGCGGCGGCGCACCGAGGCCCCCGCCCCCGCCGCCGTGCTGCGCCTGGCCGACCTCAGCCTAGACCCCGGCACCAAGCGCGTGGAGCGCGCCGGCCAGCCCGTGCAGCTCACGGCCCGCGAGTTTGCCCTGCTCGAATACCTGCTGCGCCACCAGGGCCGCGTGGTGAGCCGCGCCGACCTGCTGGAGCACGTCTGGGACCTAAGCTTCGACACCGGCTCCAATGTTATCGACGTGTACATCAACTTTTTACGTAAAAAGCTGGATAAAGGCTTCGAGCCCAAACTCATCCATACGCTGGTGGGCATGGGCTACGCGCTGCGGATAAGTGGCTGATGGTTAATGATTAGTGATTAATAGAACATCCTGCTCATTTGGCGTAGGCTTACCGAAGCATTCTGCCACTTCGTTCAACGACGCGAGCGAGATGCTTCCTTCGTCAGCATGACGTTCTTTTAGCCTCTGGCTAATGCTTACTCTTATTGATAACTGCTAATTGTTAACTGATAACTGATAACTGAAAAGATGTCTATTCGCCTGCGGTTGGCAGCTCAGTTTGGGGCTATTCTGGTGATTACACTGGTGCTGTTTGCGCTGGCTATTTACTTTGTGACCCAACAGGCTCGGCGTGAAGAGTTTACGCAAAGCCTTTTTAAGCGGGCGCTGGTGGTTGGGCACGCCTACGCCGATGGCCAGGCCCGGCCCGATGCCGGCCACCAGGCCTCGTACCGGCAGTATTTGCGGCAGCTCTACCGCACGCTGCCCGCCGAGGAAGGCCGGGTATATGACGCGGCCGGGCAACTAGTGTTTCGGGAAGGCCAGCGCCCGCCCGCCACGGCCCTGCCCGCCGCCTGGCTGGCCGAAGTGCGCCGCCAGGGCCGCGCCGTGCTGGAGCCCGAGGCCCACTACCACGAAACGGTGGGCTTGCTCTACCACGATGCGCGCCTGGGCCCGCTGGTGGTAGTGGCCGCTTCGGTGGATGAGGACGGCCGCCGCCAGCTCGAGGGCCTGCGCCAGGTGCTGGCGCTGGGCTTGCTGGCGGCGGGCTTGGTGATGAGCGGGGGCGCCTGGCTGCTGGCCGGGCAGGCCCTGCGCCCGCTGCGCCGCATGGTGGGCGAGGTCGATGGCATCACGGCTACTGACCTGAGCCGCCGTCTCACGCAGGCCGAGGGCCGGCCCGACGAGCTGGGCCACCTGGCGCAGCGCTTCAACCGCCTGCTCGACCGGCTCGAATCGGCGTTTGTGGGGCAGCGCACGTTTGTGCGCGATGCCTCGCACGAGCTGCGCACGCCCCTCACGGCCCTCATTGGCGAGCTGGAGGTGGCGCTGCTGCCCGCCGAGCGCCCCCCGGCCGACTACCGCCGCACCCTGCAAAGCACCCTCGATGCGGCTCGCCAGCTCAGCAGCCTTACCAATGGCCTGCTGCAGATAGCCCGCGCCTCGGGCGATGCCTCGCAGGTGCCCATGGCCCCGGTGCGGGTAGATGAGCTGCTGCTGCAAGCCCACGAGCAGATATTGCGCCGCTACCCCACCTGCCGCGTCGACCTGGAGCTGGGCGACGAAACCGCGCCTGAGGTGCGCGGCAACGAGGCCCTGCTACTGGCCGCCATCCTCAACGTGCTCGACAATGCTTGCAAATACTCGGCTGGGGCCACGGCGCCGGTGCTGGCCACGCTGCTGCCCACGGCCGGCCGCCTGCGCCTGCTGGTGCAGGACTACGGGCCGGGCCTCCACGCCGCCGACTTGCAGCAGGTATTTGTGCCATTTTTTCGGGCGGCGGCGGTGCGGGGGCTGCCGGGCCACGGCATCGGGCTGCCCCTCACGGCCCAGATAATGGCCCTGCACGGCGGCGTGGTGCGCGTGGCCAGCCAGCCCGGCCAGGGCACCAAGGTGCGGCTGGAGTGGCCCACCGTGCCCGCTGCCTGAAGCGGTTTCACATACTTCGTTTAGAGCCCCAGGTACTAGGGCGGAGCACAACAAAGGCTAACCCACATACTGCAAATGCAACTTATGCATCGTTTATGCCTTGTCTATCAGTCCACTATCATCTTTAATTCCGTTTTAATTTCACTTTAACTTCATCTTAACAAGGCCCGCGTACTCTTGTGGCAGAATACCCTGGCCCGATGAGCGGACCAACTGCCAACCCTTTTAGCTGCCCTGCCATGCCTCACGTAAGTTCTTCCCCCGCGCGCACCGGCACGCCTGTCGCGCCCGCGGCCAGAACTGTTGCCGCCCCTACTCCGGGGTTATTCAGCTCCATTGGGCAGGATGCGCCGGCGGGGCTGGTAGTGTTTTTGGTGGCGCTGCCGCTGTGCCTGGGCATCTCGCTGGCCTCGGGCGCGCCGCTGCTGGCGGGGCTGGTGTCGGGCATTGTGGGAGGCCTGCTGGTGAGTGTGCTCAGCGGCTCGGCGGTGAGCGTGAGTGGGCCGGCGGCGGGCCTCACGGTGGTGATGGTATCGGCCATTGCCACGCTGGGCTCGTGGCCGGCGGTGCTGGCCGCCACGGTGGTGGCGGGCGTTATTCAGCTGCTGCTAGGCGTGGCGCGGGCGGGTATTATTGCCCTGTACTTTCCGGCGGCGGTTATCCGCGGGATGCTGGCTGCCATCGGCATCATCTTGCTATTGAAGCAGTTGCCGCACTTCGTGGGGGCTGATACGGACTACTTCGAGGACATGGACTTTTTGCAGTTCAACGGCCTGAACACGTTCTCGGCCATTGGCGCGGCGGCCAAAGGCCTCAGCCCCGGCTCGGTGCTGGTGGGCGCGGTATCGCTGGGGCTGCTGCTGCTCTGGGATACCGCCCCGGTGCGCCGGCAGCCCTGGGCGCGGCTGGTGCCGGGCGCCCTGGTGGCGGTGCTGGTGGCGGTGGGCCTCAACCAGCTGCTGCGCACCGCCGCCCCCGCCTGGCAGGTGCGCCCCGAGCACCTGGTGAAGCTGCCGGTGCTTTCCTCCCTCAGCCAGCTGGCGGGCGAGATGACGTTTCCCGACTTCAACGCCCTGCGCCAGCCCGCTACCTACGGCGTGGCCTTCACCATTGCCATTGTGGCCTCGCTCGAAACGCTGCTTAGCGTGGAAGCCGTTGACAACCTGGACCCCCACAAGCGCCACACGCCCCCCAACCGCGAGCTGCTGGCCCAGGGGGCCGGCAACCTGGTGAGCGGCCTGCTGGGTGGGCTGCCCCTGACGGCGGTTATCGTGCGCTCGTCGGCCAACATTGCGGCCGGCGCGCAGTCCAAGCTATCGGCTTTCCTGCACGGTATCCTGCTGCTGCTGAGCTTGTTGTTTTTGGGCTCCATCCTGAATCTGATTCCGCTGGCGGCGCTGGCGGCAGTGCTGCTGGTAGTGGGCTTTAAGCTGACCAAGCCCGCGCTCTACCGCCAGCAGTGGCGGCTGGGCTGGGCGCAGTTTGGACCGTTTATCATCACCATCGCGGCCGTGCTTTTCACCGATTTGCTCAAGGGCGTGAGCATCGGGCTGGTTATCGGCTTCTTCTTCATCCTGAAAGACAACGCCAAAGCCGGCTCCTACCTGCGGCGCGACACCGCGGCCGATGACGAAGGCGAGGACGCCGCCAGCGACCGCCGCCTGCACTTGCACCTGCCCGAGCACGTGTCGTTTCTCAACAAAGCCAGCATCGTGACTACCCTGGAGCAGCTGCCCAGCGGCAGCCGCGTACTGCTCGACGGCACCCGCTCCGACGTGATTGACCACGACGTGCTCGAAGCCATTGAGGCCTTCCGGCAGGCAGCCCCGGCGCGGGGCATCGACCTGGAGCTGCGCGGCATTGCGCCGGTAGCGCTGCTCGGGCACTAGGCGCACTTCTTTTTATTACACCTTCCGCTTCTTATCATTCTTAACCGTATGAGCGCTCTTTTGAACCACCACGCCGCCGACCACTCGGGCGGCGTACAAGAAATTCTCGCCAACAACCGCCAGTGGGTAGCCGATAAAAAAGCCCAGGACCCCGATTTTTTTCAGCGCCTGGCCAAGGGGCAAAAGCCTAGCTACCTGTTCATTGGCTGCTCCGACTCGCGGGTGCCGGCCTCGGGCATCACGGGCACCGGGCCGGGCGAGATGTTTGTGCACCGCAACATCGCCAACCTGGTGGTGCACACCGACATGAACCTGCTGAGCGTGCTGCAATACGCGGTAGAAGTGCTGGGCGTGCGCGACATTTTGGTGGTGGGCCACTACGGCTGCGGCGGCGTAGCGGCGGCGGCCAGCAACAAGCAGTACGGCCTGATTGACAACTGGTTGGTAAACA
>CAXTFI010000144.1:0-13059 GCA_964243255.1 uncultured Hymenobacter sp.
CCCGCAGCTCGGCAATGCGCAGGTAGGGCGGCCGAAAATCGTAGCCCCACTGCGAGAGGCAGTGCGCCTCGTCAATGGCCAGCAGCCCCACGCTCATGCGCGCCACCCGCGCCCGAAACAAGTCAGTAAGCAACCGTTCGGGGCTGACGTACAAGAACTTAACCTCGCGGCCATACACGCAGTTATCCAGCGCCTGGTCGATTTCCTGGTGGCTCATGCCCGCGTACACCGCCTCGGCCTTGAGGCCGCGCTTGCGCAGGTTTTCTACCTGGTCGCGCATAAGGGCGATGAGCGGCGTGACTACTACGCAGATGCCCGACCGCGCCAGCGCCGGCACCTGGAAGCACACGCTTTTGCCGCCGCCGGTGGGCAGCAGCGCCAGCGCGTCGCGGCCATTGAGCACCGCCCCAATTATTTCCTGCTGCCCCGGCCGAAACTGCTGGTGGCCCCAGTACTGGCGCAGCAGGGCAAGCGGGTCGGTGGTAGCAGAGGTAGCGGGCATAAGGCAAAATTACGAGTTACTCGGGTGGCGCTGGGCGGCTTCTTTGAATCACCACCGCAGTAATTACGAGCAGCGACTGAGGCAGCAGTAGCTTAGCGGCAACAGCGCTTGCGACACCTTGGCAACAGGACTCACCCTACATTTCGCTGGTTCCCCAAATGCTTATCCTAAAAACCGTTAATACACAACCACTTATTACACAAGTAGATACCACATTTCTCTACACGCACAGATTTGCCGATGGCAAGGGTTTTCCACCGTCGTACCTGGATTTTGCTACGCACTGGGGCTGGGGCCGGCTCTGTGGACTGTTTTTGGTGTACGTACCGCTGGGCCAGCACCCCGATTCCTGGCCTGTGCAAAGCCGCCGCATACGGGAGAAAATGGCCATCTTTTACGCAGAGATGGACCACGACCCATTTCTGCTAGAGCCAGCTGGCTACGCGGGCCTGGAGCAGGCGCTGGTGCCGTTTGCCCGCAGCGAGAACGGCGGTTACCTGGCCTGGGATACAACCCACCGCGACGCCGAAAACGAGTTTCCCATTTATGTGCTCATGGCCAATCTGGGCGGCATTCGGTATGGTGGCAAGAATTTCAATCAGTTCGTAAAGAACTGCACGGATGCAACCCGCGTCAAAGACACGCTGGGGCCTGGCTACCAGCCACTACCCGCAACCTTTGAGCCGCTAAGTGCTTACGAGTAAGCAACTTATGCAAATTACTTGTCTGCACTGGCACGGGCAGGCTGGCCCACAAAAAAGCCCGGCACCTCACGGTACCGGGCTCTGCAATAAACTCAAGCTAAAGCTTAGGCAGCTACGGCCGACGTGCCTTCGCGGTCCTCAATGGCCTTGCGCAGCTTGGCAATGGCCTGGGTAGCGCGCTCTTCATCCAAGCGGTTGATGTTGAGCAGCATCTTGGTCTTCTCCTGGCGCGTGATGAGCGGGTGGTTCAGCAGGCGAATGATTTCTTCCTTCTGGCTGGCGGTGGCGTACTGCACCGGGGCAGCGGCAGAAGCCTCAGCAGCAGGCACTTCTGCGGGGGCGGTCGTGAGGGCGCGCATCACCGGGGCAGCTTCGGCCACTACGGCGGGCACCACCACAGCCGGCGCAGGCACGTTGCCCGAGTACTCCATTTCCTCGGCGGGCGTGGGCTCGTAGCCGGCGGCGCGGATAATCCAGGCCAGGATGTTGCGGTAGGCCTTGCCGATGGCGCGGGTCTGGGCCATGCTGGCAATAGCAAACTCCTGGTAGAACTTCTTGCCGCTCTCCTTATTCGAGCAGATGGCGAAGCCCGCGCCCACGGTGTGCTGCGAGCGCATGTCGAAGAGCGTCACCTTGGCCTGGTACTTCAGCTCCTGGTCGGTGCTGACGTTGATGACGTGCTCCACGATGGGCACGATGCCCAGGCGCGAGCCGGCGTACTGCCAGCCCTCCACGTTCACAAACTCTTTGCCCTGCACCTGGGTGCTAAGCTTGTTGTCTTTGATAAACTTGGCCAGGTCCTTTGCTAAGTCGAGCGTTTCGTCCGATTTAGCAATGTCATAGCTCTCCGCGCGGGGAGCGGCTTTCTTGGCGACGGTAGCTTCCTTGGGGGTTTTGATGACTTCGGTCATGGTGGAGGTGGCCAGCGGCCGGTTATCGTTCTGTAGTACAAATATCAAACCCACACCGGCCAAATAGTGTTCCCCAAAGCCAATTTTTTTAGTAAAATTTTCTGCTGATTATCAGGGGACTTAGCAAGGGGCTAAAGCAGCTTTTAAACAGTTCGGTTTTCCAAGCCCGTTAGTCGAGCCAGCCGGGTGTAGCATACGCTTTAGCTTGTGCGCTCGTGCAGCGAGTATCTCGCGTTTGGGCCGCTTGGCGCGGTCCCGCCTGCTCGCTGCACGAGCGCACAAGCTAAAGCGTATGCTACACGCTATTACTCCTCCATAATATAGCCGTCGCGCATCATGATGGTGCGGTCGGCCATCTGGGCCAGGGTGTCGTTGTGGGTTACGATGACAAACGTTTGGCCAAACTCCTTGCGCAGCCAGAAAAACAGCTCGTGCAGCTCCTGCGCATTCTTCGAGTCGAGGTTGCCGCTGGGCTCGTCGGCAAAGATGATTTCGGGCGAGTTGATGAGGGCGCGGGCCACCGACACGCGCTGCTGCTCGCCGCCGCTCATCTCGCTGGGCTTGTGGTCGACGCGGTGGTCGAGGTTGAGCAGGCCGAGCAATTCGCGGGCCCGCACGCGCACTTCTTTTTCCGAGCGGTCGGCGAGGTAGGCGGGCAGGCACACGTTTTCGAGGGCCGTGAACTCGGGCAGCAGGTTGTGAAACTGGAAAATGAAGCCGATGTGCCGGTTGCGAAACCGCGCCAGGTCGTTGCGCCCCAGCGAGCTCACCGACTCGCCATCGAACAGGATGTCGCCCGAGTCGGGGCTGTCGAGCGTGCCCAGAATGTGCAGCAGCGTGCTTTTGCCAGCCCCCGAAGACCCGACAATACTCACAATTTCCGATTTTTCAATCGTCAAATCGATGCCCTTGAGCACGTTCAGGGCGTTGTAGCTCTTGTGAATGTTGATGGCTTGCAGCAAGGACGGGCGACGATAGACGTGAATGGGTGCGCAGTAGCAAAGCTACGCAGAATCTCGCCGGAGCCGCCCCCGCCCCGTACGCCGCCAGGGGGTGAATGACAGGGCCTTTTTCGGGCCCGCGGTGGCCGAATGGAATGCTTATCCGGCCCTGGCCGCTGCTGGCTTCGCCGATTTTACGCCCCCGCCCCCGCCTGCCGAAAAGAGCCGGGCGGGCGCGCCGCTGCGCGCAAGCCCGCCGGAAGCCGTACTTTCGCGCCAGCAACCGAAGGTCAGCGTCGCTAAACCCACCTTTTTCATTTTTATGAACATTCACGAATATCAGGGCAAGGAAATCCTGAAAAAATACGGCGTGCGCGTGCAGGAAGGCATCGTGGCCGACACGCCCGAGGAGGCCGTGGCCGCCGCCGAAAAGCTCACCGCCGACACCGGCACCAGCTGGTACGTCATCAAGGCGCAAATCCACGCCGGGGGCCGGGGCAAAGGGGGCGGCGTGAAGCTGGCCAAAAACCTCGACCAGGTGAAAGAAGTGGCCGGCAACATCCTCGGCATGCAGCTCGTGACCAAGCAGACGGGCCCCGAGGGCCGCCTGGTGAACAAGGTGCTCATCGCCCAGGACGTGTACTACCCCGGCGAAAGCCCCACCAAGGAGTTCTACATGAGCGTATTGCTCGACCGCGCCTCCGGCAAGAACGTCATCATCTACACCACCGAGGGCGGCATGGACATCGAGGAGGTAGCCGACGAGCACCCCGACAAAATCAACAAAGAATACATCGACCCTGCCGTGGGCCTGCAAGGCTTTCAGGCCCGCAAAATTGCCTTCGGCCTGGGCCTTTCGGGCGACGCGCACAAGGAGATGGTAAAGTTTGTGACGGCCCTCTACAAGGCTTACGACGAAACCGACTCGTCCATGTTCGAGATTAACCCGGTGCTGAAAACGTCGGACAACAAAATCCTGGCCGTGGACGCCAAGGTGACGCTCGACGACAACGCCCTCTACCGCCACAAGGACTTCGCCGCCCTGCGCGACATCAACGAAGAAGACCCGCTGGAAGTCGAAGCCTCGGCCTCGAACCTGAACTACGTGAAGCTCGACGGCAACGTGGGCTGCATGGTAAACGGCGCCGGCCTGGCCATGGCCACCATGGACATTATCAAGCTGAGCGGTGGCGAGCCGGCCAACTTCCTCGACGTAGGGGGTGGAGCCAACGCCCAGACGGTGGAGGCGGGCTTCCGCATTATCCTGAAGGACCCCAACGTGAAGGCCATCCTGATTAACATCTTCGGCGGCATTGTGCGCTGCGACCGCGTGGCCAACGGCGTGGTGGAGGCCTACAAGAAAATCGGTGATATCCGCGTGCCCATCATCGTGCGCCTGCAAGGTACCAACGCCGAGGAAGGCGCCCGCATCATCGACGAGAGCGGCCTGAAAGTGTACTCGGCTACGTTGCTGAAAGACGCCGCCGCCCGCGTGAAAGAAGTGCTGGCTACCGCGTAAGCAGCTAGCTAGTAACCGTTTTAGAAGCCCGCTTGGTAACCCAGGCGGGCTTTTTTGGTAGCCAGCTCGGGCCCGCCCCCATACGCCAGGCGCAGCAGGCTGGGCAGCACCAGCAGCAGCAGCGGCAGCGCCAGCAGCAGCCCCCCAATCACGGCGATGGCCAGCGGCTGGTGCAGCTGCGCGCCCGCCCCAATGCCCAGCGCCAGCGGGGCCAGCGCCACAATGGCCGAGAGCGCCGTCATCAGCTTGGGCCGCAAGCGGGCGGCAATGGCGTAGCCGATGGCCGCCTCCACGGGGCCGCCCTCAGCGCGAAAGTCGTTGAACTGCTGGAAGGTAAAGATGGCATTTTCCCCAATAATGCCCACCACCATGATGAGGCCGGTGTAGGAGCCCACGTTGAGCGGCGTGCCGGTGAGGAACAAAGCCAGGCTGCCGCCGGCCGGCCCCAGAACGGCTACCAGCAGAATCAGCCCCGCCGCTTTCAGGTCTTTAAACAGAAACAAGCCGACCGCAAACACCAGCAGGCACGCCGTGCCTAGAATAGTGAGCAGCTCCTGAAACGACTGCTGCTGCTCGGCATACGAGCCGCCGTACTGGATGAAGTAGCCGGGCGGCAGTGGTACCTGGCGCCCTATTTTTTGCTGAATCTCCTGCATGGCCGAGCCCAGGTCGCGGCCGTCGAGGCGGGCGGTCACGGCGGTCATGGCTTGCAGGTTTTCGCGCTCCAGCTCGGCGCTGCTGGTAGTCACGGTCACGGTGGCCAGCTCGTCGAGGCGGCGGCGCTGGCCGTTGGGCAAAAACACGGGCTCCTGGCGCATTTGGGCCAGGGTAGCCTGGGCGGCCTGCGGGTAGCGCAGCCGGATGTTTAGGAGCTGCTCGCCATCGAGCACGTTGCCGGCCACGGTGCCCCCCAGCTGGGTTTGAAGCTGCGTTTGGAAGGCGGTGGCGGTGAGGCCAAACTGCGCGAGCTTGCGCGGGTCGGGGCGCACGTCGACCGAGGGGCCCACGCGCACAATGCCGTTGAAGACGTCGGCCGTGCCGGCCGTGTGCTCCACCACGGCGGCTACCTGGTCGGCCAGGGCGTAGCGCTGGGTGGCATCGGGGCCAAACACCTTTATTTCAATGGGTTGCACGGTGCTCATGAGGTCGCCGAGCATGTCGCCGATAACCTGCCCGAAGTCGATGACGAGCGCCGGCTGGGTAGCCTCGATGCGCTGGCGCAGGTCGGCAATAACTTCTTCGGTTGAGCGCTGGCGGTCGGTTTTGAGGCGAATCAGGTAATCGCCGCTATTGGGCTCGGTGATAAAAAAGCCCATTTGCGTGCCCGTGCGGCGCGAGTAGCTGGCCACCTCCGGCACTTTCACGATGAGCTTCTCGGCCTGGCGCAGCATGCGGTCGGTTTCGTCGAGGCCAGTGCCGGGCGGCGAGTGGTAGTCGAGCACGATGGCGCCCTCGTCCATGTCGGGCAGAAAGCCCGTGGCCAGGCGCGGAATAATAAACACCATCAGCCCCACGAGCAGCAAGATGCCCACCACGCTGTAGGCCGGGTGGCGAATGACCGAGCGCACCCACGGAATGTCGTGGTGCTGGGCGGCCGGCGCCGCCCCTTGAGCAGCCGGCTTGTCGCCGCGCAGCTTTCCCGAAGGCGCGAAAGAGCCGGGTTCGATTGCCAAGCGCGCATCAGCCGTGGTGGTGGTGGCATCGGCAGGCGCATCATCGGGACCAAAGCTGTCGGTGGCCGGGGCCGGCTTCGCCTTCTTGCTGAGCAACAGGTAGGCCACCGGCAGGCCCAGCCAGGCCACAAAAAACGAGCATACCAGCGCCACTACCATCGTGGTAGCCAGCACTTTAAAGTAGGCACCCGCTACCCCTCCGAGCAGGGCGAAGGGCAGGAAAATCACAATTGTGCTCAAGCTGGAGCCCACCAGGGCGGGCAGCAGGTGCTTAACCGAGCGCTGCACCACGGCACCGGGGCTGGCGGCGGGGTGCTCTTCGCCCACGCGGTGCAGCTGCTCCACCATCACCACGGCGTCGTCAATCATGAGGCCGATGGCGGCCGCGATGGCCCCCAGCGTCATGATATTGAGCGAGTAGCCGAGCACGAAGTAGAGCACGGCCAGCGTCATGGCCAGCGCCACCGGAATGGTGAGCACCAGCGTGAGCGAGGCCCGCCACGAGCGCAAAAACAGCGACGTAACCACCAGCGCCAGCGCCAGCCCAATCCAGAGCGAATCCTGCACCGAGCGCACCACCTCCGACACAAAATCAGCTTGGTCGTAGTAGGGGGCCAGCGTGATACCGCGCGGCAAGCCCACGCGCAAGGGCGCCACCTTGGCCGCCACGCCCCGGCTGACTTCCACCACGTTGGCGGCGGGCTGGCGCTGCACCGAGATGAGCACCGCCGCGTGGCCGTTGGCGTTTACGCGGGTGTACTCGGGCTGCTCGCCAATGCGCACGGTGGCTACGTCGGCCAGGCGCACCACGCGGCGGTTGTCGTTGCGCAGCACTACGTTTTCGAGGTCTGCTTTTTGCAGAATCGTGGCGTCCGTCACCGTCAGGTAGAGGCGGCGGTAGTCGGCCAGGTAGCCGTTGCTTTGCACAAAGTTGGTGTTGCCCAGGGCCGTCTGCACATCGTCGGGGCCCAGGCCCAGCGCGGCCAGCTGGTCGGGCACCAGCTCGACCTGGTACTCCTTGGTGCGCCCGCCCTGAATCTGGACCGCCGCCACCCCCTCCACCTGCGAGATAAACGGCTTGATGGTGTAGAGCGCCAGCCGGCGCAGCTCCAGGGCCGAGCGGCCCGGCGCCTCCAGGGTGTAGCCCATCACGGGCAAAATAGCCGGGTTCATGCGCTCGACCGAGATGCTGAGGTTGGCCGGCAGGTTGCCGCGGGCCTGGTTGAGGCGGCTCTCCATGAGCTGCTGGGCCTGCACCACATCCACGCCCCAGTTCAGAAACGCCGAAATCTCGCACGAGCCCCGGCTGGTAGTTGAGCGCAGCAGGCGCAGGCCGGGCACCTGCTTCATGGCGTCTTCCAGGGGCTTGGTCACGGTCACCATTACCCGGTCTACGGGGGCCAGGCCCACGTCGGCAATCACCTTCACTTTGGGGAAAGTCACCTCCGGGAACAGCGCCACCGTAAGGCGGCGGTAGGCCAGCCCGCCCAGCGCCAGGGCCAGCGCCAGCAGCACCGCAATGGGGGCCTTATAGGCTTGCAGGAAAGGCGTGCGCATGGTTTAATATTGTTTTAAGCTGCTAGCTGCTAGGCATTAGCTTTTTTTGAGAGAAGAAATGAGAAAGCTAGTAGCTAACCTAAGTTGGAGCGTATCACGCGCCGGTCGGCTTGCGCCGGCCGACCGGGGAAGGACCAACTTGGAAGCTCGGTAGGGCGGCGCGATACGCCGCAACTTGGGCTAGCTAACAGCTTAGTGACTAACGACTTAGCTTTACCGCCGCCGTGTCGTCGAGCCCGTAGTTGCCGGAGAGCAGAATTTTATCGGCGGCGCTAAAGGTGGGCGACTTAATCTCTACGCGCTCAGCTTGTTGCGCACCTACGGTTACGGGCACCTTCACGGCGGTCGAGTCGTTGAGCAGGCGCATCACCCAAAACTCGGTTTGGGTTTCGTCGGTGAGCACGGCGGTGCGGGGCAGCGTGGGCGTGAGGTGGGGCGCGGTGCGGTCGAGGTCTACCTGCACGGCCAGGTTTTCGGGCAGCTCGGGTACCGGGCCGGTGGGCCGCACGGTGTAGCGCTGGGTTTGGAGGGTGGCGTCGCCGGTGGCCAGCCCCTGCGTGATGCGGCCCGGCAGCACCCGGCCATCGGGTAGCCGGATGCGGCAGCTTTGGCCGGTGCGCACGTAGCGCAGCTGCGTCACGGGCACGTCGAGCACAAAGCCAAAGCGGGCGCGGTCGTAGCTCAGGGCCAGCTGCTCGCCCTCCTGCACGTAGTCGCCGGCCAGCTTGTCGACGGTGGCCAGCACGCCCGCCTGGCCCGCCTTTATTTGAATGATGCCCGAAAAGCGCAGGCGCGGGTCGCCGGTGAGCTTGTCGAGGTGCAGCACCCGGCTTTCCTTGGTTTGGAGGGTAAACACGGTTTGGCCGGCGGCCACCTGCTGGCCCGGCACCGGCACCGGGGCCAGCAGGTAGCCGGTGGTGGTGGCGCGCAGCACGTCCTTGGCTGGGTAGGCCGAAATGGCGGTCAGGCGCAGCACATCCGTCACGGTATCGCGCCGCACGGTGCCCACCGTGACCACGGCGCGGGGCTTAGGGGCGGCTTCCTCGCCGGCGGCGGGCGTGTCGGCGGCCGGCGGCCCCGGTTGGCAGGCCGCCAGGGCTAAAAGCAAAAAGAAAGGCAGATGCTTGACAGGCACAGGTAATTATTTATATCGTATACTATTAGTTATCAAGTAGTTATGTTAGCCATAGCTACTCCCCCAGATAGTCCAGGGCATACTGGCTCCGCAGCCGGTCGGTTTCGGCCTGGGTCAGGCTGAATTGCAGCGTGCGGTAGCTCGTTACCAGGTTTAGGTAATCCAAAATCATGACGTCGCCGGTGGCCAGCTGCTGGCGGGCCGCGCCCACCAGCGCCTCGGCCACTCGCAGCTGCTCGCGAATGCGGGCCGCCAGCGCCTCCGAGGCCAGAATGAGGCCCCGCAGCTGGTCGTATTGCTGCTGCCGCTGGGTGGTGATAAACTGCCGGTAGCCGCGCCGGCTCGCCTCGCTCAGGTCGAGGCGCTGGTATTGGAGCTGGCGCTGGTGGCCGTCAAAAATAGGCAGCGCCAGCAGGAAGCCCGCCCCCAGCCCCGTGCTGTGGCCCAGCGCCAGCAGCCCCGGCTGCGACGACTGAATGCCCGCGTCGAGCACCGCGCTCAGCTTGGGCCGGTAGGTGGCATCCACGGCCCGGCGGTCGAGCCGAAAGCGCAGACTATCAAGCGTATACTGCCGCTGCGTAATAGAGGCCAGGCCCGCCAGCCCCCGGCGCGCTGGGGCAGCCGGCACCGCCAGCGGGGCCAGCACCGTGTCGGCCACCCCGCTGAGGTAGCGCAGCTGGCCCAACTCGCGCCGGTAGGCCAGGCGGTTTTGCTCCACCGCCACCTCCTGGGTGCGCACCGACAAGTAAAAGCTCAGGTATTGGGTTTGCTTGAAAATACCCGCGTTCACCAGCTGCCGCAGCTGGCCATCCTGCTGGCGCAGCTGCCCCAGCAGCGTGCGGCTGAACTCCAGCTGCAGCTGCGCCGCGTAGGCCGTCAGAAACTGGTCGGTGATGGAGCGCCGCAAATCCAGCTGCGAGAGGCGGGCCGTGTTGCGCAGCACCAGGCCCTGGTTGCCCAAAATCTGGTAGTCGGTTTGCAGCTGCAAGCGATTCAGCAGGGGCTTGGTAGCCTGCGCGAAGCTGGCGTAGTTGCCCCCGTTGCTCACGGCCTGGTCGTAGCCGATAACCTGTTCCCCCCTGCTGTTGGTAATGGCTGGCGAGACTACTGCCGCCCCCACGCCGGCCACCTGCACGCCGTTTTGGGCCTTGCGGCGCAGGCTATCGATTTGGTTTTGCGCTAGTTGATTGCGCAAGTCGCCCAGTAAGGGGCTGCGCTGGTAAGCCAGGGCCAGAAAATCGGGCAGCGCGCGGGGGCCGTCCGGCCCGGCAGCGGCCACGGCAGGCAGCGCCCCCAGGCTGCGCGGCGGCTCCTGGCCGTGGGCCAACCCCGCCCCCAGCACCAGGCCCAGCAGCAAGCAAAAACGAACAAGCATGGCGCAAAGTTGAAACTGAATTCTGAAGCAAAGCAGGTGGCCCCGCCTCCTAACGCGGCCAGAATCAGGGGGTAAGTTTGCGTATTGCCTGCTCCGGCAGCCTGGCACGCGGCGCTGCCAAACTATTTCTTTCAGGCTCTCGTCCCCTTTTTTACTAAAATGCCCTTTGCCCGCCTTGGCCTTGGCCAGGTGCCTGGCCAACGGCACGCCAGCCAAGCAGTAGCCAGCCTGGCAAACTTCCGGGCGGCTTTTGGTGTTTGCCCACCTGCTTGCCCGCCGGGCCCCGGCCAACGTTTGCGGAAGCGTTACGTATTTACTTGCTCCTTATACCTTTGCCTTATGGAAGTTGCTAGCTACACCCTGGCCGAAGCCACCACGGCGGCCCCCTACCTCGATTATGCCCGGTGCGTCGATGCCGACAACCGGCCCGCCAACCACGGCGGCAACTGGCCCACGGTAGGCGAAGTTTACCCCGTGCGCATCGTGGAGAGCCGCCTCGAAGGCATTCCGCTGGTTCACGTGCTCACCTTCGACGGCCCCGCGCCCTACTACAATGCCTTTGCGCCGCACCGCTTCGAGCTAACGCACCGCATCTACTTGAATTAGAGTATTTTACCTATACAAAAAGCCCCGACCGCACTTGCTGGCCGGGGCTTTTTTGCTGGCAGCAGCTACTGCACGCTGGCCGTCAGCGAGTCGCCGCTCAGCGTATCGTGGTAGCCTAAGCCGTTGAGGGTGAATGTGGTAGAGGTAGTGCGGCGAATCTCGCGGGCTTCGCCAATCAGCTTGAGGTAGGCGGCCCCGGTGTAGGCCGTGGCGCGGGCGCTGCCGGCGGGCTGGGGGCCGGGCTTGCACACGCCATCGCGCATTGCCTTCACCCTGAGCGAGATGCGCCGGTCGTTGCCATTGAGCTGGTACACCTGCACGGCAGCCACCTGCGGGCAGCCCGCCTGGTCCATGGTCGTCCAGTTAATTTGCACGGGCACAGCCACTTTCCTGGTTTCGCCCACTAGCAGCTTGCCGGTGTAGGTGTGCGGGTAGGTGCGCGCGCCAGCCACCTTTAAAAAGGTAGTATCGAAGCGAATGGTCTTCGCATCGGCGGTGCCGGCCGCTGAGGGACGGCTCTGCACGGCGGTGCTGGCTTCGCGGCACGAGGCCAGCGCGGCAACGGCGGCTACTATTGGGAATAATTTTTTCATACTCATAAGTGGAAGGCACCCCGCTGGGTAGTCCGGCGGGGAATGGGCCTCTTACGCAAGCTGCCGGCAAAGGGTATGCTGGCGCTACCCCGGCCTGGCAGCTGCGCCTTTACACCCAAAAGGCCCACCCGAGCTGTCGGGTGGGCCTTTTGGGACTGGCGCGGGCGGGTCGAAAAGTTATTTGCCTTCGGCGATGCCGGCGTTTTCTTCGGCCTGCACGGGAATGGCTTCGCCTTTCACCTTGAGCTCTACTTCCATGTTGCCGCGGGTACCCACCGAGTATGGGCAAATTTTGTGGGCCTCGCGCACCATCTCAATGGTTTTGGCCTGGTCAAACGACTTGAGGTCCACGTCGAGCACGGCGCTCAGGCCATAAGCCTCGCCATCCTGGAAAAGGGTTACGGCGCACTTTACTTCCGTGCCGGGGTCGAGCTTGTCGCCGCCGCGCTGCGCAATCACGAGCAGGGCCTGCTGAAAGCACGACGAGTAGCCGGCCGCAAACAGCTCTTCGGGGTTGGTAGCGCCTTTTTTACCGCCAAGGCCTTCGGGCACCGACATTTCGAGGTCGATGATGCCAGTGGCGGAGCGTACGTGGCCGCTGCGGCCACCCACGGCCGTAGCATCGGCCGTGTAGAGGGTCTTTTTAGAAGAATCCATGTGAAGAAAACGAATTGACAGGTTTAGGGGGAGTTAACCGATTTTTGCCGCCCAGGGTTGCCCTTTAGCCTGCCACATCAACCAAAATAGCCCGCGGCGTTTGGCAGTGGCCACTTTTAGGACTACTTTTGCACCCCCGCACCGGCCACGTAGTACAACGGATAGTATGGGAGCCTCCGAAGCTCTAGATCTAGGTTCGATTCCTAGCGCGGTCACTCAACTCCCTCATTATCAACTAGATAATGAGGGTTTTTGTTTTTAGAGCCCCACCATTCGGCCCACCGGTGCCAAAACAGCGGCGTAGCTGTTTTCTTTGCGGGCGCGGGGCCTGTTGCCCCGCCCTTTCTACCTATGGCAACATCCACCCTCACCGGCCTGCGCGCCGGCGTGCTGCACGGCGACGAAGTGCAGGCCCTCTTCCAACACGCCAAAACCCACGGCTACGCCCTGCCGGCCGTGAACGTGACCGGCACCGACACGGTAAACGCCGTGCTCGAAGCGGCCCGCGACCTCAACTCGCCGGTTATCATTCAGTTCTCGAACGGGGGGGCGCAGTTTTTTGCCGGCAAGGCCTTGCCCAACGACAAGCAGCAGGCCAGCATTGCGGGCGGTATCTCGGGGGCGCACCACGTGCACCTGATGGCCGAGGCCTACGGCGTGCCCGTGATTTTGCACACCGACCACGCCGCCAAAAAGCTGCTGCCCTGGATTGATGGCCTGCTCGACGCCGGCGAAAAGCACTTTGCCCAGTACGGCCAGCCGCTGTACAGCTCGCACATGCTCGACTTGTCGGAGGAGCCGATTGAGGAAAACATCGAAATCTGCCGCGAGTACCTGGCCCGCATGGCTAAAATCGGCATGACGCTCGAAATTGAGCTGGGCGTGA
>CAXTFI010000145.1:0-12948 GCA_964243255.1 uncultured Hymenobacter sp.
GGGTCGGGCACGGTGTTCATCACCAGGATGCCGCCAGTCTGGGCCATGGCCTCAATCTGCAACACGCCGGGCATCACGGGGTTACCCGGAAAGTGGCCCTGGAAGAAGGGCTCGTTCATGGTCACATTCTTCACCGCCGTCACCATCTGCGAGTCGAGGTGAATAACTTTATCGAGCAGCAAAAACGGGTAGCGGTGGGGCAGCACCTGCATAATGCGGTTGATGTCCATCACCGGCTCGCGGGTGGGGTCATACACCGGCACGGCGCTGGTACGGTCTTCCAGCATGCGCTTCTTGATGCGCTTGGCGAAGGCCACGTTGGCGGCGTGGCCGGGGCGGGCGGCCAAAATCTGGCCCTTCAGCGGGCGGCCCACCAGGGCGAGGTCGCCCACGAGGTCGAGCAGCTTGTGGCGGGCGGGCTCATTTTTGTGGCGCAGGTCCACGTTATTAAGAATGCCCTCCTTCTTTACCGACACCTTGGGCTTGCCCAGCATGGCGGCCAGCTCGTCAAGCTCGTCTTCGCCCACCACGCGGTCTACCACCACAATGGCGTTGCTGAGGTCGCCGCCCTTGATGAGGTTGGATTTGTACAGATGCTCCAGCTCGTGCAAAAAGCAGAACGTGCGCGACGAGGCAATCTCGCCCTCAAACTGCTTGATGTCGGTGAGCGTGGCGTGCTGCGAGCCCAGCACCGGCGAGTTGTAGTCCACCATCACCGTGAGGCGGTAGTCGGCCAGCGGCAGGGCCGCCAGCTCCACGCCCCGCGCATTGTCCATGTAGCGGATGGTGTCGGGAATCTCGTAGTAGTTGCGCAGCGCGTTCTGCTCGGCAAAGCCCACCTCGTTGAGGGCCTTGATAAACTCGTAGGACGAGCCATCCATAATGGGCGGCTCGGGGCCGCTGAGCTGGATGAGCACGTTGTCGAGCTGCAGGCCTACCAGGGCGGCCAGCGTGTGCTCCACGGTGTTGATGCGGGCGCCGTTTTGCTCAATGGTGGTGCCGCGCGAGAGGTCCACCACGTTGTCCACATCGGCATCGACGAGGGGCTGACCCGGCAAGTCGACGCGCTGAAACTTGTAGCCGTGGCCCACCGGCGCGGGGCAGAAGGTCATGGTGGCCTCGGCGCCCGTGTGCAGCCCGATGCCCCGCACCGTGACGGGGGCTTTGATGGTGTGTTGCTTATCGTTCATTATCTAGCTGTTAGCTATTGGCTATTAGCTGTTAGCTTTTGAGGGAGCCGTACAAGTGCCATGCTGTTGAAAGAGGCTAACAGCTAACAGCTAATAGCTAGCAGCTCAAATCGGGTGCAAAGCTAAGGCTTATCGGGCGCTGGCTGGCTTTTTTCGAGTGCGGCCACGCGCTGCTCCAGCTCGGGCAGGCGGCGATACACCACGGCCGCGCGCTGGTTGGCCCGCAGGTTGAAGGCCGGGTAGCCCTGCAGAATTTGCCCTTCTTCTCTGACGGATTTTACCAAGCCGCTCTGCGCCCCAATGGTGGTGCGGTTGGCCAGCGCAATGTGGCCCACCAAGCCCACCTGCCCGGCCAGCACGCAGTAGTCGCCGACCTTGGAAGAGCCCGAAATACCGGTTTGGGCGGCAATAACGGTGTGCTGGCCAACTTCCACATTATGAGCTATTTGCACCAGGTTGTCGAGCTTGGTGCCCCGGCGCACCACGGTGCTGCCCATGGTGGCGCAGTCCACGGTGGTGTTGGCCCCCACGCTCACATCGTCTTCCAGCACCACGTTGCCAATCTGCGGAATGGCCTTATAAGAGCCGTCGGGCTGGGGCGCAAAGCCGAAGCCATCGGTGCCTACCACCGCGCCCGCCTTAATGACGCAGCGCTGGCCGATAATGGTGTCGGCGTACACCTTAGCCCCGGCGTGAATAATGGAATTATCGCCAATGCGCACCCGGTCGCCAATGTAAGCGTGCGGAAAAATGAGCACATTTTCACCCAGCACGCAGCCTTCGCCCACATACGAAAACGCGCCCCGGTAGTGGCCCGCTCCCATGGTAGTGCCCGCCCCCATAAAGCTGGGCTGCTCTACGCCGCGCTTGCCCATGCGCGTGGCCTGGGCATAAAACTCGAGCAGCTTGGTAAAGCCCGAGTAGGGGTCGGGTACCCGCACCAGGGCGGCGGCCACCGGGTGGCGCAGCACCAGGCCGGGGCTCACGATAACGGCCGTGGCCTGGGTAGTGTACAAAAAATGCTCGTACTTGGCATTGGCCAAAAAGGCGAGCGCGCCGGTGGTGGCTTCCTCAATCTTTGCCAGGCTCGATACGGTGGCAGTAGCGTCGCCTTCCACGGTGCCGCCCACCACCTGGGCAATCTGACCAACGGTAAATTTCATAGGCGGCAAAAGTACGGGCGCGCGCGTTACCGTATGTCCGGCGGGTTTTTTGGCAAGTAGTCGCGCAGCCGCTCGCGCAGCAGCGCCACCAGGGCCGGGTCCTGAAAGCGGTAGTCGTCGGGGATGCGCAGGTTGATAACCGGCTTGCCGCGCAGCGCCTCGCCAAACTTGGCCCGCAGGCGGTCGGCGTGCTTTTTCTCCATCACGAAGACCACATCAGCCCAGCCCAGGTGGCCGGCCGCCACGCGCACCCTGGCCCCTGGCTCGGTGCCCGCCGAGCGGGCCAGCCGGTGCGGGTGCCCGTCGAAGAGGCGCTCGGCGGTGAGGCTGCGCCAGCGATTCTGGCTGCACACAAACAGCAGCTGGCGGGCTAGGGCAGGGAAAGAAACCAAAGGGAAACGGCGAATTTTTAGCGCAAGAAAACGACGAATTTCTATTACCTACAACATTTTGATTAGGTTACTTTTACTAAACAATAAGGCCGTTCGGCCGGCCTCATTGTGCCCGCTCGAAAGCTCTTGTTTTTGAGCGTCTTATCCCACCCTTGCCGCTTTAAGCTTATGCTACCTTCTTACCCCCTTTTAACTTCTTCGCCGGGTCGCTGGCTGAGCGCCGCGGCGCTGCTGCTGACCCTGCTGCTGCCCGGCCGCGGCTGGGCCCAGGCCGCCACCACCGTCCGCCTCGAAGCCGAAGATGCCCTGGTTTACGGGCCTACCAAACAGACTGCCACGGCGGGCTACTCGGGCACGGGCTACGTCGGCGACTTCTCGCAAGCCGCTGATAGCTTGGTTTTCAACTTTCCAACCCAGGCCGGCCGCTACGACCTCACCATTCGCTACACCGCGCCCAGCGGCGCGCGCACTACTACGGTGAAGCTCAACGGCGTGAGCGCCGACAAGGTGCTGGCCAATACCGGCGCAACGTTTGGCTCGCTGGCTATGGGCCGCGCGCTGTACGCAGCGGGCCAGAATAAGCTGGTTATCAAGGCCAACCAGGGCTACTATGGCATCGACTACATCGAGCTGGTGCCGGTAGTAACCACGCTGGTGCCGCTGGTCAACAACCGGCTCGAAGCCGAGCTGGCCGACCTCAACAGCGTAACGGTAGCTACGTCGCCCACTGGTTTTTCGGGCACGGGCTTTGTCACGGGCTTCACCAATAGCGATGCCAACAACGTGAGCATCAGCTTCAACCTGCCCACGGCTGGCCTCTACCAGCTCACGGTGGGCTATACCTCGCCCTTCGGCGTGAAGGTGGCCAATATTACGGTCAACGACTCCAAATCGACCGTGGCCTTTGTGGGCACGACGACCGGGGCCGACTTTAAGACCGCCGATGGCGGCAGCGCGCTGCTGCCCCAGGGTCTGAACACGATTGTGCTGGGCGGCAACTATGGCTACTACGGCATCGATTACGTGCAGCTGACGCCTACCACGGTGGCCCTGCCCACGAAGCCTGCCAAAACGCTCACCGACCCGCTGGCTACGCCCACGGCCAAGGCCCTGTTCTCCTACCTGGTTGATTTGTACGGCACCAAGGTGCTGTCGGGCCAGCAGGATGACCAGTACGGCAACACAAACTCCGAAGTAAAGTACGTGCTGGCCACCACTGGCAAAGAGCCTGCCATCGCCAGCATGGACTTGCTGAACTACGCCTCGGCGGCGGTGACCCGCTACGGCCCTTCCAGTGATGCCGAGCGCTACCTTGCCTGGGCCCGCAGTGGCAATGGCCGCGGCATTACCAGCCTGATTTGGCACTGGCGCGCCCCCGCCGACAACGTGACTACCAAGAACCCGAACGGCGACCCCAGCGGAGCGTTTTACACCGAAAACACGAGCTTCAACTTTGCCAGCGCGCTGGCCGATACGACCAGCACGCGCTACCACCAGCTGGTGGGCGACATCGACCTGATTGCCGTGCAGCTCAAGAAATTTCAGGCGGCGGGCATTCCGGTGCTGTGGCGCCCCCTGCACGAAACCCCCGGCACGTTCTTCTGGTGGGGCAATCAAGGCCCCACGGCGTTCAAACAGCTGTGGCAGCTATTGTATACCCGCCTCACGGTACGCCACAAGCTGCACAACCTGATTTGGGTATATTCCATCAACGATGTGCCCGACGCGGCCTGGTACCCTGGTGATGCATTCGTAGACGTAGCCAGCGCCGATGTCTATCAGTCTACGCCCACGCCCAACCCCACGGTGAATATTTCGAGCAAGTGGAATGCTATGCAAACGCTAGTGGCCCCACGCAAGCTAGTGGCCCTCAGCGAAAGCGAGAGCTTGGCCAACGCCGACCAGATTCGGGGCTACGCTACCTGGTGGTCGTGGTTTTGCGGATGGCAGGGTAGCTACATCCGGCAGCAGCCGGTGAGCTTCCTCACCAGCCTCTACAACGACCGCGACATTCTGACCAAAGACGAGCTAGCCGATTGGCAAGCTCTGGCGTTGGCTACCAAGAGCGGGGCAGCAGCGGCCACTGCCGGCCTTAGCGTATACCCTAACCCCACCAACGGCTACACCCTCAACCTGGGCCTGCGCCTCGCCACCGCCCAGGAGGTAGACGTAACGCTTGTTAACAGCCTTGGCCAGCGCGTGACCTCCTTGCGCCCGCGCCTGCAAGCTGGCGACAACCAGCTGCAGCTGCCCATTGTGGGCGTGGCCCCCGGCATCTACCAGGTGCTGGTGCGCCCGGCCAATGAGCCGGCGCTTAGCCAGCGCGTTCAGATTCGGTAGGCTGCCACTGCTGCTTACAAGCCGCGTCCGTTGCCTGCTTTAGCCGGTGGCGGGCGCGGCTTTTTTTAGTGGTGCTCAGTAGAAGAGCCAGTACGTAAGAGCAGGAATAAGGCTAAGGAAATGTTAAATTATCATTACTCATAAGTTGCTGATAAACTTACCTTTACTAATGTAAAATGTTCGCTTGCCGAGCTAAAGCTGCGGTTTAAAAGTATTGTTTTACAACCGGTTAACACCTTCCATTTCATTCATTTTTTACCACCCACCCAACTTCATGTTGCACTCCTACCAACCCATTTCTCACCGCTCGCTGTTGGCCCCGGCCCTCGGCATGCTTGGTTTTTGCGCTACCCTGCTGGCAGCCCCTACAGCCCACGCGCAGGTAATTGCCACCACCCCCAAAATTGAGGCAGAAGCTCCTACCAATACCCTCAGCGGGGGTGCCGCTATAGCTTCTACTATCTCGGGCTATTCGGGCACGGGCTACGTCGATTACGCGCTGCCTGCGGGTGCTACCAGCGCCGGCGTTTCGTTTCCTTATACGGCAACGGCCGCTGGTCTCTACGAGATAGTTATCCGTTACGAATCACAGTATGACTTCAAGCTTGGTAACCTAAGCGTAGGTACTGGTCCGGTAAGCTCGGTTTATTTTAAATCTACCAAGACTGGGCCCGGCTTCTTAAGCACCAACAAAATTCAGATTCGCCTCGCTGCTGGTGTCAACAACATCATCATCGCCGGAAACTATAACTACTACGGCATCGACTACATTCAGGTAGCTCCGGTATCGACTACGCCCATCCTGCTAACTCCGGCCGCCACTACGGGCCGGGTAGAGGCTGAGGCCGGGCAGTTGTTTTATACCCAGGCAATTATCAAGGATGGCGACGCGGCTACCAGCTACTCGGGTACCGGCGGCTACGTAAGCAGCTTCTCCGAAACGGCTTCCTTGGGCAGCTCCATTACCCTGCCAGTGACTATCGCTACGGCGGGCTTGTATCAAATTGCCGTAGGAGCCCGCGGGCTCTTTGATGCTAAGAGCTTCGACTTATCGATAACACGGGGGACGACCCCTTCGGGCAAGGTTACTACGAGCCTCGGTACGGCTAGTACGGCCTTCCAATCGTTTGTTTCGGGTAAATACAACTTGATAGCTGGCACCAACACCATCACCATCACCAGCCAGACCAGCTACCTCGACGTTGACTACGTGGACATTACGGCCACTACTGGCACGGCTACCGCCGCCAAAGCCAGCGCCGAGGCTCAGAAAGCCCTCACCGCCTATCCTAACCCCACCAACGGCCAGGCCCTGAACGTGAGCCTGGAGCTGGCCGCGGCTCAGGAAACCACCTTCGACCTGGTGAACACCCTGGGCCAGCGCGTGAGCAGCAACACCCGCAACTTGCGCGCTGGCTCCAACCAGCTGCAACTACCCACGACGGGCGTGGCTGGTGGCATCTACCAATTGGTAGTGCGCGGCGGCGACCAGCCGGCCCTAGTGCAGCGCGTGGTTATCAACTAGTGGTTAGGTAACATACAGTAGCCAAAAAAGAAGGCTGACCCAGCAATGGGTCAGCCTTCTTTTTTGGCTGGTTGCGAAGTAGCCAGAAATAAAATAGAATGTCATGCTGAGCTTGCCGAAGCATCTTGCGTGGGGTACTAATCCCAATCGTTCAACGAGGCGAGCGAGATGCTTCGGCAAGCTCAGCATGACGTTCAACGGCGATTCTTCAAGCTTCTTAAACAGCCTCATCAACTGTGAACTGCGCTAGGGCGCGGTATACAGCTGCGGATGGTCATTCTCGAAGCCCGTCAACTCATCCTGGTAAAAGCTCAGGAAGCCCGGCACGCTGCTGTGGCCGGGGTATGGCGCGTAGAAATGGCCCGTGTGGGCATTACGCCACACCATGAGGTAGGCAATTTTGCGCGCCGCGGGGTCCGCTTTAAGTTGGCCTAACAGGTTGTCGTTGTACCAGTTGGGCGCGGTAATCTTTTCCAGGCCGGCCTCGGTAAGGGCGGGAATTTTGTGGCGCTTTTGGGCTTCGCCCACGATGGCAGCCAGCGTAGTTACGCCTTTGTTGGGGGTAGTAATATTATTGAAATCTCCGTAATCGTCGAAGCCCAGCACATCTACGTAGGCATCGCCGGGGTAGCGCTCGAAGTAGGCGGCCATAGTGGGCACGCGGTCGGGCGAGTAGGCAAATAGCAGGTTGTGCACCTGCTTGGTATCGCGCAAGTATTTGACCGTGAACTGCCAAAGCTGGGTAAACTCGGCCGTGGTGCAGTGCCGTCGGCCCCACCAAAACCACGAGCCCGTATGCTCGTGAAACGGCCGGAAAATGATGGGAACCGCCGTGCCATCGGGGGCTTGCAGGCCCTTGAAATAGTCGGCCGCAATGTCGAGGGCCTTGAGGTAAGCGGCGTGCTGCGCCCCACCCGGCAAGATAGCCGGTACCACGGCCGTGGTGTCGTAGAAGTTCTTGCCGGTCACGAAGTTATCCATGTGCCAGCAGAAGGTGTTGAGGCCGCCACGCTGGTAGGCATCGAGCACCAGCTGGCGGTGGCGGCGCAGGGTAGTATCGGTGGCCAGGGTGCGGCCGCGCAGGGTGGCGTTTACCACCTCGGCCACGTCCCAGCCATACACTGCGGGGTTGGAGCCACACACGCTTTTGATGTCGCTGCGGTTGGGCTCGTCGTGCCAGCCAATGCCGTATTCGGTCGCATTTTGCTGGCCAAACAAGATGCTTTGGCCTTGCAGCCGCTGCAGGTTGTAGAACAGCGCCTTGGTTTGGTAAGTAGCCTGTTTGTCAACTACTTGTACGGGGTGCGGGAAGCGCCGGCTAGCAGTGGGCTGGCCCACGCGGCTGGTGCCGCAGCTAGCTAGCCCTAGTGGGGCGGCCAGCAGCAGGGCGGTCCATTGTTTGTGATTCATACTCTTGTTAATCAATGAGTTAAGGGTTCGGTACGAACACCCTGGGTAGTCATTTTAACGGGCAGAATAGTACCGGTTTTATCGAAGTGCAGCTCGTCGATGCACACCGAGCGGTGGTTGCCCTCCGCATCGCCGAGCGGGTGGCGGTGGTACGCGATGTACCAGCGGTCGGTACCCGGCACTTGCAGCACCGAGTGGTGGCCGGCGCCGGTGCCAATCTTCAAATCTTGCTGCAACACCTTGCCCGCCCGCTTGAACGGCCCAAAGGGGGAGTCGCCCACGGCGTAGGCCACTGAGTAGTCGGGGCCCGTCCAGTCGCCCTCGCTCCACATGAAGTAGTACTTGCCCTGGCGCCGAAACATCACCGGCCCCTCGACGTAGCCGGGTGGCGTAATCGACTTAAAGACAGTGCCATCTGCGAAAGGCACGAAGCCTGTGAAGTCGTCTTTCAGCTGCGCGATGTTGCAGTGCTGCCAGCCGCCGTACACGAGGTAATACTTGCCATCCTGGTCTTTAAACACGAACTGGTCGATGGGCTGGGCCCCGTTCTCAAACTTACCCACGAGCGGGTGGCCGAGGTAGTCTTTAAATGGCCCGGCCGGGTTGCCGGCCACGGCCACCCCGATGCCGCCGCGCTGCTGGTTGTTCTGGATATCGTTGGCCCCGAAAAACAGGTAGTATTTGCCGCCCTTGGCTACAATGGCGGGGGCCCACACGGCCCGGCGTGCCCACTTCACGCTGGCCGTGTCGAGGATGCGCGGGTGCTTGGTCCAGGTGACGAGGTCGGGCGACGAAAACGCGTCCAGAAATACTTGCTGGGCGTAGGACTTGCGCTCGCCCACGGCTTCGTTGGCGGGGTAAGTATCACCCACAACGGCCGACAGCGTAGGGTAAATCCAGTACTGCGACCCGAATACGGCTACTTCCGGGTCGGCGTACCAGCCGAGCAGAATGGGATTGCCCGCTAGCCGGGCAGGGTGGGCGGCCGGCTTGGTTTGGGCCTGAGCCAGGCCATAGGTAAACAAGCCCAGCGCAAGCAAGGTGTTCTTAATCATCTGCTAGTTAGTTGATTAATCAGAATATTTTCTGCATAGCTAAGCCAGAATCAGCTGGCTGCCACTGCGCCCGGCCGGCGGCTGCCGCGCAGGCCATACCACACCACGTATGCATAGCAGAGCACGGGCAGCAGCAGCGCTATGCGCAGCCCGCTGTGGTCGGCCACCACGCCAAACAGTAGCGGCACCAGCGCGCCGCCCACCACGGCGGTGCACAGCAGGCCCGAGCCTTCCTCGGTGTGGCGCCCCAACCCAGCCAGCGCCAGCGGAAAAATCACGGGCCACATAATCGAGTTCATTAGCCCCACGGCCAGCAGGGTCCACATGGCGATGGCCCCGGTCGTATTAATGGAGATAAGCACCAGCACGGCGGCACAGATAGCGTTGAATGCTAGTAGCTTGGCGGGTGAAAATTTGTTGAGCAGGTAGGCCCCGCCAAAGCGCCCCACCATGGCAGCCCCCCAGTACAGCGCCACCCGGTCGCCGGCCGATTTTGGGTCGAGGCCCAGCACATCGGGCAGGGCCAGGTAGCTCACCAGGTGTGAGCCAATGGATACCTCGGCCCCCACGTAGGCAAAAATGCCCACCACGCCAAACACCAGGTTGCGGTAGTGCCAGGCCCGCGTAGAGCCGGCATCCACGGTGGTGCCGGCGGCTTCGGTGGCGGGCACAAGCTGGGGCAGGTTTACCCGGCTCAGCAGCAGGCTGATAAGCAGCAGCACGGTACCAATAATCAGGTAGGGGACTTGCACGGCCGTTACGTCGATGCTGGCGGCGCTGGCTACGGTGTTGAGTTTTGGTAAGCGGCTTAGAATCAACGCGCTACCTAGCAGCGGGGCCAGAAACGTACCCAGCGAGTTAAACGCCTGCGTGAGCGTGAGGCGCGCCGAGGCCGACCGCGCCGGTCCCAGGATGGCCACGTAGGGATTGGCCGCCACCTGCAAAATAGTGATGCCCGAGGCGAGCACAAACAGCGCCCCCAAAAACAGCCCGTACACCCGCTGCGCCGCCGCCGGATAAAACAAAAACGCCCCTACGGCCGCCACCACGAAGCCCAGCAGCATGCCGCGCTTGTAGCCCACCCGCGCCACCAGCTTGCCGGCCGGAATGCTCATCAGAAAATAAGCCCCGAAAAAGCACAGGTTGATGAAGTTGGCCTGCGCGAAGGACAGCTGAAAAATGGCCTTCAGGTAGGGAATGAGGATGTCGTTGAGGCACGTGATGAAGCCCCACAAGAAGAACAGCGTAGTCACGGCGCTCAGCGCCGAGGTGTAGCGCGGGGTGGGCGTGAGCGAGGCGGAGTCGGCCGCCAGCGGCGGCGTGGCAGACAAGGGGATGGCCATAGCGGGTGGGATGAAGCAGTACGAAGCCCCGAAGATATTCGCTACTGCGCCACTACACTACCTCCCTAGCCCTGGGTGCGCCGGCGGGTACACTTATTTGCTGGAAAAACACCAGAACTAACTTGCGCTTCCGCCCGACCTTCGCGCTGGTGGCAGTCACCATTTCCCACCCTTTGCTGATGCTTGATAAAAGAATACTGGCGGCGCCGCTTGTTCTAGCGGCCTTCGCCCCCCTGGTGGCCCACGCCACCGTGCGCCTGCCCGCGCTGGTGGGCAGCCACATGGTGCTGCAGCGCGACCGCCCGGTGCCCGTGTGGGGCTGGGCCGACGCGGGCGAGGCCGTCACGCTCACGTTTGCGGGGCAGACTTATGCGGCCAGCGCGCCCGACGCCACTGGCCGCTGGCAGGCTACACTGCCTGCCACGCCCGCCGGCGGCCCCTACACCCTTACGGTGCGCGGCCAGAACACGATTGAGCTGACCGACATTCTGCTCGGCGATGTGTGGCTGGCCTCGGGGCAGTCCAACATGCAGTACAAGGTGAAGGATAGCAACCGCGGCGGCTACCAGCCCACCGACAATGCCGACCAGGAAATAGCGGCCGCCAACTGGCCCAATATCCGCTTCTTTACTGCCAACCAGACGGTGGCCTACCGCCCGCAGGCCGAGGTGGCGGGCAGCGGCTGGCAGGTGTGCAGCCCGGCCACAGTGGCCGGGTTTTCGGCGGTGGCCTACTTCTTCAGCCGCGATTTATACCGCCAGTACCAGGTGCCGATGGGCGTAGTAGTGAGCAGCTGGGGCGGCACCCCCGCCGAAGCCTGGACCAGCGCCGAGGGCCTGCAAACCCTGCCCGAGTTTGGGCCCACCGTGGCCAGCTTCGCAAGCAAAACCACCACCCTGCGCGCCGACCAGCTCGCCTACGAAACCAAGCAAAAAGCCCTGTTGCAAAACGTGCGGGGCCACGACAAGGGCTACCTGCCCGGCGGCCAAACCTGGGCCGCGCCCGACTTCAATGCCGGCGCCTGGCCCACCATGACGCTGCCCAGCCTCTGGGAAGCCACGCCGGGGCTCGCTACCTACGACGGCGTGGTGTGGTTTCGCAAGGAAATTGACTTGCCGGCCGGCCTGGCCGGCCAGCCGCTCACGCTGACAATGGGCAAGATTGACGATGCTGACAGCACGTTCTTCAACGGCGTGAAAGTGGGCAGCGGCAGCGGCTACGACCAGCTGCGCCGCTACCAGGTGCCCGCCGCGCTCGTGCGGCCCGGCCGCAACGTCGTGGCCGTGCGGGTAGTAGATACGGGTGGGGGCGGCGGCATTGCGGGCACCCCCGCCGAGCTGGCGCTGAGCGGCGCGGGGCAGGTGCTGCCGCTGGCCGGCGCCTGGCAATACCAGGTGGGCCTCGACCCCCAGGACGTGCCCACCCCGCCCTTCGCCGGTGGCGGCCAAATGGCTCCCACGGCGCTCTACAACGGCATGATTGCGCCGCTTATGCCGCTGGCTCTCAAAGGCGTAATCTGGTACCAGGGCGAAACCAACGCCGACCGGGCGGCGCAGTACCGCACGCTGTTCCCGGCCCTTATTGCCGACTGGCGGCAGCACTGGGGGGCCGAGCTGCCGTTTTTGTTTGTGCAATTAGCTAATTATCAGCCCACTAAGCCCCAGCCCAGCGAATCGGCCTGGGCTGAGCTGCGCGAGGCCCAGGCGCAAGCCCTGCGGCTGCCCCGCACCGGCATGGCCACGGCCATCGACATTGGCAATCCCGCCGACATTCACCCCCACAACAAGCAGGAAGTGGGCCGCCGCCTGGCCCTGGCCGCCCGCCGCACCGCGTACGGCGACACCAAGCTCACGGCCAGCGGCCCTGCCTACGCCGGCATGACGGCCAAGGGCAAGGCTATTCAGTTGAAGTTCAGCTCGGTAGGCGCGGGGCTGCTCGTGAAGGGCGGCACCGCGCTGCAAGGCTTCGCCGTGGCCGGGGCCGACCACCAGTTTCACTGGGCCACGGCCCGCCTGGTGGGCAACGAGGTACTGGTGCAAAGCGCGGCGGTACCGGCGCCCGTGGCCGTGCGCTACGACTGGGCCGACAGCCCCACCGGCAACCTCTATAACAAGGACAATTTACCTGCCGTGCCCTTCCGCACCGACTCCTGGCCGGGCGTGACGGATGGCCATAAGTAACGGCCCGCTATAGCTGCTCAGGAGGCTCCGCCAACGTAGGCTGGTGGGGCCGTGGCCTGCATAAATGCCGCTACTAACCGATTGAACACCCGGCTTTTAGCCAGCAGCACCTGCAGAATAAAAATGCCCGTCAGGGCCGTGGTAATGCCGGCCAGTACGTCCAGGGCATAGTGGTGGCTGGTGTAAACGGCTGAAAACCAAATTCCTACCATAATGGTAAAGAAAAGCAGGTTGAAAAAGCCTGACTTATTCTTCACTGCAAAAAACAGCACGATAACCGGGTAGGCCGAGTGCAGCGAGGGCATAGCAGCGAAGACATTGGCGTTCTTGGCGTAGATGGACTTGAACAC
>CAXTFI010000146.1:0-12782 GCA_964243255.1 uncultured Hymenobacter sp.
AGTCGGTGGCGGCGGTGTAGCTGCTGCCTTTCTTGCAGTTGTAGGTTTCGATGCCGTTGCCGCGGGTGTATTCGCGCAGGTGGTAGCCGCCGGTGGCGGTTTCGGTGGCCAGCGAGCGCGAGCCGCTGTAAGCAGTGGCAAACGTGGCCGTGGCCCCCGTGGCGTGCTTGATGATGGCATCGCGCAGCACCACCTCGCCGGTGTGGGCATCTACATAAATGTAGGCGCGGCTCACGGGCTGCGCGGCGTACACGTTAAATTTCCAGGCCAGCACGAGCGGGCCGCTTTCGGCGCTCTGGCGGTTGTCGCGCACCAGCACCAGCTCGCCCTGCGGCTTGTAGCTGGCGGCGGCGTCCTGGGTCATGGCTTTCAGGCCGGCTTCCTCGCGGGCGTCCTGCCACATGTATTTTTTGGCGCCCACGGCGGCCAGCGCGCGGCCCAGGGCCGCGTCGGCGCTCAGCGAAGGCGTCACGCTCAGCTCGCCTACTTTCTCGAAGTCGCCGCTCAGGCTCTCAATCTGGCCGCCGCGCGAGTGGGCCGTGTACGTGGCGTGCTCTACCTGTACGCCCTTGTAAAACTGGTTGAATTTTTGGTGGCTGAAGCCGAGCTGGTCGGTTTCGGTGCGGGCGGGCCGCAGCTGGTCGTTGGTGCCCAGCACCAGCTGCCGCCGGATGACCTGCTCGCTTTCGGCGGCGCGGGCGCTAAGCCGGCCGGCCGCCGAAAACTCGATGAGGGTAGGCTGGCCGTCCTGGCCCAGGTTTTTTTGCTGCACCAGCGCGTCCTGGGCGCTGGCTAGGGTAGGAATGGTTGCGGCAGCCAGGGCGAGCCAGGCTGCTGCGTGGTACTTATGGGACATAGAGCGTTGGTTTGGTAAAAGAGAAAAGAGTGGACAGGAATCCGGCTTTGCCCGGACGGGGCGCAAGGTAGGAATATCCTTTACACTGGCAAATTTCCGTTAGTATGAACGCTGCATGAATAGTTTGTAAGCCTATATTTAACTGAAAAACAACCCGTTCGGATAATATTTTCCAGGTAAGCACCCTGTAAGCGAAACAGGGCGGGTTTTCACGTATTACACAGTTAGCCGGCTAGCCACCGGGGAGCTAAAACGGCCACATTGGCCCAAAAATTGACAAGCCCCAAATGAGATAATAACAAGAATGTTATTTGGGTGAAAAAGCCCGAATCTTATACAGCTTGGGCGGCTGCCGGCCGTTTGGCGCGGCCTTTGGTGGGCTCCTCATCGCCCAGCAGCATCCCCCAGGGCCGCAGGCCCTCGATGCGGTCGAAGATAATTTTGAGAATGGCGATGACCGGCAGGGCCAAAAACATGCCGGCCACGCCGCCCACGGCATTGCCCACCAGCACGCCCACGATGGCCACCAGGGCGTTGACCTTAATCTTGGAAGCCACAATGCGCGGGATAAGGAAGTGGTTATCAATAAATTGAATGGCCATGTACACGGCCACCACGCCCAGCGGGTAGGCGTAGCCCTCCTTGGTAATGAAAGCCATGAGCACGGGCAGCAGAATAGCGATGAGCCCGCCGATGTAGGGAATAAAGTTGAGCAGCGCCCCCACCACGCCCAGCAGCAGGGCGTAGGGGATGCCCAGGGCCAGCAGCCCCACCACGTTGAGCACCGCCACAATGCTGCCCTCAATAAGCAGCCCCACCATGTAGCTCTGAATGGCAGACTTGCTTTCGCGCAGTACCTCGGCCACGCCGCTGTCGCGTTGCCGGCCCGAGAATACCTGGGTCAGGAAATCGACCAGCCGCCGCTGATATAGGAACAGCAGGAAGATGTAAACCGGCACCAGGGTGGCTACGACCAGCAGGCCCGACACGGCCGTGAGCGTGCCGCCCAACAGGCCGGCGGCCCGGCTGCTGGCCTCGTTCACGTAGCTGAGCAGCTTTTGGCTGGTGAGGCCGAAGCGGGTATTGAGCCACTGCATCAGCTGCTTGGTAGTGTCCAGCAGCTTGGCCTTGAACACCGGCAGCTGGCTCGACAGGTGCATGGCCTCCGCATAAATAAAGTAAAACAGCCCCAGCAGCGCCGCCACGCCCAGCACCACCGTGAGGCCAATGGCCAGCAGCGGCGGCACCCGGCGGCGCAGCAGCCACTGCTCCACGGGGTGCAGCATAATGGCAAAAATGGCCGCGAACAGCAGCGGAAAAATAAGCTCGGCGGCCAGGTGCAGCGTGAGCACGAGCAGCGCCAGCCCCAGCAAGATGAGGGGGGCCTTCACGTAGAGTGGAAAAGCCAGCTCGGTGGGCTGCTTGGGGGTAGGAGGGAGGGGCGTCATAAGCCTGATACGGGCCGGCCGGCCTACCCGGCTAATCGGGCCGGGCTGCCAGCGCGGGGCGTAACTAAGCCCCGGTGCCAGCCGTTACGGCACGGTGCTTGTCTACATGCTACTTAATTCTACTTCATCCCGCTTTCTCTGCTTCATGAAAAATCGTCGTTTCCTCCTCAGTTTTTTGCTGCTAGCCACCGTGCTCGTGAGCACGTTCACCGCCCAGGCGCAGCACCGCTTTAGTCCCCAGGCCAAGGGGGCCGTTATTGGCGGCGGCAGCGGGGCCATTCTGGGGGCCGTTATTAATAAGCGCAACCGGGCCGTGGGCGGTGTTATCGGGGGCGTGGTAGGCGCTGGCGCGGGCTACGCTGTGGGCAAGCACATCGACAACCGCCAGAAAAAGCGCGCTGCCGCTGCCACCGAGGCCCAGCGCGAAGCTGCTTACCGCGCCGAAGCCAACCGCCGCGCCCTGGCCAGCCGCACCACCCGCACTACCACCGTGCGCAGCTACGGCCCGGCCGCAGCCGTGGGCACCACGGCCCTGGTAGCGTCGGCCGCCGCGGCTACTGCCAGCGCCCCGGCCAGCGAAGCCAGCTACCTGCCCAACCAGGCCCCTGCCGACCCCGCCAACCCGTATGGCAACACGGCCTACCGCCAGCGCAGCTGGTAGTAGCCGCTTGCCAGGCCGTTATTTTGCCAGAGCCCAGGCCGTTTGGTCTGGGCTTTTGGTTGGCTTCTCTCCTTACTTTTGCTTTTAAACACCTGACTTATGCGTATTTCCCTGGCCCAACTCGTTTTGCTGGGTGCGCTGCCGCTGCTGGCAGCGTGCAGCAAGTCTGCCGACACCAGTGCCGCGGCCAGCGCCACCAGCGCCGCCGACCTCGACCGGGCCTTCCTCACGGCCTGGAACAACAAGGACCTTGAAAAAACCCTGGCCTACCTGGCCGATGATGTGCAGTTTTTGCAAGGCAGCGCCCACTTTAGCGGCAAGGCCGAGGTGAGCGACAAGTGGGTGCGCGCTACCCAATCGACCATTAGCAATCTGAAAACCAGCACCGTAAGCTCATTATCTACCGACAAGGTGGCTTATGAGGCCGGCACGTTTTCGGTCGATGTGCAGCCCACCGGCCCTGGCCAGCCCGCCGGCTACGGCGAGGGCAACTTCCTGCTGCTGTGGAAGCCCGCCGCCGATGGCACCTGGAAACTCAGCTACGCCCAGCTGGAGGACCTGCCCGTGCAGCGCCGCAACTAGCCAGGCTACTCGTAGCTATTTTGCAAGCCGCTGGCCCTGGGTCAGCGGCTTTTGCATGTAATATGGCGCGCGCCAGCCGGCCGCGCGCCACCGTTTTTTCAGCTTCCCATGATTTCGACGCTTCACCCCAACCTGCCCGCGCCCGCCGACTTGCAGCGCCTCTGCAAAGCCCTGGCCGTGCTCGACGCCATCAACTCGCCCGACTGGGAGTACCGCTACTACTCCTACAACCCGGCCTGGAGCGACGACGAGCAGCTGCTCGAAATGCGCGACGGCGAGGGCGACCAAATGCTAGTGCTGTTTCACCCGGCAGGCTGCGTCATCAACGGCTACCTGCACGAATACGACCAGCCCGACAAAGCCGCCCTGACGCGGGGCCTGCCCGCGGCGCTGGCTGGCTTTATGTTTGAGGAGCCCGTTAACTCCATCGGCACCACGTTTTGCCTCTGGTACACGCCGGCCCACGGCTGGCAGCACGGCACAGGCGTGAGCGAAGACGATGGCTCGGAAGAGCTGTTGTATATCTTTGATAATAAGCCCGCTACCTATGCCGAGTGGGCCACCGAGTACTACACCGACGAGTCGGACAAAAAGCCCGTTACGGCCGCGGCCGTGGCGCCCATCTACCGCCAGGAGCCCGTGACCAAGGCCAACGCCCTGGCCCTGGTGGATGAGGTGGACGACTGGACGCTGCTGGCCACCGACTTGCAGGAAATCGGCTACCCGTATGAGTTTAGCTAAGGCCTTCTGCATTTTTTCGCGCAGTGTTTCGCAGTGTTAAACCGCAGTGTTTCGCAGTGTTTCGCAGTGCTAATGAGTAGAACACTGCGAAACCCTGCGGTTTAACACCGCGAAACACTGCGTGAAAACTCGTTTCACAAGTTATTGTAAATGAGTTATGTATACTCGCCTGTTTCTGCTAGCCTGGTGCCTGCGGGTGCTGCCGGCCCTGGCGCAGGCGGCCGGCCCAGCCTTCACCGTGGTGCCGCTGGGCACAAAGGGCGGCCTGGCCGAAGGCAACCTGTCGGCCTACCTGGTGGCGGCGGCCGGCAGCGCGGCCTACATCTGCCTCGATGCGGGCAGCCTGCGCCCCGGCCTCGAAAAAGCCGTAGCCAACCACGTGTTCACCACCTCGGCTGATGCCGTGCTCACGCAGGGCATCAAGGGCTACTGCCTGTCGCACCCGCACCTCGACCACGTGGCCGGCCTGCTGCTCAACGCCCCCGACGATGCGCCGAAGCCCATTTATGGCCTGCCCGCCTGCCTGGCCACCCTGCAGCAAGACTACTTTAACTGGCGCGCCTGGCCCAACTTCGGCAACGCGGGTACCCCGCCGGCCCTGGGCAAATACCAGCTGCGCGCCCTGGTGCCGGGCCAGGAAACGCCGCTCGCTGGCACGCCGCTCAGCGTGCGGGCCTTCGGGCTCAGCCACGGGCCGGGTATGCAAAGCGCCGCCTTTTTGGTGCGCAGCCACGAGGGCTACCTGCTGTACCTGGGCGACACGGGGGCCGATGAGCTGGAGCAGGCGCATTGCCTGCGCGACCTCTGGCGGGCCGTGCAGCCGCTGGTGCAGGCGCACCAGCTAAAGGCCATTTTCATCGAGGCCTCTTACCCCAATGCCCAGCCGGTAGCGCAGCTTTTTGGCCACCTTACGCCGGCTCTGCTGCTGCGCGAGCTGGCCGCGCTGGCCCAGCTCACGGGCGGCGCGGCCCTGCGCGACTTGCCCGTGGTGGTCACGCATATGAAGCCTGCGCCGGGTGCCGGGCAGCTTATCAGGGCGCAGCTGGCGGCAGGCAACACGCTAGGGGTGAGACTGTTGTTTTCCGAGCAGGGTAGAGTGCTGGCGTTTTAGCTAGTAGCGCGGACTTTGCGAGTCCGCGCTTGGGTCGTTCTACGCGCGGACTCGCAAAGTCCACGCTACCTGTAACGAACCGCGCCGCTCGCGGTAACCGAATTTAGCGGCCGAAAAGCCGCACATTTGTGTCTCGCCTCTCCCTGCTTGGTCATGCGGTTGCCTCGTCGTTTTGCTAGCCTTTTGCTCACGCTGTTTTGCTTGGCGGCCTTGCCGCTGCGGGCGCAGCGCCCCGCCGTGGCCCAGCTGAAAGCGGCTTTGCGCCAGCCCGTTAGCTCGGTGCCGGCCGCCGACTCGCTGCTGGCGCAGGCGCGGCAGCTGGGCTACTTGCCCGGCCAAATAGTGGCCCTCAGCCAGCTGGCCAGCCTGCGGCTGCAGGCCCAGCAACCCGAGCAGGCTACGCCGCTTTTAGCCGAGGCCACCCAGCTCGCCGGCCAGCTGCACGACCTGGGCGAGGAGGGCTGGGCGCTAAACCAGGTTGGCAGCATGCAGCGGCGGCTGGCCCGCGTGGCCCCCGGCGCCATCGGGGCCTACGACCCCTTGTTTCGGGCGCTGAGCACGGCGATGCGCGAAAGCAGTCCGCCGCCGCCTACCGGCCCTTCGCCGAAAGAGCTAGCGCAGCTGCAAGCTCTTGATAACAAGGTAGTTATTCCGAATACCCCGCCCCTTGGTACGCCGCGACGTAGTGGCCGCGGTGCGCCGGGCGCGCCCGGCGCACCGCCCGTGCCCGACGTGCCGGCGCAGGGAGCCATTCCGCCGCCCGGCAGCCCGGCCTTTCAGCAATACATCCGGGCTCAGATTGGCCCGGTTGATAAGTGGCTTGATACGCTGCTGGCCAGCCCGCGCAACTCGCCGCTGCTGGCGCGTCGGCTGGCAACCAGCCGCCAGCTGCGCGACCGCACCAAGGCCCTGAGCGCCGCCGCCGCCCGGCAGGGCGATTACGCCAAGGCCTTGCAGTACTTCCGCCAATACACGGCTTACAAGGACAGCCTCACGGCCACCGCTACTGCCAGCCGGGTGGCCACGCTCGAATACCGCCAAAACCTGCTCCAGAAAGAAGCCCAGATTCAGCGCCTCACCCGCGAGCGCGCCCTGCGCGAGCAGGAAGCGCGCCGCCAGCAGCGGTTTATGCTGGCTATGGCCGGCTGGCTGCTGCTGCTGGCCGGGCTGGCGCTGGTGCTCATTCGCAGCAACCGCGCCAAGCACCGCGCCAACCAGCAATTGAGCCAGCAAAAGGAAGCCGTGCAGCAAGCCCTGGCCGACCTCAAAACGGCCCAAACCCAACTCGTGCAGGCCGAGAAGATGGCCAGCCTGGGCGAGCTCACCGCCGGCATTGCCCACGAGATTCAAAACCCACTCAACTTCGTCAACAACTTCTCCGAGGTCAGCGCCGAGCTGCTCACCGAGCTGGCCGCAGAGTGCGCCCGCCCCGCCCGCGACCCCGACCTGGAGCGCGAGCTGCTGGCCGACGTGCAGCAAAACATCCACAAAATCGGCCAGCACGGCCAGCGCGCCTCGGCCATTGTGCGCGGCATGCTGGCCCACGCCCGCACCAGCCCCGGCCAGAAGCAGCCCACCAACCTCAACGCCCTGGCCGAAGAAGCCCTCCAGCTAGCCTACCACGGCAGCCGCGCCAAAGACGGGGCCTTCGAGGCCCGCCTCACCACCCAGCTCGACCCCGCCCTACCGCCCGTGCCCGCCGTGCCGCAGGAGGTGAGCCGGGTGCTGCTCAACGTGCTCAGCAACGCCTTTTATGCCGTGCGCCAAAAGCAGCAAGCGGCCGGCCCCGGCTACCAGCCCGAGGTGCGGGTGCGCACCCAGCACACGCCCACCGAGGTCACCATCCAAATCCGCGACAACGGCAGCGGCATCCCCCCCGACTTGCAGCAGAAGGTGTTCAACCCCTTTTTCACCACCAAGCCCAGCGGCGAGGGTACCGGCCTGGGCCTCTCGCTGAGCTACGACATCATCACCAAGGGCCACGGCGGCACGTTTGCCTTGGCCAGCCAGGAAGGGGAGTTTACCGAGCTCACGCTCACGCTGCCGGTTGGAGGGTAGGAATATAGTGGCCGCCTATCTGCGCGGCTCGCTGCGCTGGCCACGATGAAAACCAAGCGGTATTCAATCGTTGGGTTATAAGAGCGTTAGCAATGGCTGTTCCAGGCCACCCGCCGCTAAGCCCCAAATTACTCACCCTACTTGCTCGCGGCTACCTCACGCAAGTGGCTTTGCAGCTTGGCCAGGTCCGCTGGCGAGAGGTATTGCCCATCGGCTACTACGCCGGTAATTCGTTGGGTATTCACAATGTCGGTTAGGGGGTTGGCGCTGAGCAGTACCAAATCGGCAAACCGGCCGGCTTGCACGGAGCCAAAATCCTGCAGCCGGTTGAAAAACCGGGCCGGGTTCAGGGTGGCCGTTTGCAGGGCTTCGAGGGGCGTGAAGCCGGCCGCTACGAAGCGTTGCAGCTCTAGGTGCAGGCTGATGCCGGGCACTAGGTCTACGCCGGCCGGCATGTCGGTACCCGCCAAAAAGCCCACCTGCGCCGCGTGAAGCCGGCGCACCATCGCCAGCTCGTGGGTAACGAAGCGGGCGCGCACCGGCCGCGGGTCGGTGTCCAGGGTGCGGGCAATGCTGAGCTGGGCCTTGGGCCACCGCTGGGTTACCCAGCTGCGGCCCGCGTAGGCCAGGGCGGGGTCTTGCCGCCACGCTAGGCTATCGACCAGCCACTGGCCCCGCTCCCAAAACAGGGTGGGGCACTGCCACACGTGCTGCGTGGCAAGCAGCTGATTGATAGTAGCTTCCCGTGCCGGGTCGTAAGTGGCCAGCAGGCTGGCCGGCGACTTGGGGCGGCCCGCTACGTAGGCATCTTCGTCGGGTGAGCTGGCTTCAAAAATACCAATCAGGTGCTCGAAGGTGCGCTGGCTGGCGGCCACGGCCTCGGTGGCGCGCACGGCATCGGGCACGTGCCCATCCAGGGGCAGGCCCACGGCCTTGGCCTCGGCCGCAATGGCAAAATAGGCCTCCCGCGGCACCAGCGACTGCACCTTGATAAAGTCGACGCCCCGCGCCTTCAGCTCGTCCACGGCCCGGCGCCCATCCTCGGGCGTGGCAATGGCGATGGCCGCCTTGTAGGGCGACTTGGGCCCGTCGAGCATGGGGCCACTCACTACCAGCCGCGGCCCCAGCAGCCGGTGGGCCGCCACGGCCGCCCGCGCGGCCAGCACCGAATCGAGGGCGCTGCCCATATCGCGGATGCCCGTGACCCCGCTGGCCACCAGCGCCGGCAGTATCAGGCGGGTGCCCGCGCTGGCCGTGCCGTCGAAATACACGTGGGTGTGCATGTCCCACAGGCCCGGTAGGAGGTACTGCCCGGTGGCATCGACCCGGCGGCCCTTACCGGGCGCGGCGCGGGCGGCAGGGCCCACCCGCACAATGCGCCGGCCCGTGATAACCACCGTTTGGTCGGGCCGAATCTGACCGGTAGCCACATCAACCACATTGGCATGAACGATGGTCAGGTCTTGCCCAGCTACCGCCAACACGCCGCCTAACCAGGCAGCCAGCAGCTGCGGTAGCCAGGCTAACTTCTTAATTTTAAGTGGCATATAAAAAAATAGCTACCCTGGCAGCTGGCGGGTGAGCACCACCAGCAGAATAACCTGGCGGGGGTCTTTGGGCGACAGCTTATTGTCGAAGCTGTCGAGCGCGTAGCCCTGGGCCAGCCACGCCTTTACTTCGGGGAAGGCCAGGATTTCGGTCTGGGAAAAGGGAATCGGCGCGGCCTTAGGTCCCAGCTGGGCTACGTCGGAGAGGAAGGTCAGCATCTTGGTGTCGGGCAGGCTATCGGCGGGCATAGGCATAAGGCGGCAGCAAGGTGGGGGGCGGCATGAGCGCCCAAAGCTACCGCCCTGCCACCCTTCGCTGGCCGCGCAGGGAGCACGCGTAGGAGGCGCGCCACGTGCTCCTGCCCGGCGCAAAGTTTTAAACGCATTTAAAAAACGGGCTACCCAGAAGGCATGCAAATTTACTTTCAACCGCTTGTAAATAAGCGTTATACCTACTGAATAATGCTGCTGGGGGCTAGAAGACAAATAGCATTTTTTCCGTGCGATTAAGTGATTTCTTCATAATGTCTTCAAGGTATCGGGTCTTATTTTGTATTGCCTAACCGGCCGACACAAGCTGTACGGCGCCGGTTTATTCCCACAGTTTTGCTCTGACAGATTTAGATTAAAACCAGCTTTTTAGCTGGCGTTCAGTGGCTTAGGCCACCGGGGTAAAGCTGATTGCGAAGCATGTAAAAACCTCTATTTCGGGCAATTTCATCTGGTTGATGGATTTGATGTCTGGCACCGGCTGCGGCTGGCTTGCCAGGCAGCCAGTCAATTTATAGGAAGACGGACTATTTCATCACCGCCGGCTTCTCACGCACCGTGGAGGCTGGCAATTAGCGTTCAGCACGTTTTTCAACGTCCTGTTTTTTTTAGGACCAGCAATCGCTTACTAGGATTTCTACTGTTTTTATGAAAAGAGTATTTCTGTTCCTGAGCCTGGGTGCTTTATCCTGCCTGGCCAGCTGCACCAGCAAACAAGAGGAAAAGGAAGAGCCGATTAAGCTCTTGGTTACGAGCCCTTTGCAACAAGACACTACCATTACCAAAGAGTACGTAGCCCAGATTCATGCCTACCAGCACATTGAGCTGCGGGCCCTGGAAAAAGGCTATTTGCAGAAAATATTTGTGGATGAGGGGCAGGCCGTAACCAAGGGCCAGCCCATGTTTCAGATTACGCCGCTCGTGTACCAGGCCGACTTGCAGAAGTCGCAGGCCGAGGCCAACTACGTGGACATTGAGTACCGCAATACCAAAAGCCTAGCCGACAGCAACATCGTGTCTAAGAACGAGTTAGCGCTATCCAGGGCCAAGCTCAACAAGGCGCGGGCCGACGTGTCGCTGGCCCAAACCCACCTGCAGTTCACCTCCATTAAGGCCCCGTTTAGCGGCATCATGGACCACTTCCAGGGCCGGCTGGGCAGCGTAGTTAATGAAGGCGACTTGCTGACCACGCTTTCCGACAACAGCAAGATGTGGGTTTACTTCAACGTGCCCGAAGCCGAGTACCTGGCTTATAAGGAGCAGGCGGCCGCCGACAACGTGGTGAAGGTGAACCTGCTGATGGCCAACAACGAGGTGTTCAAATACCCCGGCGTGGTGCAAACCATCGAGGCCGACTTCAACAACGAAACCGGCAACATCGCCTTCCGGGCCACGTTCCCGAACCCTGGCGGGCTGCTGCGCAACGGCGAAACCGGCAGCATCCTGATGGCCGTGCCGCTCAAGCACGCGCTGCTGATTCCGCAGAAAGCCACGTTCGAAATTCTGGAAAAGAAATACGTCTACGTGGTAGATGGCAAGAACATAGTGCACCAGCGCGAAGTGAACATCGCCTCCGAAATGCCTGACTTATACGTCATTAAGGGTGGTATTTCAAGCAATGATAAGATATTGCTGGAGGGCCTGCGCAAGGTGAAGGACGGCGATAAAATAAGCTACGACTATAAAAGCCCGAAGTCGGTTATCGCGCACCTGAAGGTGTACAGTGAGTAGGGAAACCCCACCCCTAGCCCCTCCCCGATGGGGAGGGGAACTAGTCCTTAGCTCTAAAGCTAGAATAAATCTAGAAACTAGCACTAGTCCCCCTCCCCATCGGGGAGGGGCTAGGGGTGGGGTTGCCAGACGTGCGCTACCCAAGTAACTAACCAACACTAAACCAGACTATTAGATGTTTAGTAAATTCATTCGTAGGCCAGTATTTGCCATTGTTATCTCGATTGTCATCCTGCTCATGGGCGGGCTGGCTATCATGAAGCTGCCTACCTCGCAGTTTCCCGAGATTTCGCCGCCGCTGGTGATGGTGAGCGCGGCCTACCCCGGCGCCAGCGCCAAGGTGCTCACCGAATCGGTATTGATTCCGCTGGAACAGGCCGTGAACGGCGTGCCGGGCATGAAGTACATGACCTCCGACGCCGTGAGCGCCGGCGAAGCCAACATCCAGATTGTGTTTAACCTGGGCACCGACCCCGACCAGGCCGTGGTAAACGTGAACACCCGCATCGCGCAGGTGCTCAACCGCTTGCCCGAGCTGGTGCAGCGCGAGGGCGTGGTGGTAAACCGCGTGGTACCCAACATGCTGATGTACGTGAACTTGTACTCGAAGGACAAGAACACGGACATGAAGTACCTGTTCAACTACGCCGGGGTGAACATGATACCCGAGCTGCAGCGCCTGAGCGGCATTGGCCGGGCCAACATCCTGGGTAGCCGGCAGTACGCCATGCGCGTGTGGCTGAAGCCCGACCGCATGCGGGCCTACAACATCTCGGTCGACGACGTGATGAAAGCGCTGAGCGAGCAGAGCGTGATTGGTTCGCCGGGCCGCATCGGCCGCAGCGATGGGCAGCAGGCGCAGTCGCTGGAGTACGTGCTGAGCTACACGGGCCGCTTCAACGACGTGGAGCAATACAAAAACGTCATTCTGCGGGCCAACGCTAACGGCGAGAATCTACACCTCAAGGACGTGGCCAACGTGGAGCTAGGCTCGGAGTTCTACGACATCTACTCCAACCTGAACCAGTATCCGTCGGCGGCCATCGTGCTCAAGCAGACCTACGGCAGCAATGCCAGCGACGTAATCAAGGAGGTGAAAGCCAAGCTGGACGAGTTGAAAAAGACCTTTCCGCCCGGCATGGACTACAAAATCACCTACGACGTGTCGAACTTCCTCGACGCCTCGATTGAGAACGTAATCCACACCCTGCGCGACGCCTTTATTCTGGTGGCGCTGGTGGTGTTCCTGTTCCTGGGCGACTGGCGCTCGACGCTGATTCCGGCCATTGCCGTGCCGGTGTCGCTGGTGGGCTCGTTCATGGCCATGCAGGCCTTCGGGCTGACCATCAACATGATTACGCTGTTTGCGTTGGTGCTCTCTATTGGCATTGTGGTCGACAACGCCATTGTGGTGATTGAGGCCGTGCACGCCAAGATGGAGGAGGAGCACCTTTCGCCCTACAACGCGGTGCGCAAGGTGGTGGGCGAAATCAGCGGCGCCATCATTGCCATCACTGTGATGATGACGGCCGTGTTCATCCCGGTATCGTTCATGAGCGGCCCGGTGGGCATTTTCTACCGGCAGTTCTCCATCACCATGGCCACGGCCATCGTGATTTCGGGCCTCGTCGCCCTGACGCTGACGCCGGTGCTTTGCGCCATGATTTTGAAAAACCACCACGGCCAGCCCAAGAAGAAAACGCCCATTCAGCGCTTCTTCGACGCCTTCAACCGCGGTTTTGAGAAGCTGACCAACGCCTACACCGGCCTGCTGGAG
>CAXTFI010000147.1:0-12743 GCA_964243255.1 uncultured Hymenobacter sp.
CATCGCTACCGTGCCGTTGAATTACTAAATCTAACGGCGCGGTAGCGATGCTTCGGCAAGCGGACGCCAGATAGGCAGGACGTTTTTTTGAGACCATGACGTGCTGTTTCAAAGCGGAGAACGCCTAAAAAAGCCTTCCAGAAGAAAAACGCCGCCCCGCTGGTTATAGGCTACGTACGACGCGCAACAGTAGCTTATACTTTTGCGTGCTTTTTGATTTTGCGCTTATGAAACACCTAACCCGCCTGGTTTGCTTGCTGGCCCTGGGGGCCGCGGGCTGCCAGTCCGATACCTCCGCTACCAAAACGGCTGCCCCCACGGCCGCCGCGGCCCCGGCGGCCAAGGCCCAGCCGGCCATCCTGTTTTTTGGCGATAGCATCACGGCCGGCCTCGGCGTGGACCCCGACGAAGCCTACCCCGCCCTGATTGAAAACCGGGTCGATTCGCTGCACCTGCCCTATACCGTAGTCAACGCCGGCCTCAGCGGCGAAACCACCGCCGGCGGCCGCTCGCGCATCAGCTGGGTGCTGAGCCGCCAGCCGGTGCGCGTGTTTGTGCTGGAGCTGGGCGGCAACGACGGCCTGCGCGGCCTGCCCCTCGCCGACACCCGCCGCAACCTGCAAGCCATCATCGACACGGTGCGCCAAAAGTCGCCGCAGGCTAAAATCGTACTCGCCGGCATGCAGATTCCGCCCAACATGGGGCCCGCCTACGCCGCCGATTTCAAAAAGCTCTACACCGACATTGCCACCCAGAACAAGCTGACCCTCATTCCTTTTCTGCTCGAAAATGTGGGCGGCATCGCCCGCCTCAACCAGCGCGATGGCATCCACCCCACGCCCGAAGGCCACCGCCTGGTAGCCCGCACCGTGTGGCGCACCGTGCAGCCGCTGTTGTAGCTTATGCTGAATATTCCCATCCTCGAAACCGCCCGGCTGCGGCTACGCGGCCATTATGCCACCGACTTAGTCGCCTCACTGGCCATGTGGCAGGTGCCCGCATTCTACCAGTACTTAGGTGGCCAACCCCTGCCCGAGGAAGAAGTGTGGACCAAAATGCTGCGCCACCTGGGCGTGTGGGCGCTGTGCGGCTACGGCTTTTGGGCGGTCGAAGAAAAGGCCACCGGCCACTACATCGGGGTCGTTGGTTTCGGCGACTGGCAGCGCACTATTGCGCCTTCCCTGAAAGGCTGGCCCGAGGTAGGCTGGGTACTGGCCCCGCACACCCACGGCCAGGGCTACGCCACTGAAGCCGCGCAAGCAGCCCTCGCCTGGGCCGACGCGCACCTCACGCAGACGCGCACCGTGTGCCTCATCGACCCCGACAACCAGCCTTCCCTGCGCCTGGCGGCCAAATTCGGCTACCAGGAATTTGCCCATACCACCTACAAAGGGCACGCCGTGGTGCTGCTAGAGCGGTTTTGTAAACAGTAGGCGTAGGGCTCACCCCTATACCCAGCCATGTCAGCCAGCCAGGTAATCGCCCCATAATCCGATAAATCCGATAAATCCGCGGTTTAGATAACCCGCAGCGCATCCACGTTCACCTCATCGCGCAGCAGCTCCAGGTTGCGGTAGGTGCGGGGCCGGCCCGCGTCGGCGCTGAGGGTGGCCGGCGCGCCGAGTAGCGCCACGTCGAGTACCAGTTGCGTAAACTTGCGCTCGCCCAGGTACACGGCCACCGGACGGCGCTGGTTGCGGGCCTGGTAGCCCGCCAAAGCCTGGTCTATCTCAAGTAAAATGGTACTCATAGTAGCTTGATGCTGAAGGACAACGGGGCCGAAAAATAACAGCTGGCTTCCGCATCTTGCAAATCGGCGGATGGGCGGCAACCTGCCCGCCGCGCAATCGCCGCGCGGCCCGACCTTTGCCCCGCGTATGACAACTCCTTTTGACCTGGCCGCCCGGCCCATTGGCATTTTCGATTCTGGCATTGGCGGCCTCACCGTGGCCCGCGCCGTGGCCCAGCGCCTGCCCCACGAGCGGCTGGTGTACTTCGGCGACACTGCCCACCTGCCCTACGGCGAAAAAAGCACGGCCGCCATCCAGGCCTACGCCGTCAAAATCTGCGATGTGCTGCTGCGCCAGCACTGCAAGCTGATTCTCATCGCCTGCAACTCGGCCTCGGCCGCGGCCTACGAGCTGGTGCGCGAGTACGTGGGCTCTAAAGCCCTGGTAGTGGGCATGATAGACCCCGTGGTGGCCTACGTGGGCCGGCACTACGCCGGCCGCCCCGTGGGCCTCATCGGCACCAAGCAAACGGTGGGCTCCAACATCTACCGCAAGAAAATCGACGCCCTCGACCTCGGCGTAGACCTGCACGCGCTGGCCACCCCGCTGCTCATCCCCATGATTGAGGAAGGCTTTTTTAATGGCCGCGTGTCCGAAGAGATTATCCGGGCCTACCTCGACCACGAAGCCTTGCAAAATATTGATAGTCTGCTGCTTGCCTGCACGCATTTCCCGCTCATCAAGCCCCAGATGGAGGCCCACTACCAGGGCCGGGTGGCCGTGCTCGACCCCTCCGACGTAGTGGCCGCCACCGTGGCCGAGGCGCTGGCCGCCCGCCAGCTGCTGGCCCCACCGGCCGGCGGCACGCCGGGGCACCACTTCTACGTGAGCGACTTCACGCGCTCCTTCGAGGAGAGCACGCGCCTGTTCTTCGGCCAGGAAGTGCAGCTAGAGCATTACCCGCTTTGGGAGTAGGTGGCTGCCTGCTCTAAAAGCACCAAACAGCTTGATAATTAGCAAAGAACACTTCTTACTCTTTCTGCCTTTTTCTGCCGTGACTAAGGGCCAGCGCGCTATTCCACTTTGGCATACTCTCCTGCCTGCGTCAGAAGGAGGTGGTTTTTATCAGCTAGGTAGATGATATCCAGCGGGCCAACCATTGGCATACTTATGACTAGCTTTTTGGCTTCTTTGTCATAAGTAGCCGGATAGGGGTTTTTACCGTCGGCATCGGACAGCACAACAGTATCACCTTGCTTCTGAATAAGCATGAGTGGCCGTTTTGCATCCTGAATGGATTGCCACTTACCCAAAAATTTGTTCAAATTACCCGCGTCTGAGGCACAGGCGCTAAGCAGCACTACTAAAAAAGCGATACTGAGAAACCGGATTTTGGGCATATAGCTGCTTGATGATGTGCGTAAGGTAAGAAGTTGGAGAACTAAGCTGGGTACTTTATAAGTAGGAGACTGTTTCGAAGGCTAAAAGCCAACCGGGCCGCTAGGCAGCAGGGCTCCCAACTGCCCCCGAGGTGCCCGACGCTGCTAGTGCGGCCGCTGCTTGAAACAGCGTGACCGTAAACGTGGTGCCCACGCCTAGCTCGCTTTGCACCGTGATGGTGCCGCCGGCATTTTCCACTATTTTCTTGACCATATACAGCCCCACGCCCGAGCCCTCCACGTGGTTGTGCAGGCGCTGAAACATCATAAAGAGCTGCGCCTGTTGGGTTTCACTCAGGCCCAGGCCATTGTCTTGCACCTGCAGCACCACCTGCCCCTGGGTACTGTGGCTGCGCAGCTGCACCACGGGCGGGCGCCCGGCGGCCCGGTACTTAATGGCGTTGCTGAGCAGGTTGTAGACGATGCTGCGCAGGTTTTTGGGCGAAAAAGACAGATGGGGGCCGCTGCGCACATCCACCAGCAGCTGGGCCTGGGCGTGGGCGAGCTCGGGAGCCAGGTCGAGGCGCACATCCTCTACCAGCGCGGCCAGGTCCACGGCTTCGGCAGCTTGGTCATGCGCCTGCTGGAGCTTGGAAATGTCGGTGAGGTGGGCAATGGTTTTCTGGAAGCGCTCTACCGCCCCCCCCATCATGGCCAGCAGCGGCTGCACCTGCGCCGACTGGCGCACCGCGGCCGGCAGCTGCTCTTGCAGGGCCGAGAGCAGGCCGTCGATGTTGGTAATGGGCGCCTTCAGGTCGTGCGAGGCGGTATAAATAAAGTTGTCCAGGTCTACATTGGTGCGCACGAGCTGCTGGTTGGCCACGTCCAGCTCCGCGTTGGAGGCGCGCAGCCGGGCGTTGGCTTCGGCTACTTGCTGGCGGGCGGCCACCTGCTCGGTTACCTCGGTGGCCACAATGGCGATGGAGGTAGGCTCTCCCGCCGCGTTGCGCAGGGGCTGATACACAAAGTTGAGGTACACCTTTTCCAGGCGCTCGTTGCGGTTGAGGAGCGCGATTACCTCCTGGGCAGCAAATGCTTCGCCGGTGCGCATCACGTTGTCCAACAGCTCTTTAAAGCCCTGGTCGCGCGCTTCGGGCAGCGCGTCGAACAGCGGCTGGCCCACTAGCTGCTCCGTAGTTCGGCCCCAAATGCTGCCAATGAGCGGGTTAGCTACCTCAATCACGTAGTCGGGCCCCTGAATAATGCCAATGGCCACCGGGGCCTGCTCCAGCACAGCCTGGAGCTGGGCCTGCGCCGCCGCGCCCTGCTGGCGGGCCAGCACCTGCTCGGTCACGTCGTAGGCAAACACGGAAATACCCGCCGTCTGGCCGTTTTCCTGGTAGGCCTGGTAGGTGAAGTTCAAGTGGCGGGTTTCGGCCGGGGCATCGGCCAGCGCCGTCACGTGAAAGGGCACCTCGTTGCCGTAGTACGTTTCGCCCGTTTGGTACACGCGGTTTAGCAGCGCCACAAAGCCCTGGGCAGCAGCTTCGGGCTGGGCTTCCACAAGGGTGCGGCCCAGCAGCCGCCGGCCCGGAAAAAGCTGCTGATACGCGGGGTTCAGGTAGTCGAGGCGGTGCTCGGGGCCGCGCAGCAGGCAAATGGCGGCCGGCGTGCGCTCAAACAGCCGGTACAGGTCTTCGCGCTGCTGCGCCTGCTGCCGGGCGGCCAGCAGGATGTCATTTTGCAGAGCTTTGGCGCGCTGCTGCGCCAAAAACTGCTCCGTCATATCGAGCGCAAACACCAGCACGCCATCAATGTGGCCGTGTTCATCGTAGCGGGCCTGCTGAATGTAGTGAAAATAAAAGTCCTCCAGCGGGCCGCCCTCGTGCTTGGCTACCGCAACGCGGCTGCCCAGCTCTTCGTGTGTTTCGCCCGTTTCGTACACCCGCCGCAGCGTGTGCCACACGGGCTGGTTGGCCAGCTCGGGCAGGGCCGTGAGTAGCGGCAGCCCCAACAGCTTGCGGCCCGGAAACAGCCCCTGATAAGCCCCATTCACCAATTCATACCTAAGCTCGGGTCCATCCAGGATGCAGATGGCCGCCGGGGCCTGGCTGAAAAACCGTGACAGGCGCTGCCGCTGCCGCTCGGTTTCCAACTGGGCCAGCGTCAGGGCCTGGGTGCGCTCGGCCACGCGGGCTTCCAGCCCCTGGTTGAGCTGCCGGAGCTGCTGCTGCACCTGCCCTAGCTCCGCGTTGCTGGCCAAAAACTCTTCATTGGCGGTCAGCAGCTCCTCGTTGGTTGCCGCCAGCTCCTCGTTCAGGTCCTGCACTTGGTGGCGGGCCAGCACCTGCGCCGTCACCTCGTAGGCAAATACAAAAATGCCGTCAATAACTCCTGTCAGGCTACGGCGGGCCTGGTAGATGAAGTTATAGTAGCGCTTTTCCAGCTGCTGAGGCCGGTCGTTGTCGTGGTCGAGCTGCACCAGCATCTCGGTGGCGTAGAAGGTTTCGCCGGTGCGGTACACGCCATCGAGCAGGTCGAAAATGGGCTGGTCCCTTAGCTCAGGCATGGCCACGGCAATGGGCATGCCCACCAGCGGGCGCGGGCCCACCAGGGCTTGGTAGGGTGGGTTTACAAACTCAAACACGTGCTGCGGCCCGGCAAACACGCAAATCATGGCCGGGGCCTGCTGCAAAATGCTGTGCAGCTGCTGGCGCTGCAAGTCGGCCTCGGCGCGGGCGGCCTGCTCGCGGGCTTGGCTGGCGCGCAGGGCCTGCTCCACCGCCGAGCGCTCGTGGTTGAAGCTGTCGCTGAGGCTCACCACGAGCTGCGAACCGCTCCGGCGCGCCGCCACCAGGTAAAAGCTGTCTTTGCCTTCGCTCTGGTAATGAAAATTATAGGTGGCCGCCTCGCTCGTTATAAACACCTGGCGGTAGAAATCCAGCAAACCGTTGGTTTGGGCGTGCGGAAACAGGCTGCACAGCGTGCCGGCTGGCCGCTCGGGCAGGCCCCCCAGCCGCTGGCCGGCGGGGTTCACGTAGTCCAGCACGAAATCGAGCACTTCCCCTGCTGGCCCCAGCACCGGCCGCAGTAGGTTGATGGCCGTGAGCGACACCGTGAGCGTGGCCTGCAGCAGTTCGTCGGCTAAAGAAAAAGTAAACGCAGCGGGAGCAGTAGCCATCAAACCAGAGAAGAAAAAGTGCCGTTGGGCCCACCCGTCCTGGCCGGTAGCTGGCGCATTTGCGCGCGCAAGGTATAAAAAAAGGCTCCCGTGCGCCACGCACGGGAGCCTTCACAGGCCGGCTGCAAGCAGCCTATACCGAAAAGCTTTCGCCGCAACCGCAAGAGCGTGAGGCATTTGGGTTATGGAACTGAAAACCTTTGCCGTTCAGGCCATCCGAAAAATCCAGCTCCGTACCTGCCAGGTACAAAAAGCTTTTCATATCGACCACCACACGCACGCCTTTGTCCTCAAACTCCTGGTCCATGGGGCGCATCTCGTTGTCAAAGTCCAGCTTATAGCTCAAGCCCGAGCAACCGCCGCCGGCCACCGAGGCGCGCAGGCGATAGGTGCTGTCGAGCTGCGAGTCGCGAATCAGGTGCTCTACCTTTTCCTTGGCTTTATCCGAAACGGTTATCATACTAGGTAAATACTAGAGGTGCGCAGAAATACGAGTGGCTGCCCCGCCCAGCCGCGACTAGAGAACAAAGATACCGCTAGAAGGATTCTAAATAACAAAAAAAGACGGCCCTCGCGAAAGAGCCGTCTTTTTTAGAAGCGTGGCAGCTTAGTGGTGCGACTTCTCCAGCTCCAGGGCCGACATCCCGTTTTTCACGCGGTAGTCGTTGATGGCCATCTTGATAGCGTCTTCAGCGAGCACCGAGCAGTGAATCTTAACGGGTGGCAGGGCCAGCTCTTCCACAATCTCCATGTTGTCGATGGCCAGCGCCTCATCCACGGTTTTGCCTTTCAGCCATTCCGTAGCCAGCGACGACGACGCGATGGCCGAGCCGCAGCCAAACGTCTTGAACTTGGCGTCGGTGATGGTGTTGGTGGCCTCATCTACTTCAATTTGCAGGCGCATTACGTCGCCGCACTCAGGAGCACCGACAAGGCCGGTACCTACTGATTTTTTGCTTTTATCCAGCGTGCCCACGTTGCGGGGGTTGCTGTAGTGGTCGATTACCTTATCGGAGTAAGCCATGGCTTTTTTAAATTAAAAATGAAGAATGAAGAATTTGGAATTGATACTAAGAAGATGAGGAAAATTAATTCTTCATTCCTCATTTCCAATTCCTCATTAAATTAATGTTCTGCCCACTCGATGGTGCTGAGGTCGACGCCTTCTTTGTGCATTTCCCAAAGTGGGGACATTTCGCGCAGCTTGGTGACGGCTTCTTTTACGTGGCCGATGGCGTACTCGATTTGCTCGTCGGTGGTGAAGCGGCTCAGGCCGAAGCGCAGGCTGCTGTGGGCCAGGTCGTCGCTAAGGCCCAGGGCCTTGAGCACGTAGCTGGGCTCGAGCGAGGCGCTGGTGCAGGCTGAGCCCGATGATACAGCCAGGTCCTTCACGCCCATCATCAGGCCTTCGCCTTCTACGTACTTGAAGCTGATGTTAGTCACGTGCGGCAAGCGGTGCTCTACCGAGCCATTCACGTAGCTTTCTTCCAGCGGCAGCAGCGACTGCTCGAGGTGGTCGCGCAGCTTGCTGAGGCGCTCAGTGTCGGCCGCCATTTCGAGGCGGGCGAGCTCGCAGGCTTTGCCGAAGCCCACGATACCGGGCACGTTGAGCGTACCCGAGCGCATGCCGCGCTCGTGGCCGCCGCCGTCCATTTGGGCCGTCACCTTCACGCGTGGGTTTTTGCGACGCACGTAGAGGGCACCCACGCCTTTGGGGCCGTACATTTTGTGGGCCGTAAAGGCCATGATGTCAATGCCATCGGCTTGCACATCCACCGGAATCTTGCCCGTGGCCTGGGTGCCGTCGGTCATGAAGAGCGCGCCGTGCTTGTGGGCAATGGCCGCAATCTCGCGGATGGGCTGGATGGTGCCCGTCTCGTTGTTGCCGTACATGATGGTCACCAGGATTGTCTGGGGTGTCATGGCGGCTTCCAGCTCGGCAAGGCTAATCAAACCCTTCTCATTCACGGGCAGATACGTGACCTTGCCGCCGAGCTTTTCAATGTGCTTGCAGGTATCGAGCACGGCTTTGTGCTCGGTGGTGGCGGTGATAATGTGGTTGCCACGCTGGCTATACATCTCAAACACCCCTTTGATACCCAGGTTGTCGCCCTCGGTGGCCCCGCTAGTGAAGATAATCTCCTTGGAGTCGCAATTAATAAGCTGGGCAATTTGCTCACGGGCATAATCCACGCCTTCCTCGGCCGCCCAACCAAAGGGGTGGTTACGCGAAGCCGCGTTGCCGAATACATCGGTCAGGTAGGGCATCATGGCCTCCAGCACGCGCGGGTCGAGCGGCGTAGTGGCATTATTGTCCAAATAGATAGGTAGCTTAAGCATGGCGCTGGGCTGGATGTTGCTAGTAAGGTCTAAAGTTAGGCTTTGACTGTCTTTGAAACAGAATTTTGGCCTAAACAGTTTTTTCTAATCCACAAAAATAGCCGGTAGCGTAGTAAAAACCGCGCGGCCCCGCCGGCGGCCCGCGGTGGCCGGTAGCTTTGCGCCGCTGGCCCGGCCAGCGCTTCCTCCCTATGCTTACCAACCTCGAACACCTGGGCCTGGCCGTGCGCGACCTGGCCGCTGCCACCGACCTCTACACCCGCCTGCTGGGCCAGCCGCCCTACAAAACCGAGCACGTGCCTAGTGAGGCCGTCGACACGGTTTTTTTTCAGGTGGGCGGCTCCAAAATTGAGCTGCTGGCCGGCACCAGCCCCGACAGCGCCATCACCCGGTTTCTGGAGAAAAAGCCTGAGGGCATCCACCACGTGGCCTTCGAGGTGGCGGATATTGAAGCCGAAATGACCCGGCTGCGGGCCGAAGGCTTTGTGCTGCTGAATGAAACGCCCAAGCGCGGGGCCGATAACAAGCTGGTGTGCTTTGTGCATCCCAAGAGCGCCGGCGGCGTGCTAGTAGAACTCTGCCAGACCGCAGATTCAAACGGATTTAACTGATTTCGCGGATACGCCCCTGCGGGGCTGACTTTGAGATGTTGACCATGGCATCTGCCGCTGGTGTTGCCCTGGATGGTGTGGGCAGTCGGCTGGCTTTGAGATGTTGACCCTGGCATGCTGCCTTTGGTTTGATGGGCGGGAAACGGATACGCCGCTGCGCTGGCTTGGGCACATCAAGGGGGTTGGGGCTCTACTTTTGCTTTGCAATAGGCTGAAAGCAGCCAGGCACGCACGGCAGCTTTGGGGCCTGAACGCTTACCAAAATCACTGGCAACCAGCTTACACAATGGGCGCAGCCGGTGCTTGTGCTTGTATTTATGGCTCAGGCTCAAAGATTTGCGCCTGCCATACCAGCGTAGCCAGCCCACGCAGTGGGCGTATCCGCGAAATCCGTTAAATCCGTTTGAATCTGCGATGAATTATTTTCGCCAAGAAGTTGAGATGGCGGTTGATGCCCTGCTCACGCAGCAGGTGCTGCTGTATCCGACCGATACGGTGTGGGGCTTGGGCTGCGATGCCGAGGTGCCCCGCGCTGTGGAGAAGCTCTACAAGTTGAAGGGCCGCGAAGCGGGGAAGCCCAGCATAGTGCTGGTGGCCGACCTGGCTATGCTGCGCCGCTACACCCTGGAGGTACCCGCCGAGCTGGAAGCCGCCCTGGCCGCCCAAACGCGCCCCACTACCTACATCCTACCCGCCAGCCGGGCCATAGCTCCCGGCCTGCTGGCCCCCGACGGCACCGTGGGCCTGCGCGTGACGCAGGACGAGTTTTGCCACAAGGTGGTGCGCCGCCTGGGCCACGGCCTGGTATCAACCTCGGCCAACAAGCCCGGTGAGCCGGCCCCCGCCGTGTTTGCCGAAGTAGACGCGGCCCTGGTGCGCGCGGCCGAGTACGTGGTAAACTGGCGGCAGGACGATACCACCCGCGTGCCCCCCTCGCGAGTCGTGCGCCTGGGGCCGGGCGGCACCCTGGAAGTAGTGCGCGAGTAGCGGCAGCTTTTTTGAAGCTGTATTGGGGAAGTCGTTTAGAACGTCAAGCTCATCTGACGTTCTATTGGTTTGCTGTTTAGCTAATTGCGTGATTTGCAAATAGTTAACAAGAAACATGTGCTACCTATTTTCCTGCGGCCAGTGCCAGGTGCGCAGGTCGGTGCTCCAGGCCAGGCCGAAGGAGGCGTTTTTGACGAAGTGGCCCTGCTCCTCGGTGAGGGGGCCCGAGCCGTGGAAAAACAGCAGGTAGCGCCGGATGCCCGGCACGCGGCGCAGGTCGAGGGCCGCGCCGGCCGTGAGGCGGCCCTGGGCCCATTCCCAGCCCGGCTGGCCCTGGCCCAGGGTGATGAGCGGGGCCCAGTCAACCCAGGTTTTCAGGTCGCTTGACTTTTTGATGTTAATGCCATTCTTGGGGGAGTTGAACAAGTAGTAGCCGTCCTTTTGGGGCAGCACGCACACATTTTCGCCGGCCTCGGCCGAGCCGGCAAACGTCCAGGTAACCAGGTCGGTAGAGGTAGAGCGGCTCACGCCGTTTTGCTTGTAGAAGACCGAGTACTGGCCCGGCTGCCGGGGGTCGGGCAGCAGGTAGGGGTCAATCATGCGGCCCAGGCTTTTTTCGTCCAGGGCGGGGCCTTTGACGCGCAGCAGTTCGGGCGCCGACCAGTGCCGCAAATCGGGGCTGCGCATGAGAAACAGGCGGGCGTCGCGGTGCCGAAGCGGGGCATCTGGTCGGCGGTGTAGTGGGGGCGCGGGTAGGTTTGCAGGCACAGCACCCACTCGTTTTGATAGCGAATAATGTTGCCGGGGCTCGAAAAATCAAGGTCCTGGTTGCGCTCGGTGATTTTTTGGGCGGGCGTCCAGCCGGTTAAGTTGCGGCTCGTGCTGAAGGCCACGTAGGAGTAGACCCGGCCATCGGGCTCGGTTTCGACCAGCGTGTAGTAGAGGTAAAACGTGCCCTGCTCGTAGAGCACGGCCGGGTCGCGGTAGGCCGTGCGGGCATCGCCGCGCAGCAGCACCGGCGACGCCAGCGCCCGCAGCCGGCGCGGCTGGCTGCGGGCGGGCCGGGCGAGAATCAGCAAGCTTGCTAGTAAAAAGCAGATTTTCAGCGCGTTGTGCATGGGGCTGGCGGCGGGGGATTTTGCTTGGGCGTTGGGAACGGCATGAGGCACAAGCTAAAGCTTATGCTACACTAGGGCTAGTTGCCGGCAGCCGGGTATTCTTTCACGGCGGCCAGGCGGGCCGGAAACGCCGCCTCGCCCGCCAGGTTGCTCAGCCGCAGGCTGGTTACGCCGTGGCTTTCCAGGGCGTGGGCGAAGTAGGCGGGCGGGCCCGCGCCCCAGCGCACCGAGCAGTTGCGCAGCGTGATGGCGCGGGCCTGGTCGAGGTAAAAGGCCGACGTGGTGCCCGGCACGAGGCCCGCGCCAGGCGCGGGGCGGCGGTCGTACACGCCGCCGGGCCGGGCGGTGGTTTTAGTGAGCAGCACATCGACCTGGTCAAAGAAAATGTTGGTTACCAGGCCGGCCACCTCACCGCTCACGTAGATGCCGTTTTCGCTCTGGCACTTCACGTTGCTGAAGTAGATGTCGTGCACGGCCCCGGTGCGGCCCTCGGTTTGGCCGGGGGCGTAGCGCCGGCTGGCCCCGTGGTCGGGCCGGCGGAAGGCGGTGACATAAATCGGCTCGGCCTTGCCCCACCAGGTATCCGAGAAGTAGTGCGACTCGACGATGATGTTGGAAAACAACACGTTGGACACCGTGCCCTCGTCGCGGTTCTGGATGCCCAGGCCCCGGTTGCTGTCGGTTATCACGCAGTTATCGACCACCACGCGGCCGATGTGGTCCACGTTTTCGGAGCCGATTTTGAAGGCGCAGGAGCGCGAGCTGAGCGTGCAGTTGCTCACGGTAATGTCCTCGCAGGGCCCGCGGTCGGCGAACTCGCGGCGGTTTTTGAGGCAGATGGCGTCGTCGCCCGACTCAACGTGGCAGTTGGTGATGCGCACGCGGCGGCTGTGGTCCACGTCGATGCCGTCGCTGTTGGGCACGCGCTGGTCGTTGCGGACCGTGAGGTCGGTGAGGGCCACGTCGTCGCAGCCCGCCAGGTGGATGGTCCAGTACGCGGCGTTGCCAATGGTTAAGTCGCGGATGCGCAGGCCCTTAACCCCCATTAGCGTGAGCATGTGGGGGCGCATGTCGGCCCCGTCGGGGCCGCGCCGCACGGCGTAGGCGTCGCCGGTTGCGGGCCCCAGAAAGGCGCGGGCGTTGCCGTCGATGGTGCCGCCGCCGCACAGCGTCACCTGCTCCAGGTTGTCGGCGCTAAGCCAGCGGCTGCCCTCGCCGCGGTTGTCGGCCGCAAACGCGGATTGGGTGTAGCGGCTCAGGTCGGGGCTGGCCAGCAGGGTGGCCCCGCTTTCCACGCACAGTTCCACGTGCGAGCGCAGCGCCAGCGGCCCGGCCACAAACGTGCCGCCGGCGGGCATCAGCACCCGGCCGCCGCCCGCGGCGGCGCAGGCGTCGAG
>CAXTFI010000148.1:0-12726 GCA_964243255.1 uncultured Hymenobacter sp.
ACCACCTCAAGGGCCTGCAAACGGCGGGCGGCAACAAGCTGGTCATGAACGACACAAAGGACGCGCAGACCATTCTGCTCTCCAACGCCAACAACAAGGGCACGGCCGTGGAGGTCGGCTTCAAGGGCGATGGCAGCATCACGATTAAGAGCAATGGGCCAGTAACGGTGCTCAGCCCTACTATTACGCTAGAGGCTGGGGAGAAGGGCGAGATTAAGCTGCACGCCAAGACTATCTCACTTGATGCGGAAGAGGTACTAAGTATGGCTGCAAAAACAGTTACGCTCAAGGCTGCCCAAGATATGTCAGCTGACGCGGGCCAGCATATGGCGCTGGAAGCAAAGGCAAACTTCCGCGGTAAAGGAAGTAATGCATACTTGGAGGGAAAGGTGGATGCCCACGTGAAAAGCCCCAAAAATCGGCTCAATTGAGGCTGCGTACAGACCTATGGATTTTTACTCTAATGTGGTAGTAGATAAGTCGCCTTCTTTGCGCTGGCTACAAGGGACACGGCATACCTACGTGTGCGAAACGCGCTCCAAAATGAGGGTAAACGGGCTGAGAATGGAAAACCTGATTCGCTCGGTAGTTGAACTGCAGATACTGGCAGCCCCGGTCGGGGGCAGCTATCGGGTGCGGGTGCACATCCAGCATTCAGAGCAAAGTCAGCGGCAGGGTTTGCATCAACTGTTGGCCGCGCTCAATCAAGTAAGCGAGGTACTGGAGCTGGAGGTAGATGCTTTGGGCTACGCCCGCCACATCCTCAACCGGCCCGAACTGTTAACCCGGTGGGCTGTCGTTCGGGCCACGCTGCGCCAGCAGTTTCGAAGCCTACCCGAAACGGAGCCGCTCCTGGTTGGCCTAGACCAGCAATTAGCTACGCCTGGTGCGCTAGAAAAGTCTCTGTTATCTCAGGGAGTATATGGGATACTTTTTGCTGGGCTGTTGGGGCGCTCCTGCCCCCTTCAACCACCAGGCCGCGTGGAAGCGCAGGTGCTACCAGGTTTTTTTGGCAGCCAAGACTTGCCTTTGCTGGTGCACACCCACGCGGAACTTATTCCTGCAGCGGGAGCCAATGCCGTGCGCCTGCTGGCCCGCCGCGAACTAGCTAGCGAAGCTTTTGATGCCGACCGCTGGCGGCGGTTGCTCCGTCAGATTACCGACACACCCACTTTAGACACTGCTTTATCCCTAACCGGCCACGCTGTATATGAGTTGACTACGCTGGGGGGCGTGTTGCAGCAGGCTAGTCAGCAGCTACGGGCTGAGGTACCAGGCGTGTACGTCAACGAGTTAACCCATTACCTCACCTTGCAGCCCACCGCCCTATGAGCTATAAGTATGTGCCTAGTGGCGTATTCTTGCTCTGCGACAAGGGTGCGGGCGCGGGTACCTTGCAAGCTACCAACAACGCGGGGGTTTCTGTCAACGACGAGCCCCTGGCCACGGATGCTGATTTGGTGCCATTGGTCAACGTCACGCCCTGCGGGGCCTGTAGCATCCTGCAAGGCCCCTGCGCGCCGCAGCCCGTGCGCTGGCAGCAGGTGAAAGTAGATACGGTGGTGGACGAAACCCACGAGTGGCACCCGCTGCTGGATTGCAGCACGCTGCCGTGTGCCGTGGGCGGCACCATCCGCATCCTCTTCACGCGGGCCGAGGCCGAAAACGCGCAAGTAGCTCATGCCCTGCACGATGTGGCGCACAAAGCTAAGGAGGCGTCGCTGTGGGCGCTAGCGGGCGGGGCTTTGTGTGCCGCGGCGGGGCTGGCGTGCTGCCTGACGGGGGTAGGCGCGGTAGCGGCCCCGTTTTTATTCGCGGCGGCGGGTACCTTGTTCGAGGCCTCGGCCGTGACGTTCGAGGCGGGCATTGCCCTAGACGTGGCGGCGCTGGCTGTCGAGCCCAACCTGCCCAACCTGGGCCTGGTCGTGGTAGATGCGCTGACCCTGGGGGCGGGCAAGCTCATTGGCAAGTTCGTGGGCAAGGGGCTCAACCGGTTTGCCGCTACCCAGTGGGGGCAGCGGGTGGTAGCCAAAATATTCCCCTACACCGGCTTCGGCGGAGATATCGTGAACTTTGAGGGGCGCACCACGACCGTGCTGGGAAAGTTTAGAGACCCGATTAATCCGGGGACAGGTACGCAGGTTATCGTAGCAAAAGGCCCCGCTGGCACGTACATTCATGAGTTCACGAGCGGGGGCCAGAACCCAGGGGGTATCAATATCCTGGATATTCCTACTGATAGATACAATAAGCTTATCAGTGATTTTGGCGAAACTGACGGAAATGAAATATTCTGGAATACATACAATAAGCCTTTTCTAGACGATGCTTTTGAGAGTGGGCACGATGTGCGCCTACTTTCCGACCCAGCTAACCCACTGAGCCGCACTAGCACCTACGCCCGGGAGCTAGACAACATTCAAGGCTACACCGATGGGGCTGGCAATCGGGTGCCGGGCCTAGCCGAGTTGCATGGCTACACTTACAACCCGGCCACTTCCACCTATGAGCCGCCCTTGCCCGCTCCCTACAATACGCTGCCCGCAATGCCGCGTCCCTTTCCGGCTAGTCCAACCATTGTCGTGCAACCCTCCAACTCCAAATACTAATCTATAATGCCACCATTTGCTGCCCTTGACATTCGCTTAGCCGACGACTATATTACTATCGGTCCCGTAGTACTCGTGCCACGTGGAAGCACTGTTAGTGAAGTCACGCGTGTGCTGGGTGCACCTGACCGCATTCTGCCTCTAAATCATAATAACGTGCTCATTAATACGCTCTACCTATATGATAACATTGGCATCCGCTTCTGGGCGAAAGCTGAAGTTGTAAGTGAATTGCAGGTGGTGTTTGAAACCGAAAAGCGCGAAACGTTTCCAGCTAATTCATTTGTAGGCCCACTGCAGTATAAAAACTACGTGTTGCTTCCGCCAGTGCCTAGCAGTGCATTTAGGAGTAATAAGTTAATTGGATTCGTGCAGGATTTGGAACGTTTGCAATACGATAGGGTAGTATACGAAGCAAAAAATACGAAAATAAAATATACCGCTCTTGTAAATAGAATCACGGATAATATCCAGTACATATCTGTTTCTTAGTTACAAGGCCAAGGTATCAACAGCCTGGATATTCCCGAAGCAGGTTATAAAAAACTCCTCAAAGACTATGGCCCGGATGAAGACAACCAAGTCTTTTGGGATACTTACAACCAGCCTTTCTTATATGACGCGTTCGAGAGTGGGCATGATGTGCGGCTGTTATCAGACCCAGCTGACCCGTTGGCTCGTACCAGTACGTATCTGTGCGAGTTGGAAACCATTGAGGGCACGACCGATGCGGCTAGCAATCAAGTACCAGGCTTGGCCGAGTTGCATGGCTACACTTACAACCCGGCCACTTCCACCTATGAGCCGCCCTTGCCCGCTCCCTACAATACGCTGCCCGCAATGCCGCGTCCCTTTCCGGCTAGTCCAACCATTGTCGTGCAACCTGCTAACCATCACTAATGACTGCTTATCCGCTTGATATCCGCCTCAAAGAGGATTGTATCACCATTGGTTCTGTATCACTTGTGCCCCGCGACAAGGCTATAAGCGACCTGATGCGCATCTTGGGAACCCTGACCGTATACTGACGCTATCGCACAGTAATACGGTATATATCTACGACCAGCTTGGTATTCATTTTTGGGCAAAAGCCCAAGTAGTGGGTGAATTACAGTTTGTGCTTGAATTGGAAGAAGGAGAGACGTTGCCTACTCATTCTTTTGTCGGTCCTACTCAATACTGTGGAAAAGTACTGGAACTCCCATTATCTGTTAACCTATTGGCTAATGGTAAACTACCGGGCTTCGTGCAAGATACGGACCCACTACAATATGGTATGGTAGTTTATAAAGCTAATTTTACAGTATTGACTTACTCAGCTATTACGAGTAGTGACAAAAATTTAATAAAATATTATATAATAATTATATGTTTAATAATTTATATAAAAATTCAGATAAAATTTTAGAGTCGAGTATTACTTCAAACCCGCCCGCCCGGCTCCCTCACCCGGCTGCCGCAAGTAGAGTGCCGCTCACTGGCCGAGCGCAACAAGCTGCGCAACCAGTACCTGCATCGCTCGGCCCGCCTGCCCTCAGAACTAAAAACAGGGATGGCGGGTCGCCTCGACGGGGGCCGCGACGGTCACCGCCGACATACCATCGCCGACGACGTGCTGCACGAGAAAGCCCAGGATGCGGTAGTGCGCCAGACCAGGGAGAAAGCCACGCAGCTCAAAGACGCCGCCACCGACCGGTACGAGAAGTTTAAGCGCGGCACTCATCACCTCTACGAGCAGGCGAAGGAAGAAGCCAAAAAAGACCTGCACCAGGCCGGCGAGGCCATCCAGAAAGGAGCCCAGCAAACCGAAAAGGTGCTGGAGGAAACCGGCAAAGCCATGCAGGCGGTGCCCCCGCCCTTGTTATTCTGACCCGCTCTTTTCCTCTGCGTATGCGCTTCTTCCTGTTCGCCTGCTGGGGCCTGTGCTGCGTGGCCTGCGCAGCTGGTTGCCACTCTGCTCCTCCTTCCTCCGCCGTGCCCACCTACCAAACCGAACGCTTTGAACTCAATGCCACACCGGCCTGCCCCAAGGGTTATCCGGCCACGCTCATCGAGGGCCACTTCATTACGTCCGACGGTGGCAGCTTAAGCACTACATGCCGACCATATAGTGCCAATGGATAAAATAGTGCAAATGGAAGGGTTTGAAAAATTGACTGAAGCGCAACAACTTCAGGTACTCAATCACGAAAGGAATTTCGTTGGGTTAAGTGAATCGGCTAATACTTCAAAGGGCGCAAAGACTTTTGAAGAATGGACTGAACACAAGGGCCTTGGAATAAAAGTTGATGAGAGTTTTAGACAGAAAATGATGAGTCAAGGCAGGGAAGCAGAATCCGAACTACAGAACCTTATTAAAAGACTGTCAACTCCACCAATAGATTAGCTTCAGTAGTAATTTGCTACGCTAGTTTTTTTTCCACTGCTAATTAACATTTTTCAATCATGAAAGCAGAAGACTTAAAAAAATATCTTGGGGATTTTACTATAATCAGTGAATCGCGCACTGTTGATTACTTACCTGAATTATGGCGTCCTATTTTTGTTCATGGCGAACAAGAAGATAGAGTGACTGCTACTATAAACATGTGGTCCAGTTATTATCGGGATAAGCTTAGTAGCTTACTCAATACATTTAATAAGTTTTTAAAACGAGTAGACTTAGTTCAAGTTGCTGATAGCTTTTCTGTGCTTTATACTTTTGAAATTAATGGAGAATTAAGATTCTATTTGGGTAAAAATCCTGATAAAAAACAAGATACAGAAGATGTGCAGGCCTTTCTGCATGGCTTACCTGATGATTTCATTTTCTTCTACGAAAACATTCATAACGGGTGGTACGAAGTTGTATCTGAAGCAATGGGCCTGATGCCAATAGAGGATTTCATTATTTTAGCTGAACAGGATTGGGGAATACTTGATACAATACGCATAACTTTCTCATTACACAAGGTTGTGGGGGTATTTTCTAATTCGGCTGGTGGCTACTTATGTTGGGACTATAATCACGTTATACCAACTGGATTGATTTGGTGGCATGATGAAGCCCCTGATATAGATGTGGACTTTTGGGCTGTTTTAGATGAGTGGACTTCATTAGGTATCGATGAAGAAGGTTTGTAATTATAAAAAAAACTTAAATAACTAATATAAGCAGAATGAATTAAATTTTTGTCTTCGAACACTTGCTTCGGTGGCAGTTGGGGTGCTGAGCTTCGGCACGGCCACCGTGGCCATGGCCGGGGCCAAAGCCGGGGTGCGGGGGCTGCTCAAGGCCGGGGGCAAGGTGGCCGGGAGCCTGGCCAGCAAGCAGCTGGAGCGCCTGGCCGCCAAAAGCCTGGCCCTGAAAGCAGGGCTGAAAAACATCCGCCCGTTCCTGGCCAAGATTCCGCGCCTCTGCGTGACGGCCTGCTTCCCGGCCGGCACGCCCGTGGCGGTAGAGGGCGGGTATAAGAACATCGAGGAGTTGCAAGTGGGCGAGCTGGTCTGGGCCTGGCACGAGCAGACGGGCGACCTGGCCCTCAAGCCGGTGCGGCAAACACTGCTTCCCGGCCGCCACGCCCGGTGCCCAGCCCGAGCTGGCCGAGGTGATTGACCTGGCTGACCCGCGCAGCCTGGGCCGCCTGCGGGTGCGCTACCACTGGGGCGTGGCCCAGGCCACGGACGCCGAGAGCGCGTGGCTGCGGGTGAGCACGCCTTACTCGGGCGACGGCAAGGGGCACATGTTCACGCCCGAGCTGGGCTCGCAGGTGCTGGTGGGCTACGAGCAGGGGCAAGCCGAGTTTGGCGTGGTGCTGGGCAACCTGTTTCACCCCCAGAACAAGCAGAGTGCTAGCTACACTAGAGCCCGCAACCACCTCAAGGGCCTGCAAACGGCGGGCGGCAACAAGCTGGTCATGAACGACACGAAAGGGCTGACCGCACTACCCTTGCGTGCGGAGCTGCGGGTGTACGCCCGCGCCGGACAGCTTTACAACTACAACAAAGAATATAACCTGACCCTAAACCGCGTATGAGCCAGGTAGGACAGGAATTGGTATGTAGCGGGGCCGTGTGCCGCTGCGACAAAGGCACGGCCCCCGCCCCCTTGCACCTCACCAGTCAGCAAAGCAACTACCTGCAAGGCAAGCTGGTAGTGACGATGCTAGACAAAACGTTTGTGCCTTTTGGCTCTTGCAGCCTTAAAAATAATAATCCCTGCGTGCCCGCCCCCCTGCTCTGGCAAGATGCCTTTGAGCTAGTGCAGGTGCTAACGCCTAATAGCCATCCGCTGCTGGAAAAAAGCACGATAATGTGTTCGGTGGGCGGCAAAATCAGTATTGTCAATACCCTGCAAATGGCTACGCCGGGTATACCCGGCCCGGCCCGCGAGGAAGCCACCCGAGCCATCTTTCTGAGCTTCTGCCCACTGCTGCTTAGTGAGGAAGAGGCTGAGCCAGCACGCTAATGAGGCTGATTAAGGTGTTTGCGCACAGCCAGTGGCCACTTAGGGGGTAAAAAAGGGGGCCGGGGCCACCAAAGACTACCTGCGCAATAAGGCCGGGGCGACCAGCCAGGGCCTGGAAGCGGCCAAAAAGAAGCTGCAGGACCTGTGGGATAGCTGGTGAGAACGACCCTTGCCCGCCGCCGACCTCGGCTTCGGCTGGTTGGCCGCGCGGCTTCTGTCAACCCGTTTTTCGCTCATTAGCTTGCTGGCTTTCTGCTTATGCATACTAACCCCTCCTGGTGGTGGCTGGCGCTGCTAGCTGCCACCACTCAGCTAGCGGCCTGCCAGCCGCGCCACCCTCACGCCGCCGCCATGCCCGCCTACCAAACCGCCAAGTTCGCCCTTTCGGCCGGCCCCTGCGCACCCGACTACTACCCGGCCACCACTTTGGAAGGGCGCTTCCTCAACTCGCTGGGTGGCATCTTTCCGGTGCCCAGGGCCATATTCTCGTCGGCAACCGGGGCAGCTTAGGCAGCGCCCAGACGGTTGGGGAGGAAAGGCTGTCTATAGTTATCCGTAACGAATTGCGCTTGCCGGGCGTAACGCAGCCTGAGTCCTGCGCTAAGCCCTGGCGGCCCGCGTGCGCAGCTTTCAAAGTGCCCTTTTCTTTCTCCTTTACCTGCTTATGAGTGCCACCTATTACCAGCTGCCGCTCGACCTCGAAGGAATTCTGGAGCGCCGGCAGCTGCCGCGCTGCTCGGCGCAAGACTCTATTGCCCAGCACCTTTACTTATTGCTGACCACCTATTTCGGCGAGGCGCGCTTCGAGCCCGAATTTGGCTGCCAGGTGTGGGAGCAAGACTTTGAGGCCATGACCACGATGCGCTGGAAAGACCGGGTGCAGCAGTCGGTAGAGCAGTCCATCCGCGAGTTTGAGCCCCGCCTGGCCCGGCCCAGGGTGCAGGTGGCGGTGATGGATTTTGAGTTGAAAAACGTGAGCCAGCGCATCCGGCGGCGGCTGGAAGTAACTATTACGGCCGCGCTGCACCGCACCCAGGAGCCGTTCGATTTCCAGGCCAGCCTGTTTATCGCGCCCCTTTCCGTTGACTAAGTACCCCAAGTTGCGGCGTATCACGCGCCGGTCGGCCGGCGCGAGCCGGCCGACCGGGGAAGGACCACCCTGATAATTTTGTAGGGCGGCGCGATACCCCGCAACTCGGGTTAAGTAGCTTGCCAACTATTCTACCTTTTTTACCCTGCCGCGTGCTACCTCCGCTACCCTTTTCCGCAGCTGCCCCCGCCGATTTTACCAAGGCCAGCGTCAAGAGCCGCCTCACCCGCCAGGCCGCCGAGCTGTGGGGCTACGGCGAGGGCGACCTCGACGCCTTCGACCCCTTGGTGAACCTGCTGCTCGAAGCCTGCGCCGTTGAGTTTGAGAAAATCGGCCAGGAGCTGCACAACACCCAGTACCGGCTCATCGAGCGCTTGGCCACGCTGCTCAACCCCGAGGTAATTGATGCCCCGCGCCCAGCCCACGCCGTGCTGCAGGCCCGCGCCCGCGAGCCCCTCGTGACGCTGCCCAGCGATGCCCAGTTCGTGTTTGAGCCGCCCACCGTGGGGCGCCAGGCGGCGGGCCAGCCGCTGTTTTTTTCACCCCTGCAGGCCACGCGCCTCGTGGGCGGCGCGGTGCGCTGCCTGGCCACCGATGCCACCGTGTGGCAGGTGGAGGCCGGCGGCCAAAAGCGCGTGGTGGCCCAGGCCGTGGCCCCCGCCCCGGCCGAGCACCGCCGCCTCTGGGTGGGAATGCAGCTGCCCGCCCAAGCGCTGGATTTGAATGAGTTAACTTTTTATTTCGACTGGCTCAACGAACCCCGGCGCGCCAGCTACCAGGCCTTTTTGCCGGGCGAGGAATGGCTGCTGGGCGGGGTACAGCTGCTGCCCCAGCCCGGCCTGCCCGCGCTCGCGCCGCTGGCCGGCAGCCCGGCGGGTGAGCTCAATGGGGAGTATGATTTTCTGCGGCGCATCGAGCAGCAGGTACACGCGCTCTACGCGCCTTCGTTTGTGCAGGTGGCCGCGCCGGCTGGGGCGCTGCCCACCTACGTGCCCCGCCCGTACCCCGACGAGCTGGCCGCCGCCTTTAGCAACCCCGCCACCGAGCTGCAGGCTCTGGCGCAGCCCCTCACGTGGCTCGAAGTTCGGTTTGCCCACGCACTACCGCCCGAGGCGTTTGACCAGCTCACCTGCGCCCTCAACTGCTTTCCGGCCCTCAACCGGCGGCTGCACAAGGTGCTGTTTCGCCTGCAGCCGGCCCTCAACCTGTTTCCGCTGGTGAGCGAAGAGCCGTTTTTGGCCGTGCGCGACGTGTATAGCCTCAGCAACGTGCTCTACCGCTCCACTACGCTGAGCGAGCTAACCGACGGCGCTACTGATACCTACACGCTGCGGAGCCACGGCGTGGGCCGCTTCGACACCCGCACCGGCCGCGAAGCTCTGCGCGAGCTGCTGGAGCTGCTGCGCGACGAGAGCCGGGCCTTCACGGCCGCCGGCACCGACTTTGTGGGCACCATCCTGCGCGAGCTCGACCAGAATATGGCCCGCCTCGAAGAGCGCCTCGACCGCCAGCGGGCCGCCGAGCAGCCGGTGCCCTACCTGCTGCTGCGCCCCCAGGATGTGAACGACAGCGTGTACCTCGAATATTGGTCGAGCAACGGCGCGGCGGCCAACCGCCTGCCCGCTGGCAGCCTGCTGCGCGTGCACGACGGTCACTACGTAGATGAGGTGCGCCTGCTCACCACCACCAGCGGCGGCCGCGAGCGCCCCCGCCCCGAAGAGCGCACCCACCTGCTACGCCGCAACCTGCTGGCCCGCAACCGCTTAGTAACGCTAGCCGACATCAAAGCCGCCTGCTGGGCCGAGTTGGGCACCCACCTGGCCGAGGTGCAGGTCGAAAAAGGCTTCCAAACCGGCGCTACGCCCACGGCGGGCTTCGTGCGCTGCATTCGGGTGCAGCTCACGCCTGCCGTACCCAGCCGCCTCAGCGCGCCCGAGTGGCAGCGCGCCGCCCAAGAGCTGCACACGGTGCTAGCGGGCCAGTCGGCGATGAATCTACCTTACGAAGTGGAGGTGAGGCCAGTTCGGGATAATACTTTGGTTATTTGATAGTTAACGCAGTTTTGGAATTGATGTAGGTCCACGCAAAGGGCGACGACCTACACCAATTCCGAATGCTTAGCTGGCAGCCAAGTACATGGACTCAGTTGCCAGCTAGTCACACGGATGGTTATGTTTGATATAACTACTTGAAAGTTAATTAGTTGTATCAAACACGGTCGTCTCAGCTACGACTTCCAACGCAGCGTCCTCCTGCGTAGTCGTCCAGACTACTTCCGCGCTGCCCTCTGGCTTATCCAGCGTCAACACCGTACCCTTGCGTGCCTCGCCGCCAATGATGAGCCGCGAGATGGGCCGCCGCAGCTGCGAGCGGATGACCCCCGTAATGGGCCGCGCCCCGTACTTAGGCGTGAAGCCCGACAGCGCCAGGTGCTGCCGCGCTTCAGGGCTGAGCGTGAGCGTGATACCTTGCCGCCGCAGCTGCTCCAGCAGCGGCTTGAGGTGGATGTCGAAGATGCGCCCCACGTTTTCTTCCGAAATGGGGGCGAAGGGTACGATTTCGGTGAGGCGGGCCAGAAACTCGGGCCGGAAGTAGCGAGTCATCGTTTCCAGCAGCTCGGTGGCGGCGGGCACCTGTCCGGCCCCGAAGCTGGCGCTAATTTGCTCAGAGCCAATGTTCGACGTAAATAAAATGACGGCGTTGCTAAAATCGCCCTCGCGGCCCAGGCGGTCGTGCAGCCGGCCTTCATCCAGGATTTGCAAAAAGATGTCGAACACCGACGGGTGGGCTTTCTCAATCTCATCAAACAAGACTACCGAGTAGGGCTTCTCCCGGATTTTATTCACCAGCAGGCCGCCTTCCTCGTAGCCCACGTAGCCGGGAGGCGCGCCGTAGAGCAGCGCCGCTGAATGCTCCTCCTTAAACTCCGACATGTCGAAGCGAATGAGAAACGACTCGTCGTTGAACAGAAAGTCAGCCAATGCCTTGGCCAGCTCAGTTTTGCCGGTACCCGTGGGGCCCAGCAAAAAGAACGAACCAATGGGCTGCCCCGCCTTGGTGAGGCCCGAGCGCGACTCCAGAATGGCGGCACACAGGGCCTTCACGGCCACGTCTTGGCCCACCACGCGCTTTTGCAGCAGCTGGTCCATGCGCAGCAGCTTTTCGCGCTCATTGCTTTGCAGCTTACCCAATGGAATGCCCGTTTTGCCCGATACGATGGCGGCAATATCCTGCTTTTCCACGCTTTCCTTCTTGGTATCGGCCAGCGCCAGCACGGCGCTCAAAATTTCGCGCAGGTAGGTTTCCAGCTCGGCGCTGGTTTCCAGGGTTTCGGGCTGCTGCTCGTTCTCCAGCTGGTTGAGCCACAGCTGACTAACCTGGTTTTGCACCTGGTACGAAAACCAGCGCAGCTCGCGCAGGTAGTCGGCTTCGCCCAGCTCCTCCTGGCGGGCCGTGAGGGCGGCGAAGTCAACTTGCAGCTGCGTGAGGCCGGCCACGGCCTGCTCATCCAGCATCCGAATGGCGGCCATCGTGCGGTCTATCAGGTCGATGGCCGAGTCGGGCAGCTGCCGGTCCTTGAGGTAGCGCTTGGCCAGGCGCACGGCCTCGGCTATGGTGCCCGCGCCCAGCGCCAGCCCGTGGTGGGCCGCGTAAATGGGCATGATGCGCGCCAGCATGCGCTCGGCCACTACCAGGGTGGGCTCCTCCACCCGCACGCTGTCGAAGCGGCGGTTAAAGGCCTCATCTTTTTCAATATACTGCCGGTACTCGTCGGTAGTAGTGGCCCCGATAACGGTGAGCTCGCCCCGCGCCAGCTCGGGCTTGAGCAGCTGGGCAATGCCGCTGCCAGCGCTGCCCTTGGGGTCGAGCAGCACGTGAATCTCGTCAATAAAGAGAATGGCGCGGGTATACTGCTTGAGTTCGGTGAGCACCTTCTTGATGCGGTCCTCCACCTCGCCCTTGTACGACGCGCCGGCCACCAGCGTGCCCAAATCCAGCTCAAACAGCGTCACCTCGCGCAGGTGCACCGGCACCAGCCCTTCGGCTAGCTGCTGGGCAAAGCCCTCCACCAGCGCCGACTTGCCCACGCCGGGCTCGCCAATGAGCAGCACGTTGGGCTTGGTGCGCCGGCCCAGTATCTCGGCCACCAGCCGTATTTCGCGGTCGCGCCCCACAATGGGGTCGAGCTGGCCGGCGCGGGCCTGGGCCGTTTTGTCGGTGCAGTAGGTGGCCAGCGCCCCGCCCTTGCCCGTTGGGGCGGGGGCACCAGCGTTGGCCACAACTCCTTCATTAGCAGCAGCTACGGTAGGAGCGGGGCTGTCGGCCTGGGCGGCATCGACTAGCTCCTTCTGCGTGAGGGGCAGCGACTTTAGCTGCTCGGCCGTGAAGGCCAGGCCGGGGCGCAGCAGCGCCGCCAGGGCGCAGAGCGGGTCTACCTGGTCGCGCGACAGCTGCAAGGCCACCAGGTCGGCCATTTCCAGCACTTTTTGCACGCTGGCCGCGGGGGTGGGCATTTCGGGCGGGCGGGCCGCCTTGGGCTCGTCTTCGAGGCGCACCTCGGCCCACTCGCGCAGGTAGTG
>CAXTFI010000149.1:0-12639 GCA_964243255.1 uncultured Hymenobacter sp.
ATCTGGCAGCACTCCGACGAGGCCTACGTGCCCGGCATTCGGGGCACCGTCGATTTCAACGTTTTTCAGGGGAGCTACGCCGCCCTGCAGGCCCTCCAGATAATGGGGCCGCCCGCACCCCCGCCGGCTAGCCCCAAAAAAGCCGTCCGGCCCGGCAGCTTGGGCAAGCTGCCGGGCCGGACGGCCGAACTAGTGCGGCGCTAGCCGAGGCTCTACATCTTGGCCTTCATCTTGTCGTCGCCCATCTTGTCTTTCGACATTTTGCCGTTCATTTTGGCCTTGTGCATTTTGCCGCTTTTCATCTTGCCATCACTCATTTTGCCATCGGCCATTTTGCTGTCCTGCATCGGAGCAGTTTGCGTGGGCGTGGTTTGCGTGGGGGTAGTCTGGGCGTGAGCGGTGAGGAAGAGGCCCGACAAAGCAAGCCCAGCAGCGAGTTTCAACGTATTTTTCATGGGGTGGGGTAAAGAAGAGAGGAGAAGAAATTGATTTCAGCCGAAAGATGCGCCTTTATTCCGGGATGCCGCGTGAACACCACATGAAGACCATAATTATGCACATTTCTTGGCGAAGCAGACTTTTCAACTTATTCATTATCAGTTTATTGGTAATGAGTATTTTTGCCTGTGGCAGCAGCAAATCCGCTTTCACGCAGTCGGGCCAGGGCTCATACTACGCCGATAAGTTCGACGGCCGGCCCACGGCCAGTGGCGTGCCCTACCGGCCCGGCCAGCTCACGGCGGCGCACAACACGCTGCCCTTCGGAACCAAGATAAAGGTCACCAACACCCGCAACGGCCACTCGGTAAACGTGGTAGTCAACGACCGCGGCCCGCACGCCAAGGGCCGCATCGTGGACGTGTCGAAGCGCGCCGCCCGCAAGCTCGACCTGCTCGACGCCGGCGTGGCGCCCGTGCAGCTAAAGGTGCTGCACATGGGCCCCGCCGCCCACAACGCCCGCTAAAAGCCCCTAGGCACTAACTCAAACAGGTGCAAAAAAATGGCCTCTGCCAGGGAGCAGAGGCCATAATGTGCCATCTTCGCAGAATGAAAAAAAATCAGAAGTACTTAGTCTGGACGCCGCCCGCCGGTGCCAACCGTTTTGCGGCCCTCGACAGCTTTGTGCGCGCCGCCGAGGCCGAAGACTGGTCCGAATCCGAAATTCAGTACGTGATTGATGAAGTAGTGGAAGCCCGTGATGACGCGGCCGGGCTGGCCGTGCTCGTGAGCTTCACCCAGCGCTAGCGGCCGGCTTTGGCCTTAGCTTTAGCAGCTTCTTTTTCGGCTTTCTCGCGCTCTTTTTCGGCCTTTTCGCGGGCCTTTTCCAGCTCCTTGCGCTTGCCGGGGTGCTTCAGGTCGTAGTCCACGAGCTTGCGCACGCTGTCGGCTTCCACCATTTCGCGCTTGCTGGTGAGGCGGCCAGTGAGGGAGGCATAGTCGCCCTCCGCCATTTGCGAAACCGTGCCATCGGTGCCGGTCACCTGGCCCTTGGTGGTAATGAGCGTGCCGTTGAGCAGGCGCTTATCCTGCTGAATGGGCGCCGTGAGGCCCAGCTCGGTGAGCACTACCCGGCCGCTTTGCATAGTCAGGCCATCCTTGGCCATTACGCCACTCGTTTTGGGGCGGCCAGCGGGCGCGGCACCCGCCCGGCGCGGAGCCACCACCCGGCGCGGAGCCAGCGTGCGGCGCGCGGCGGCCGCCTGTGCGGGCGAGGGTGGGGTAGGGGCCGCAGCGGTTGGCGCGGGCGTCGTCTGGGCCTGGCTTTGCTGCGTCAACAGCAGCAAGCCACCCAGCAACAAGGCGGGCATAGCTAGTTTCATGGAAATGAAAAAGTTGGATTAGAAATAAAATAGGGGAAATATACGGTTGACAAACTGCAAAATCGTGCCAAAATTGCTGCCCAAAAGCCAGCCGCGCCAGCAGTTGATACTGACTTCATCGGGGCCCGCTTGACTAATGGCAACTATTTGTAAAATACAAATCTACTACTTCCAGTATAAATTGCCTAGCCCAACGCCGGGTCCTTTTTCTGCGTTCAATAGGGTGCCACCACGGCAATTTTTCGGGCCCCTGCTTGCTTTCTAACATGGACTATAAAGACTATTACAAAACGCTGGGAGTCGAAAAAACTGCTACTACCGAGCAGATTAAGAAGGCGTACCGCAAGCTGGCCCGCCAGCACCACCCCGACGTGAACCCCGGCGATGCCGCGGCCGAGCAAAAGTTCAAAGAAGCCAACGAGGCCAACGAGGTGCTGTCGGACCCCGAGAAGCGCCAGAAGTACGACCAGCTGGGGGCCGACTACCAGCGCTACCAGCAGGCGGGCGGGCGGGGCGCCGGGCCAGGCGCCGGCGGCTTCAACTGGGACCAGTATGCGCCGACGGGCGGCGGCTTTGGGGGCGGGCAATTTGACGGCGGTGGTGGCAGCGACTTCTCCGATTTCTTCAGCTCCATCTTTGGAAGCATGGGCGGCGCGGGCGGCGGACGCAGCCGGCCCAGCGCGGGCTCCGACTACCAGGCCGAGCTGGAGCTGACGCTGGCCGAGGCCTACGCGGGCGGGCCGCGCACCATTACGGTCAACGGCAAAAACCTGCGCATCACCATTCAGCCGGGCGTGGCCGATGGCCAAACCATTCGGCTGCGCGACCAGGGCGGCGCCGGCCGCAACGGCGGGCCCAACGGCGCGCTGCTCATCACGTTTCGCCTCTTGCCCGATGCCCGCTACGCCCGTACCGGCGACGACCTGACCCAGGACGTGCCCGTGCCGCTGTACCGCGCCCTGCTCGGCGGCGAGCAGACCGTGGACACGCTCGGCGGCCCGGTCAAAATCAAGCTCAAGCCCGAAACGGCCAATGGCAGCCGCCTGCGCCTGCGCGGCAAAGGCTTCCCCGTGTACCGCCAGGAAGGCCAGCACGGCGACCTCTACCTGCGCCTGAACGTGCAGCTGCCCACCCACCTCACCGACGCCGAGCGCGAGCTGCTGCAGCAGCTGGCCAAGCTGCGCGATGAAGAGTAGGCTGCGCGTAAATTATTGATTCATAACTGCTTACGAAATAATGCTTCCGTTCTTGTTAGTTAACCCATAATCAGTTTCGTTATGCCTACTCGCGTTTTGCTGCTTACTTATCAGGAGTGCGCCACTCGCTACGGCCTGGGCCGGGCCGAGCTGCACCAGTTTGTGGAGCTTGGCCTGTTGCGCCCCGCCCCGGCCCCCGACACCCTGGAGGTGGAGGAGCCCGACGAGCTGCTGCCGCGCCTGGCGCGCCTGCACCACGGCCTGGGCCTGGCCCCCGAGGCCATCGACCTGGTGCTGCTGATGCGCCAGCGCCTGCTGGGGCTGCAAGCCGCCCTGGCCCGCGAAACCACCCGCGCCCAGCAGCTGGAAAGCTTTCTGCACGGCACCGGGCCCTTATTAACTGATTGATTCACAGGTTATTGCCTTCTAGCTTTTTCGCGCAGTGTTTGGGGGGGTAAACCGCAGGGTTCCGCAGTGTGAACGACTAAACACTGCGGAACCCTGCGGTTTAACCCCCCGAAACACTGCGCGAAAGCTCATCAGCTGCCTACTGGTTGCTCACGAGCAGCGCCAGCAGCAGGCCGCCCAGCGTAGCGCCCAGCTTGGGCCAGTTGAGCCGGTGCTCGGGGCTGGTTTCGAAAAGAATGGTGGTGGAAACGTGCAGAAACGTGCCCGCCACAAAGCCCAGCAGCGCCGCGTAGATGCCGCTGCCCAGCTGCTGCTGCAGCACCACATAATTACTGAAAACCAGCCCAGCCGGCGAGGCCAGCGCAAACACCAGCAGCCACGGCCACACCCGCCCAAACGAGCCCAGCCGCAGGCGCAGCAGCGTGGCCAGCGCCACCGCCGCCGGCACGTGGTGCAGCGCCACGCCCAGCACCAGGGCATAAAAATGCTGGTCTACCGCGCCGCTGCCCGCGCCCCGCACCAAGATGCTGCCTTCGAGCAGCGAGTGCACTACCAGCGCCAGCACCAGCAGTAGCGGCACGCGGCCCTGCTGCGCGGCATCGGGGGCGTGCACGTGACCGTGCTCAATACCCTGCGACAATACCTCAAGTAGCAGCTGCCCAAAGAAGCCGGCCAGCACCCAATAGCCCACCTGCTGAGGCGCGCTAGGCAGCAAGGTCAGGGCCTCGGGCAGCAGGTGCGTGATGGTGAGCGTAAATAAATAGGCCCCACTAAAAGCCAGCAAGGGCTTAAGCCACTGCGTAGTACGCACCGCTGGCACTACCCCGACCAATGCCCCGGCGCCCAGCACCGCCATCGCCAACAAAACTATTGCAATCCACATAGGGGAACAAAACAGAAAAACTTGCAGCAATGTTGCGATATATATCGCAACATTGCTGCAAGTTTAGAAAAGGGGGCTCGCTGGCGGTTGAGCCAGCGTTTACCGGGGCACCTTACTGGCGCGCGCCGGCCTGGCCCCGCGCCGTGTCGGGCGTGGTCGAACCGTTTTGCTTATTGCGCGTGTTTTCGCCGGGCTTTGCAGCGGTGCCTTGCTGCACGTCGGCCGACATCACGGCGCCGGCCGTAGGGGCGGCGCGCTTGCCCATGTTCTTGTTGGTGCTAACCGGGTCGCTGATGGCGCCGCCTTTCTCCTGGCTGGGCGCGGCGGTGGTGTTTTGGTCGAAGTTGTCGCTGACGCGGGTGCCGGGGGGCACCATGTCGAGCGATACTTTTTTGTCGGCGGTCCAGTCAGACGGCTCACTGCTGCACGAGGCAAGCAGCAGCATAGCGGCCGGAGCCAGGTAAGAGAGCAGCTTTTTCATAAGAAGTAGGAAGCAAAAAATCCTTGCGGAAACAAAAAATCAGGCAAAAAACCGGTTGTACGGGCCGGGCTAGGCGGCGGGTGCATCGGTGGGCAACAGGCCCTTGCGGCGCAGCAGGGCCTCAAACAGCTTGCGGTCGTTGTCGTTGTTAAACAAGCGCAGCGGCAAATGTAAAAACACCGGCACGTCAAACGTGCTGGCAATCCAGCGGCGCCAGGGGGCCAGCTCGGCGGGCGGCGCGCCGGGCTTGAGGTACAGCAGGTAGGCATCGGGCTCGCGGCGCACGCGGCCAATCTGGTCCCAGGGCAGGGCCATGGCCTTTTGCTCGGTCTGCCGCATGATGAGCTGGCGCGAGTCGGCCTCGTAGTTCATGCGCTCAAACAGGGGCTTGCTTTGCTCCATCTGGGTTACGCCGGTGACCAGCGACGAGCGCACCAGCACAAACAGCGCCGCCAGCGCCACGCCCAGCAGCAGCCACCACCACGAATGCCAGATGGCGGCCGGCAGCACCCCCACCGCAAACGGAATGAGGGCGTACCACCACTCCTTGCGCCACACCTCGCCCATCGCAATGCGGGTGTAGGTGTTGGGGTCGAACTGGTATTTTTTGGTTTTGATAGTGCCCGGCAAGGACTGCGGGGCTTGCTGCTGGCGGTAGCCACCGCCCCCGCCGCGTTGATTAGGTTGATTCATAAAATCGCAGATTATGCAGATTGGGCAGATTTCGCTGATTCTAGCGGCGCCTGGCCTACTGCTATTTATTAACTAGTTGATTATACGTTATTTATGTCAAGGAAATCAGGTCACTTTCTACACTACGCGCCGCTCACCATAAAAGACCAGAAATGCCTACCCGCGCCATCCGAATCAGCGAAATCTGCCCAATCTGCTTAATCTGCGATTAATGCTTTGAGGCTCAAATCCAGGATGGCGGCCGAATGCGTGAGCGCTCCCACCGAGATGTAGTCGACGCCGGTGGCGGCTACTTCGGCAATCGTTTGGTCGGTGATGCCGCCGCTGGCCTCCAGGGGCAGGCGGCCGGCCACCAGGGCTACGGCCTCGCGCAGCAGCGCGGGGGCCATGTTGTCGAGCATAATGCGGGTGATGCCGCCGGCGGCCAGGGCCTGCTCTACCTCGGCCAGGGTGCGGGTTTCGACCACAATGGGCAGCTCGCGGCCGGTGCGGCGCAGGTAGTCGTGGGTGGCCGCAATGGCCGGCCCCACGCCGCCCGCGTAGTCCACGTGGTTGTCCTTGAGCATTATCATGTCAAACAACCCGTAGCGGTGATTGACGCCGCCGCCGATGAGCACGGCCCACTTCTCGCAGAGGCGAAAGTTGGGCGTCGTCTTGCGGGTGTCGAGCAGGCGGGCGCGGGTGCCGGCCAGCTTGGTCGTGAGCTGCGCCGTGTAGGTGGCAATGCCGCTCATGCGCTGCATGCAGTTGAGCACCAAGCGCTCGGCGGTGAGAATGCTGCGGGCCGGGCCCTCTACCGTGAAAGCCACGTCGCCGTGCCGCACGCGGGCCCCGTCTTCGAGCTGCACCTTGATGGTAAGCTCCGCATCTACCTGCTTGAAAATCAGCTCGGCCAGCTGCACGCCGGCCAGCACGCCGGCGCCTTTTACCAGCAGCTTGGCGCGGTTGCGGGCCCCGGCCGGAATGGCGGCCAGGGCCGAGTGGTCACCGTCGCCCACGTCTTCGGCCAGGGCCGTGCGGATGAACGTGGTGAGGGCTTCGGACGTGATGTATGGGGCGGGGTAGACTGACACCCGGCAAAGGTACGCCGGCCGGCGGGCGCACAAAAAACCCGGCTGCGGGCGGGCAGCCGGGTTAGTAGGGGAGTGGTTTAGGTTATTCCTTCGTAAAATCGAGGGTGTCTATCGTCGGGGTGCTCTGCTTGGGCTTGAGCTTGATGAACACCTGGTAGCTGCCGTTGCGCCCCACGTAGCGGCCAATGGCGTAGGGAATGCCCTCATTACTAGCGCCTTGGTGCACAATGTCGAAGCTGGCGGGCGGGTTCTTGGCGAAGAAGTTTTTCATCACCAGCTCGGTCTGCGTGGCGTTGTAGCTCTGCTTGTCGCCATCAAAGCCCACCTCCACGGAAGGGGCCAGGTACTGAGCCAGCTCGCGCGACGAGCCGCTGGCCACGGCCGAGCGCACCGCTCCTAGCTGGTCGGCGCCCTGGGCCTGGCTACGCAATACCAACGCCAGCAGCAGCCAACCGAATAAAACAACTCTTGTAAAAATTACTTTCATAAAAACAAGCTTCACAGACAAGGCCGGAGGCGCTTGGCCAGGGTTAAGCCAAAACTATGCCAGCCGAAGGAAAGCTGAAGCCTTTCTGAAGATGTGGCGGCCCGGCCGGCCTACTACGACTAGCAGGCGCTTTAGGGTGCGGGGCGTACTTTTGCAGGCATGAACAAACAGGTCCTCTTAGTTATTCTGGATGGGTGGGGCATCGCCCCAAACGTAGAGGTTTCGGCCGTGGACAAGGCCCAGACGCCCTATTTCCACGGATTACTCAAGCGCTTCCCGCACAGCACGTTACAAGCTTCGGGCGAGGCCGTGGGCCTGCCCGAGGGCCAGATGGGCAACTCGGAGGTGGGCCACATGAACATCGGCGCGGGCCGCGTGGTAGACCAGGAGCTGGTGCGCATTGCCAAGGCCGTGCGCGAGCGCAAGCTGGGCCAGGTGCCCGCCCTAAAAGACGCGCTGGACTACGCCAAGCAGAACAATAAAGCCTTCCATCTGATTGGCCTGCTGTCGGATGGTGGGGTGCACTCGCACATCGACCACGTGAAGGCGCTGTGCACCATTGCCCACGAGGCCGACGTGCACAAAGTTTTTGTGCACGCCTTCACCGACGGGCGCGATACCGACCCTAAGAGCGGCGTGCACTTCGTGAACGACCTGGAGCAGTACAACGAGCGCACGGGGGCCAAAATCGCCTCCATTGTGGGCCGCTACTACGCCATGGACCGCGACCAGCGCTGGGAGCGCGTCAAAATTGCCTACGACCTGCTGGTGAACGGCGTAGGCACGCCCTCGCAAAACCTGATTCAAAGTATTCAGGAACAGTACAAAGACGGCGTTACGGATGAGTTTCTGAAACCCATCATCAAGACCGGGGCCGACGGGCTGCCACTGGCTACCATTCAGGAGGGCGACGTGGTGCTGTGCTTCAACTTTCGCACCGACCGGGGCCGCGAAATCACGGAGGCGCTCACGCAGCAGGATTTCAACGCCTACCAGATGCACCGCCTCACCCTGCGCTACCTCACGATGACGAACTACGATTCGACGTTTGTGGGCGTGACGCCGATATTTGAGAAGGACAACCTCGACAATACGCTGGGTGAAGTGCTGGCGGCCAATGGTAAGCGCCAGATTCGCATGGCCGAAACGGAGAAGTATCCGCACGTTACGTTTTTCTTCTCGGGCGGCCGCGAAAAGGAGTTTGCCGGCGAAACGCGCATCCTGCGGGCCTCGCCCAAAGTAGCTACCTACGACCTGGCCCCCGAAATGAGCGCCTACGAATTGCGCGACGCGCTGGTGCCCGAGCTGCAAGCCAATTCGGCCGATTTTGTGGTTGTCAACTTCGCCAATCCTGACATGGTGGGCCATACGGGCGTATTCGACGCGGTGGTGAAGGCCGTGGAAACCACCGATGCCTGCGCTCACGACGTGGTAGAAACCGCCCTGGCGGCCGGCTACGCCACTATTGTCATCGCCGACCACGGCAATGCCGAGTTCATGCGCAACGCCGACGGCTCGCCCAACACCGCCCACACCACCAACCTGGTGCCCTGCATACTGGCCGATGCCAGCTACCACGGCACGCTGGCCAATGGCAAGCTCGGCGATATTGCCCCCACCATCCTGGCGCTAATGGGCGTGCCCCAGCCCGCCGACATGACCGGGCAGAGCCTGCTTCGGGCGTAGTTTTCTTTCTTTCGCGCCGTGTTGCGCCGTGTGAAAGCGCCGTGTTACGCAGGGCGTTGTATTTGCTAATGAGCTGTAGAACAGGTTTTTATATTTTGCTGCTGCCAGGGCTGACAGGCTGCGGCGAGGGCACCAAAGCCCCCGACCCGGCCGCGCCCGGCGCACCGCATCCCAGCGGCCCGTATTTCGATGTGCGCGGCCTGCTCGATGCGCAGGTGCGGCAGCTCACCGCCCGCCGGCCCAGTGTGGAGAAGCAGGTGAGCCTGCGCAACGGCGCCACCGAAACCGTGCGCGTGCCCCAGGTAAAGTGGGCCGATGAGCTCCAGATTTTTTACCAGGCCGACATCAACAAAGCCGCCTTGCGCGGGGCCTACGCCGTGGACTCGGCCAGCCTGCCCGGCGGGGCCCTGCGCCACACCTACCGCCTGCGCCCCGGCTACGACAACGCCCCCGTGCTGCGCCTCGATGTGACGAGCGCGGCCGGCCAACCCCAGCAAATTCAGGCGACGCTGCGGCAGGATAACGCCTTATTTTTCGGTCAAAAAGACCTGCGCCTGTCGCTGCAGAATGGCCAGCTGCACCAGTACAGCGCCAGCGGTGTGCAAAAGCTGGTGCTGTTTGATACCCTGCGCTACCGCACACAGGCACGGGTACAGTAGCGCGAAGTTTTACTTCGTGCGCGAGCGCAGCGAGCATCTCGCGTTAGGGCCGTTGGGGCCAGTTGGCGCGGTTGCGCCTGCTCGCTGCGCTCGCGCACGAAGCGGAGCTTCGCGCTACTCGCCCATGAGGGTGGCCACTACCCAGCGGCGGCCGCCGTGGCGGCGGTGTTCGCCCAGGCACAGGCCCTGCCAGGTGCCCAGCACTAAGCGACCATCGGCGATGGGCACCGTGACGGAGCTGCCCAGCATGGCCGCCTTGAGGTGGGCCGTCATGTCATCGGGGCCTTCCAGGGTGTGTTGGAAATAGGGCGCGTTGTCGGGCGCGAGGCGCTGGAAATACGCCTGGAAATCGCGCCGCACGGTAGGGTCGGCGTTCTCGGTAATAAATAGGCTGGCCGAAGTGTGCTGGATAAAGAAGTGGACCGTGCCCACGCGCAGCGTCTCTAACTCGGGCAACTCGCTCAGCAGCAGGTCAGTGATGAGGTGAAAGCCTTCGGCTACGGCGGGCAGGCGCAGGCGTTTCTGGATGTAGCGCATGGTAGGCTGGCGACGGTTATTTCGTGCTCTCGTAGGCCCCGAGGCTGGGCGTGGCCGGGGAACGGGGCAGGTTGAGCAGGTCGCGCGACACGGGGGGCGGCACGGCCGTCTTGCTGGCCAGGGCCGGCGAACCAGCACCAAGGCGATAGTTGCCAAGGCTGCCACCCACCGGCCGCACGAATAACGGATTCCTATTCACCAAGTTATAGTACGCTGTGGCATTCAGACCCGGCTTGTCGGTGTCATCGGTCGTAGCCATGTACAGCTGCGTTTTCAGGACCGAATTCAGCACCGATACAGTCGCTTTATAGTCCTTGTAATTATCAAAAAACAGCTCGTCCTCGATAGCGCCCCACACGATGGAGTTGCGCACCGCCACAGTAAGCGGCTTGGTACTGGTGGCGCCCTTCGAGTCTGTCACCGAGTTGGTAAAAGTTAGTGAAGACGTTTTGCGTACCCCACCGGTGGCCGGGAAATTAGCTATCGTGCAGAAATTCAAGGAGTTGCTCCCGCCCTGGCTATACACTGCATATTCATAGCAGTCGCTGAACAGCGTGTTCGTGGCCGAAACCTTCCCCAGGATATTCAAAATGCCGGCCCCGGCTCCCAGGCTGCTCGCCAGGCCCGCAAAGCTCGCGCTGGCCCCCGAGATGTAGCGAATAACGCTGTTTTGGATGGTAACATCCGGTTGCACCCCGTTATCCGGGTTGTACAGCAGCGCCCCCACGGTAGCATTCTGAATCTGAGCGTAGCGAATGACATTGCCCACACTACCAGCCAGAAACGCGATGCCCGTCCACTGGCCCGGCGCGGTGGCGTACTGCGTCTCGCTGCTGCGGTCGCCGGCAAAGCGCACGATGTTGGGGTTAGTGGCCTTTATGGTATCGGTGGCGCCGGTGCCGGGTGCGTAGTCGGCGGCATCATTCACGAGGAGCCGGCCGGCCACGATAAGCACCGCACCGGCGTGAGCATAAATGCGGGTGCCGGGCTTGATGCGCAGCGTCACCCCGGCCCGTATTAGCACATTGTTATAGAGCACGTGCGGCCGGTCGTTGGTCCACACTACATCGCGGATAAACTCCACGTTGTCATGCAGATAGATGTTCTGCCCGAAGGAGCGGAGCAGCACGTGCTGGTCCTGGCCGTTGGTGCGGAAGTTCAGGTTTTGCTGCACCACCAGGTCTTTGGCGAGGCCGTTTTGACCGTTGTCCTTCAGCTGGGCGCGCACCAGGATGAGCAGGCTGTCATTGCCCCGGATAAAGAGGTTGGTAGCCGTCTGCTTGAGGTCGCCGTTCACCACCAGCGTGTAGGGCGAAGTGGCCGGGTTGTCGAGGCTGACGAGGTCCACGTTCACCGCCTTGGCGTTGCGGTTATACACCCATAGCCGCTTGGTAACGGTGCGAATGGTGGTAAAAACCGTGTCAAACTTCACCGTATCGGCCGAAAAGGCCAGGCTGCCGGAGGTTTGCAGCTGCTCCTCGCGGGGCTTGCAGCCGGGCATCGTCAGGCTGAGAAAGGCGCTGAATAACAGGAGAACGGGGAAAAAATAGCGCATGGCGCGGTAACGAATGTGCGGTAAGCTTTAGCTTGCCGTAGGTAGGCTATTTACTAAAAACGGCAAGCTAAAGCTTACCGCACATTCTATTACACCACGCCTACTTTCAGGCGCTCGGCGCTTTCGGCCAGGCGCAGCTGCTCCACAAAGTCGTCGATGTTGCCGTCCATCACGTTGGGCAGGTTGTGCACGGTGTAGCCAATGCGGTGGTCGGTGACGCGGCCCTGCGGGTAGTTGTAGGTGCGGATTTTGTCCGAGCGGTCGCCGCTACCAATCATGCTCTTGCGGATGGCGCCTTCGGCCTCGTTCTTCTTGGCCAGCTCAATTTCGAAGATGCGCGAGCGCAGCACGGCCAGGGCCTTGTCGAAGTTCTTGAGCTGCGACTTCTGGTCCTGGCACTGGGCCACGAGGCCGGTGGGGATGTGCGTGAGACGTACGGCCGAGTAGGTCGTGTTCACCGACTGGCCGCCGGGGCCGCTCGACATGAACAGGTCCTTGCGGATGTCGTTCATGTCCAGGTCGATGTCGAACTCTTCGGCTTCGGGCATCACCACCACCGACGCCACGCTGGTGTGGATGCGGCCCTGGGTTTCGGTGGCCGGCACGCGCTGCACGCGGTGCACGCCGCTCTCAAACTTGAGCTTGCCGTACACGTCCTCGCCCTTCACGGCCAGCACAATTTCTTTATAGCCGCCGGCGGTGCCGTCCATGGCATCCACCAACTCCATTTTCCAGCCCTGCTTTTCGGCAAAGCGCAGGTACATGCGCTGCAAGTCGCCGGCAAAAAGGGAGGCCTCGTCGCCGCCCGCGCCGGCCCGGATTTCCATAATCACGTCCTTCGAGTCGTTGGGGTCCTTCGGAATCAGCAGCTCCTTGATGGCCACCTCCATGCGGTCGGCTTCGGGCACCAGCTCGTCGAGCTCGGCCTTGGCCATCTCGCGGAAATCCTCGTCCTTTTCGGTCGAAACAACCTGGCGGGCGCCCTCTATGTTGCTGAGTACCTGCTGGTAAGCCCGGTAGGCGGTCACGATTCGGCCCAGCTCTTTAAATTCTTTATTCAGGGTCTTGAAGCGCTTCATGTCGCTCATCACCTCGGGCTGCATCAACTCGTGGTTCACGGTGTCGTAGCGCTCGCGGATGGCTTCGAGTTTATCCAGCATG
>CAXTFI010000150.1:0-12554 GCA_964243255.1 uncultured Hymenobacter sp.
AGCGCTGCCCGGCCGTGCCCACCGCCCCGAACACGATGGCGCGCATGGCCATGTCGAGGTCGGCCTGCGGGGTGAGGATGATGGCGTTGTTGCCGCCCAGTTCGAGCAGGGCGCGGCCCAGGCGCTGGCCCACGGCCGCCCCTACGGCGCGGCCCATGCGGGTGCTGCCCGTGGCCGACACCAGCGGCACGCGTTCGTCGTGGGCCAGGGCCGCCCCTACGTCGGGACCGCCGAGCACGAGGTTGAACACGCCTTCGGGTATGTTGTTCTCGGCCAGCACTTTACCGATGATGTGCTGCACGGCCACGGCGGCCAGCGGGGTTTTTTCGGAAGGCTTCCAGATGGACACGTCGCCGCACACGGCGGCCAGCATGGCGTTCCAGGCCCACACGGCCACCGGAAAGTTGAAGGCCGAGATAATGCCCACCACGCCCAGCGGGTGGTACTGGTCGTACATGCGGTGCGCGGGCCGCTCCGAGTGCATGGTGAAGCCGTGCAGCTGCCGGCTCAGGCCCACCGCAAAGTCGCAGATGTCAATCATCTCCTGCACTTCGCCCAGGCCTTCCTGCAATATTTTGCCCATCTCGTAGCTCACTAGTTTACCCAGCGCCTCCTTGTGGTGGCGCAGCTCCAGGCCAATCTGCCGCACAATGTCGCCGCGCTGTGGGGCCGGCATCAGGCGCCACACCGGGAATGCTGCCTGCGCAGCCTGCACAACTTGCTCGTAATCAGCCACGCTGGCCACGGCCACGGCCGCAATGCGCTGGCCATCGGCCGGCGACACAATTACTTTCTGCGCGCCGCCCGCGCCGCCCCAGGTGCGGCCGGTGCAGGTGGCCGGGTTTTCGGGCTGCACGCCCAGCTGGCGCAGCACGCCCTGCATGCCGTGAGGGTCGGCGTGGGGGTGCGGCACGGTTACGTCGGAGGTGGTAGCTTCTTCGAGGGCCTGCTTCATGGGAGGGGTGGGGTAATTACGGGATTCAAAGGTAGCAGTGCCGGCCAAGCCTGCTCCGGCAGCCGACGAGATGGGGCCAGCCTTACCAGCGCACAACGGTACCTTTGAGGCCGCATTACGGTGCTTTATTTTTATCCTTTCTGTTCTCTATGCTTTCAGTTCAACTCTGTAGCTTGAGCTTGCTGCTACCACTGCTATACCAGCCAGTAGCCGCTCAAACGCTGGACCCCACTTTTACGCCGCCTACCAGCTTATATGCCTCGGGGCTAGTGTATAGCATGAGCGCCCAGCAGGCCGATGGCAAGCGCGTGGTGGCGGGCTTTTTCTCGCACTTTAACGGCCGGGCGGTAGGCAGCCTGGTGCGGCTCGACGCCGCCGGCGCACTCGACCAGACATTTGCGCAGAATGTGGGCAGCGCCAGCAACGTTACAGCTGTGGTGAGCCTGCCCAATAGCCAATACCTGCTAAGCACCTACAACGGCGGCAACGTCACGGCCGGGGGCCTGAGCCGCCCCGCCCTGCTCCGCCTCCAGGCCAGCGGCGCCGCCGATGCGGCTTTTGACCCCGGCACCGGTCCTAAGCAGGGCAGCACCGGCGGCTTGCTGGAAGGCCTGGCCGTGCAGGCCGATGGTAAGATTCTGGTAGTGGGCGAATTCGACACGTTCAACGGCCAGGCGGCCGCCGGCGTGGTGCGCCTCCTGGCCGATGGCAGCGTCGACACGGGTTTTAATGTGGGCACCGGGGGCAGTGCCGCCTCGACCACTTACACTTACCTGGACGCCGTGACCGTGCAGCCCGACGGCAAAATCCTGGTGAGCGGCAGCTTCACTAGTTTCAATGGTCAGCCGGCCAGCGGCCTGGTGCGCCTCAACGCCAACGGTAGCCTGGACGCCTCGTTTACGTCGCCTTTCACGGCGGCCTCCGAGCCTACCAGCGTGGTGCTGCAACCCGATGGCAACGTGCTGGTGGCCGGTAGCAACCTGATGATTGGTACCACCAGAACCGGCGCTGTGCGCCTGCGTCCCAACGGCACCGTCGATGCCAGCTTTGCCAACACTACCATTCCGGGGGGCTCCACCTTCAACCGGTACGATGCCTCGCTGCTGGTGCAGCCCGATGGTAAAATCCTGGTAGTCGGCTCCTTTGCGCTGGCCAACAATACCCGCGTGGCCCGCCTCAACGCTGATGGCACCCTCGATACTTCGTTTCAGGTAAGCCCTGGCTCTAACACCATGCCTTATTCTGTGGGGCTACAAGCCGATGGCAGCGTGCTGGTTGCCGGCACCTTTGTTAACGCCGCCGGCGTGGAAATACCTTTGGCGCACCTCACCAGCACTGGGGCCTTCGATAATACCTTTGCCCCTAAGCTACAAGGGCTTGGCTATGTCAATGCGGTGGTGCGCCAGGCCGATGGCCAACTGGTGCTGGGTGGCAACTTTACCGAACTCAGCGGCCAACCGGTGCAACGGGTGGTGCGCCTTTCGCCCGCCGGCGTGGTCGATGCCAGCTTTGCGGCAGCTACCGGTGTGCAGCCATCGGTCGTCAACTGCCTGGCTATGCAGGCCGATGGCAGCATTCTGGTAGGCTCTTCTAATGGTCTGCGGCGTCTCACCTCCGCCGGCAGCCCCGATGCCAGCTTCAATTACTTTCTGGGGGGAGGCACCGTTACGGCCCTGGCCGTGCAACCCGACGGCCGGTTGATGGTGTGCAGCGCAGTAGTCAGCTCCCTCGGCTACCGCTACCTGTTTCGGGTGATGGCGACCGGGGCCTACGACGCCTCCTTCACCCGCGACGTTACGAACGCAACCGGCCTGGGCGTGCCTAACACGGCCAACGCCGTGCTGGTGCAGCCCGATGGCCGCATTGTAGTGGCCGAAGACTTTGTTGCGCCGGGCACACCCAGCCCCTTTATTTCCCGCGTGGTGCGCTATTCTAGCACTGGCAGCCTGGATGCTACTTTCAACAATGCCTCAGAGTTTGGCTCCGCTACGGCTACGGCCCTCGACCTGCACCGGCTGTATGCGCTGGCCCTGCAGCCCGATGGCCAAATTCTTGTAGGCGGCCAGTTTGGCGCAGTTAATGGCGCGGCGCAGGCGGGCGTCGCCCGCCTCACCACAACCGGTACGCTCGATGGCAGCTTCCAAACGAGCCTGCCGGCTACTGCAGTGGTCTACAGCCTGGCGCTTCAGCCCAATGGCCGGGTGCTGGTGGGCGGCAGCTTTACCTCCCCCACGGCAACCTCCCTCGCCCGCCTGCTGCCTACCGGGCAGTTCGATAACTCCTTCGCCGCCACGGCCAACCCTAACACCACCGTGCGCAGCGTACTCGTGCAGCCCGATGGCGCTATCGTGCTCGGCGGCAGCTTTACCGCCATCGGCAGCCAGCCATCCTTCGGCGTGGCCCGCCTCACGGCCCCCAATGTGCTGGCTGTGGCCGCGCCCGCCGCGGTGGCTGCGCACACCGAGGTGTGGCCCGTGCCCGCCCACTCGGTGCTGCACGTAGCCCCCGACGCCAGCGCTTCTCCCAACACCCTCGAATTGCTTGACGCCGTGGGCCGCGCGGTGCGCACCCAGGCCGTGAGCAGCGGCGGGGCCGACCTCCTGCTCTCGGTAGAGGGTTTGCCTGCGGGGGTGTACCTACTGCGCGTGCAGTATGCTACCGGGACTGTTACCCGCCAAGTAGCAGTGCAGTAACTAGGTGTTTATTAATATTTTACCCCCCATATAAAAGCCCTGACCCGGCTGGCCCAGCCTGCTACGGCTGCTGCGCCAGCCAGGCCAGGGCTTCGCTTTCCTGGTTGAAGTAGCGGAAGTGGCCATTTTGCAGGCTGCCCTGCTGCATGTTTTGTCGCAGGGCAGGGTCCTGGCTGGCCACGTCCTGGTTTACCATGGCGAAGTAGGCCAGGGCCACCGGCTGGCCCAGGGCCTGCGGCAGGCGGGGACCAAATACCTCTCCAAACCAGCGGGTGGCGGCCGGGTCGCGGTAGGGGCGGCGGCGCACATCCAGCAGCCAGCGGTGGCAGCCCCCGTGGGCCAGGGCCGCCGTGAGCAGGGCCTCGTAGTGGATTTGCAGCTCTTCGAGCAGCACGGGGCGCAGCCAGCGGCCGATGAGCAGCTGCTGCTCGGCCCGGTATTCTATGCTGAAGCTATCGGGGGAGTAGGTAAGGGGGGCCAGCATGGGAGAACGAAGCAGAAGGAACGTAAAAATACCCCGCGCCGCGCGGCCGGGCGCGGCGGCGCGTGTTGCTACTTCGACTTATTTTTGCCTACTAATACCCTGTAGCTTTTTTACCGCATGATTTCTTTTTACCTACCTAATTCTAAACACCTGGGTCGCTGGGTATTCTTTTTAATAGCGTGGCTAACTGGGGGCTATGCTCTACCTGGCCGGGCTCAGGCCCCTACCTGGCAGCAAGCGTTTGCCCTTACTACCAACCCAAGTGGTTCTTCGGAGATAGCGGCTACGGCCGCCGATGCCAGCGGCAACATATATGTAGCGGGCAATTTTTTCGGCGTTCTCACCGTAGCCGGCACTACGGCCGTCAGCAACAGCGCCACCAACGGCTTTGTGGCTAAATGGAGCCGTAGCACCGGCAGCTTCACCTGGATGCAGCCCTTCAGCAGCAGCGAGTTTGTTTTTACAGCGGGGTTAGCCGTGGTGGGCAACAACGTGTACGTGAGTGGGGAGGCCAGCGGCAGCGGGCAGTTTGGCCCCACCTCATTCAGTAGTCCGAAGCAGTTTCGGGTGTTTATAACCAAGCTAACCGATGCTGGCAGCACGGGCAATTTTGGTTGGACGCAATTTGTGGAAAGCCCGCAGGATATGTTTACCTACGCACTGGCGGCCCAGGGAAACAGTCTATACGTTGTGGGTTATTACTTCGGTACGGCCGCCACTTTCGGGGCCACCACGCTCACCAATGGCGGCGTAGCTAGTGGCTTCGTGGCCAAGCTGACCGATGCGGGCAGCACGGGCAGCTTCACGTGGGCGCAAGGCGTGGCGGGCACTGGCTTCAGCCTAACCAATGCCGTGGCAGTACAGGGCACGAGTATATATGTGGGTGGTTTTTTTCAGGGCACAGAGGGCTTTGGAGCCACCACCCTCACCAACATGGCCAGTAGCGGCAGCAACGCCTTCATAGCCAAGCTAACCGATTCGGGCAGCACCGGTAGCTTTACGTGGGCGCAGGCGGCGGGCGGCCCGGCCAGCATGCGGGCTACGGCCCTGGCTGCCAGCGGTGCGGCTGTCTACATAGCCGGTGATTTTGCTGGGCCGGGCGCTGCAATCGGCAGCACCAGCCTGGTAGCCGTGGGCAAGGAGGATGTTTTTGTGGCCAAGCTGGCCGATGCGGGAGCTACCGGCGGGTTTGTGTGGGCGCAGGCAGCTGGTAGCCCCGATGACGACACCGCAGCAGGGCTAGCCGTGCAGGGCAGCAACGTGTACCTCGGTGGATTTTTTGGTGGCGCGCCCGGGCGCTTTGGCAGCACAATGCTCGCGCCCACCGGTTCCCAAAATGCCTTTATAACCCGGCTGACCGATGCGGGGCCTACCGGCGGCTTCGCCTGGGCTCTCACCCAGGGCGGCACTGGCAACGCTTCCGTTGCGGCCCTGGCGGTAAGTGGCAGCCAAGTATACGCCGCGGGAGCCGCCCGGCAAGGCGCAGCGTTTGGCAGCCAGCCTTTTACAATCTCTACCACGGAGCAGGTAGGGCTACTAGCCAGTATTACCGACCAGGCGCTGCTGGGCACTACTCCGGCCGGACAGTTGGCGGGGGGCCTGGCCGCTTACCCCAACCCCGCCCACGGGCATGCCAGCGTGGTGCTGCCCATCACTAGTGGGACCGGACCAGCTACCCTCAGCCTGCTCGATGCGCTGGGCCGGGTGGTGCGTACGCAGCTGGCCCCAGTAGCGGCCATTGGCATCGCCACTGAGGTTGACCTTCGTGGCTTGGCCCCTGGTATTTATGCGTTGCGTGTGGCGGGAGCTACTGGCTTATTTACCACCCGGCTCCTGGTTGAATAATCACCGGCTCTCTTCCTACCACTTCCACAAAAAGCCCCCGCCAGTAGCTGGCGGGGGCTTTTACATTTCCTAATGAAGCTACTTTTTAGCCGCGGCCGATGGGGTAAAACGCCTTGCGGCCATCGGGGTACACGCCTTCAATGAGGGCGCCCGAGTTGTCCTTGGCCTCATCCAGGTACGCCTGCACGTCGGTGGGCTTGCTGATGGTGTTCTTGTCGATGCGCGTGATGATGAAGCCATCTGCCATGCCGGTTTCCTTGAAATTGCTGCCCTTGATAGCCGATATCTGGGCCCCGCCCTGGATACCCAGCAGGTTCTGGAGCTTGGCCGGCACCGGGGTTATTTTGGCGCCTTCGTAAGTGATAGCGGCGGCGGCAGCCAGCTCGTGCACCACGGCCGTGGTGTTGGAGGCGTTGAAGAGCGTAGCCGTAGCCACTTGCTTGTCGCTACCACGTAGGTAACCCACCTTGATGCGGTCGCCGGGGCGGAAGCGCGACACCTGCTCCTGCAGCTGCGAAGACGTGTTTACCGCAATGCCGTTGATGTCGGTGATAATGTCACCGATTTTCAGGCCAGCGGCGGCCGCCGAGCTCTTCTCGCCCAGGCCCTGCACGTACACGCCGTTCAGGGTATTCAGCTTCTTCTCCGTAGCCAAGCGGGCGTCTACTTCCTGAATGCGCACGCCCAGCAAAGCGCGCTGTACCACCTTGTATTTCAGCAAGTCATCGACCACCTTGCTCACAATGGAGCTGGGCACGGCGAAGGCGTAGCCCTCAAACGAGCCGGTGTGCGACGAGATGGCCGAGTTGATGCCGATGAGGTCGCCGCTGGTGTTTACCAGCGCACCACCCGAGTTGCCGGGGTTCACCACGGCATCGGTCTGGATGTACGACTCCACGCCCATGTTGTTCTGCTCGCGGCTCAGGATACCGATGCTGCGGCCCTTGGCCGAGATGATGCCCGCCGTCACGGTCGAGTTCAGGTTAAAGGGGTTGCCCACGGCCAGCACCCACTGGCCTACCTTCACCTCATCGGAGTTACCATACTTGATAAAGGGCAGATTGTCAGCCTTTACCTTGAGCACGGCCAAGTCGGTGCTGGGGTCGGTGCCCACTACTTCGGCATCAAACCGGCGCTTGTCGTCGAGCACCACCGTTACCTTAGACGCCTTGTCTACCACGTGGTTGTTGGTCACGATGTAGCCGTTGGCGGCGATAATCACGCCCGAGCCCGAGCCTTCGCCCCCACCCTGCGGCTCGCGCTGGCCGTGCGGGTTACCTTCGAGCTGATCGCCAAAAAACTGCCGCAGAAACGGGTCCATCTGCATCCGCGAGGCCTGCTGCTGGGGGTCCGCCTTGTATTCGGTCATCACGTGCACCACGGCCGGCGTGGTCGCGGCGGCGGCCGCCACAAAGTTGAGTCCTTCGGGCGCGGCGTAGGTGCTGCTGCGCATGGCCGAAGTGTAGCGAACCTGGGGGTCGGAGGCCACCGTCGTCTGCGCGCCGTTGCCCGGCGTCGTCTCCAGTAGCTTATAGCCCCCCACGGCCACGCCGCCGCCCAAAATGGCGGAAGTCAGCAGGCCGAGCATCATGTTTTTAGCTTGCATCGGGGTTGAGTTAAAAAATGAAAACGAAAAAAAGTAGCGGGAAAGGCGGCTCGCCCAAGTGGGCGGCGCGCTGTTAATTACTTAATTACCCGTGAAAATAGAAAAGAGTTTAGCTTCCGGCAACCCCAACGTAAAAAAGAGCGGCGACAGTGCCCAAAGGTTGCGCCCGGCGGATATTTATGCACTATCTAAACCAAAAAAGGCACCCGCTGAGGTGCCTTTTCAGTTGCCACTAGCGCACTTCGATGTGCTGCTTGGTCACCTTGTCGGTATCGAAGGGCAGCGTCACCCGGAGCAGGCCATCAGCCAGCTCAGCGCTGATATTCTTCACGCTCACCGTTTCGGGCAGGCGGAAGGCCCGGCGAAACTCCCCGAAGCGGGTTTCGACGCGGCGCAGCTGGGGCACGTTTTCGCCCTCAGTGGCCGGGGCGGGGCGCTTGCCGCTCACTACCAGCTGGTTATCCTGAAAATCGAGGCTCACGGCATCTTTGGCTACGCCGGGCAGCGCCAGGTGCAGCTCAAAGCCCTGGGCGGTTTCGAAGATATCGGCGGCGGGCACGAAGGTGGCCGAAGGCTGGGGTGTGGTCGGCTGGGCATCGCGCAGCAGCTCGCTCAGCAAGGAATTGAAGGCGCGGGCGGGGCGCACGGCGGGCCGGGTATTATACAAAAGCGTGGACATAATTAAAGAAAGATGTTGTGGATAGTAGCCGGCCGCCAGTCCCGGCGGGGCTACCTTCTTTCCTTAAAATCTATGCCGAACGGCGCAGACAGTCATTTTGACTGCAATAGAAGCCGGGCTGGCTGGCTACTACGCACTAAATAGCTAATCGACTGAAAATATGACATATACCTTCAACGCGACACCTCGTATTCAAGCCAATTTGTCGCGCTGCGCCTTAGTGTTGCGTGGGCAACTGCTGCCGGTCGGCCTTGCCACCAGTGGGCAAAAAGGTAAAACGCAGGTCGAGGCCCACGGTGGGATACACGGCATTAATCTTACCGCCCGATACCGGAATTGTCCCCGTCATATCCGTGAACACTAGGTTCTGCTGATAGGCAGTCTGGTAAGCAAACCACGGCGTCAGGTCAATGGCCGGCGACAGGCGTACGCCCACCTCGGCGCGCAGGCTGTTGTACTGGATGGCCCGCTCGTCGGGGTCGCCGCTAGCTTTTTGAAAACGTAGGTGCGTGCTGGCCTCGTAGCTCAGGCGCGGGCGCAGGGCCAGGCCGGCAGCGGCATCGCTGGTTAGCGGCAGCAGCTTTTCCAGGTCTACGCGCAGGCGGCCCCACGTCTGGCCGCTCGGGCCCGAGCCCCCCACGTATTTGCTGGTTGGAAATATGCGCTCCACGCTCAGGCGCTGCCCAAACGTGATGCCGGCAAAAATGGGCGCGCGGTGGCGCAGCAACAGCTCCGGGGTAAGGGTTTCGCCAGCGATGTTACCGACTTGCAGCTGGCCGCTGCCGCCGTTGAAGCGCGCCGTGGCCCCCCAGCTCCAATGGGCGCTCCAGAAATGCTCGTAGCCCACCCGTATTTGCCCGGCGTCAAACCCGAGGTGGCGCATGGGTTGATACGAGGCATCGGCCAGGGCCCGCTCGCCGCGCAGCGTCAGCAGCAGGTAGTCGCCGTTGCGCAGCACCACCTCGCCCTGCACCTCCGGCCACAGCTCAAGGGCTTGTACCGAGCGGTGGGCCACGTTGGGGTCGTAGGCCGGGGCAGTGGCCTGGGCGTGCGCGGCGAGCGAACCGGCCAGTAGAAACAAAGGAAGTAGCAAACGACGCATAACTAACTAGCGGTTAGGATTAAATGGTAACGGAACCCGCCAGCTCCTGCAAGGTAAGCCAGGCCATGAGGCCGGCCCCGAGGCTAAGGGCCTGCTCATCAATGTCAAACGTAGGCGTGTGCACCGAGGCGGCAAAGCGCCCATCCACGGCGCGGGTGCCGAGGCGGTAGAAGCAGGCCGGCGCGGCCTGCGAGAAGTAGGCAAAGTCTTCGGCCGCCAGCCACTGGTCCAGCTCAATCACGTTTTCGGCTCCCAGGTACTGCTCGGCGGCGGCGCGCACGCGGGCCGTCACGGCGGGGTTGTTGTCGAGGCAGGGGTAGCCCCGGCGGATTTCCAGCTCGCACACCGCGCCCATGCTGGCCGCCAGGCCTTCGCAGAGCTGCCGCAGGAGCAGGTGGGCCTCGTCGCGCCAGGCCTCATCCAGGGTGCGGAACGTGCCTTCGATGTACACCTCATCGGGGATGACGTTGGTGGCGCCGTTGGCGATGACCTTGCCGAAGCTCAGCACCGAGGGCAGCTTGGGGTTAGCGCGGCGGCTCACTATCTGCTGGGCCGCCACCAGGAGGTGGGCCGCCACCAGCACGGGGTCAAGGTTGAGCTCGGGCATGGCTCCGTGGCCGCCTTTCCCCCTGATGGTCAGGTACAACTCGTCGGTGCTGGCCATGTAGCGGCCGGGCCGCAGGCCAATCTGCCCCACCGGCAGCCGCGGAAACACGTGCTGCCCCAGGATTTCGGCCGGCCGGGGGTTTTCGAGCACCCCGTCGGCAATCATCAGCGACGCGCCGCCCGGCAGCAGCTCCTCGCCGGGCTGAAATAGCAGCTTCACGGTGCCCTTGAAGTGGGCGCGCTGCTCGGTGAGCAGCTGGGCCGCCCCGAGCAGGCAGGTGGTGTGCACGTCGTGGCCGCAGGCGTGCATCACACCGGCGTTCAGCGACTTATACGGAATGTTGCTGAGCTCGTGGATGGGCAGCGCGTCCATGTCGGCGCGCAGGGCTACTACCGGCCCGCCCGGCTGCCCCTCAATGAGGGCCACCACGCCGGTGCCGGCCACGGTTTGGGGCTCCAGGCCCAGCTCGCGCAGCTTGCCGGCCACAAAAGCCGCCGTCTGGGTTTCCTTGAACGACAACTCAGGGTTGGCGTGCAGGTGGCGGCGCAGGGCCGACAGCTCGGGAGCCAGGGCTGCGGCGCGGGTTTTGAGAGTATCAAGCATAATTTTCAACACTAAATCGTTGTCATGCCCATCTGGCGTCCGCTTGCCGAAGCATCTCGCGTGGGATAGTAATTAAAACCGCTGAACGATTGAATTACTGCCCCGCGCGAGATGCTTCGGCAAGCGGACGCCAGATGAGCATGACGTTCTATCTTAATTACCAATACCTTACGGTATTTTATTTAACAACACCTGCATGGGCTCAAGCTCGGCGCGGGGCACAAACTGCCGCACCCGCGCCAGGCCGCGCGCGGCGTCAATCTTGGTGGCGTAGTCGCCGATGTAGAGCCGGTACACGGGCTGCTTGAAGGTGATATAATCCGTCTCGTCGGGGTAACGGCTGATGAGCTGGCGGCGAATGCTCATCACCTGCTCGCGCTCCAGGCCCAGGTAGGCCCGCACCCGGAACCCACTGATATACTTGACGTTCTGGTTAGTGAAGGCTTGGTCGCGCAGGCGCTGCTCCACCAGGGCGTTTACCTGGTTGGTGGGGACCGGCGCAGCGGCCTTGGTCAGCGGCGCCGGCGATGCAGTGGGCTTGGAGCCAGTGGGCAGCCCTGCGCCGCTGGCCGGGGGCAGCGTAAATACGGGCCGGTACTTGGCCACGTCCTCGGTGGGCGCAGTAGCTACGGGGCGGCGCGTGGTGTCGGCCGGCGTTTGGGAGTGCGTGGGGGCCGTGGCCGCGCAGGCCGCCAGCAGCGGCAGGCTTAGAAGTAGCACGGCGTTAGGAAGGCGTAGAGTCATCTTCTTGCAAGATAGCCAGGCTGTTAGAGGTGCCGAGCCGGTCGGCCCCGGCGGTGAGCAGCGCCAGCGCCTGCGCCCGCGTGCGAATGCCTCCACTGGCCTTGATGCGGATACCGGCCGGCAGCACGCGGCGCAACAGCTCCACATCGGCCACCGAGGCGCCCCGGCTGGTAAAGCCAGTACTGGTTTTTACGAAATGAGCGCCGGCTTCGGCGCAAAGCCGGGCGGCCGTCTCCATTTCTTCCTCCGTGAGCAGGGCGGTTTCAATAATGACCTTGAGCAAGGCATTGTGCACGTCGGCCAAGTCGGCCAGGTCTTCGATTTCGGCCTTCACTGCATCGTATTGCCCTGACTTTAAGGCCGCTACATTCAATACCACATCCAGCTCGGTAGCCCCTTCGCCCAAGGCAACTTCGGCTTCCTTGAACTTCACCCGCGGGCTGTTGTAGCCCAGCGGAAACCCGATGACCGTACACACGGCTACGCCCGAGCCGCTCAGCTCGCGGGCGGCCTGCGGCACGTAGCAGGGCGGCACGCAGGCGCTGGCAAAACCGTGCAGACGCGCCTCCTGGCAAAGCTGGACAATCTGGGCTTCAGTGCAATCGGGGCGTAATAAGGTGTGGTCGAGGGTAGCGGCTAGGTTCATTTGTAAGCTGTTTCAAAATAAGAACGTCATGCTGAGCTTGCCCAAGCATCTCGCGTGGCTTACTAACTCCAACGATTGGGAGCAGTAATGCGAGCGAGATGCTTCGGCAAGCTCAGCATGACGTTCTTACTTGTTTAATTAATCAACCAGTACGCAGCGCTGGGCGGCGAGGTCTTCCTCTACGGTTTTATACTTCACGTCGCGCACCACGCGGCCGTCCATGTACTGCACGCTCACTTTGTCGTTGCGGTTGGCCACTTTCTGGCTGCGCACGGGCTCCTGGCGCACGGGCGGGGCCAGGCCCAGCTCGGCGGCCTGGTCGAGGTCTTCCTGGCCCGCGCCCAGCGACACGTCCGAGATGGCTTTCTCGGCCTTGAGCTTGGGCATAGGGGCGGGGGCCGGCAGGTCGTCTTCGTAGTAGAACTCGGGCTCGGCGAAGCCGGCTTCGGCGGCCACCGGCACGTCGGCCTTGAAGAGGAAGGCGCCGGTGCCGTGGTTCACCTTGCTCAGCATGCGCTTGAACAGCTCGAAGGCTTCGAACTTGTACACCAGCAGCGGGTCTTTCTGCTCGTACACCGCGTTTTGCACCA
>CAXTFI010000151.1:0-12522 GCA_964243255.1 uncultured Hymenobacter sp.
GCCGGCCACAACGACCCGCTGCTGCTGCCCGACGCCGGCCCGCCCCAGCTCCTGCACGACGGCACCGTGATGCTGGGCATTATGCCCGACCTGCCCCGCTTCAAGGTGGGCCTGGCCGCTATGCCGCCGCACTCGCTGCTGTTTGCCTACACCGACGGCCTCACCGAAGTATTTGATAACCAGCAAGTAGAGTTTGGGGAAGAGGGCGTGCTGCGGGCCCTCGCCCGCAACCGCTACCTGCCGCTGCCCCGCCTGCACGAAGAGGTGCTGCACGATATTCAGCGCTTCAACGCCAGCGGCGACCGCTTTGCCGACGACGTGACTATGCTGAGTTTAAGAGTGAAATAACTAGTAAAGTAATGATAATCAGTATTTTATCGGTAAGCAGTGAATCTTTAGCACCAGGTTTGCCCGCAAGCTCTCGGCCAGAGGGGAGTGTAAGCAAGTAGGGGAGAGCCAGCCACTTACTGCTGTGCAGGCTTGGTGGGCAGTAGCGTCGTGCCCGCCCACGTTTCAGGCGGGGCTTGCGACACCGCAGCCGGGCTTAGAGTTGGTTGACACGCACGGCCCTCAAAAAACTGCCGCTAACTATTCGGCGCCGGGAGCGGTTACCTGCCATTATGCCCGCTTCGACGACCTGTACCTACACCTCCGAGCTGTACGAGCGCCCGGCCCTGACCAGCAGTGCTGCGCTGGCCTGGCCGGGGGTGCGGCTCGAGCGCTACCAGCTGGACGCCATGGCCCTGCCGGCGCATTTTCACGCGCAGCACTTGCTGCTGGTGCACCAGGGGCCCCAGCCCGTGGTGTTCAGCCACCGCAACGGGTCGCGGGTAATGGTAGACCAGTACCGGCGCGGCGATGTGGGCTTGTACCCCGCCGGAGAGTACGGCCCCTTTGGCTGGGACGGCCCGGTCGACATCACCCACGTGCACCTGGATGCGCTGGCGCTGGAAACGCGGGCCCGCCGCGACCTCGACCTGCGCTACTTTGCGCTGCGCCAGCGGTTTCGCTGCGCAGATGGCCTGCTGGCCCAGCTGAGCCAGCAGCTGCTGGCCGCCGTGGGCCACCCACCCGCGCTCGGGCCGCTCTACGCCGAGTCGCTGGTGACCACGCTCTGCTACCACCTCATCGCGCACCACGCCACGTTTGAGCGCCGCCTGGTGGGAGAGTCCGGGGGCCGGTTGCCGGCGGCGGTACTGGCCCGCCTCGATGCCTACCTGGAGGCCCACGCGGAGGGGCCCGTCACGCTGGAAGTGTTGGCGAGCCTGGCCAATTTGAGCGTGTTTCACTTCGCCCGCCGCTTCAAGCACACCACCGGCCGCGCGCCCTACCAGTACGTGCTGGACTGGAAAATCAGGCGGGCCCGCGCCCTGCTGCGGGCCGGCGAGCTGCCGGTGGCCGCCATCGGCGACGCGCTGGGCTTTGCCTCGCCGGCCCATTTTGCCACCGCCTTCAAGCGGGCGGTGGGTCAGAGCCCGCGCGCGTTTCAGCAAGGCTGAGGACCGCGCTAAAAGCGCAAGAATGTGTAAGTAGTGGGCAAGAATCGGGCGCCGGGCCGGGAAGCATTGGGGGACCTTTGGGGTAGTTAACGCCGCCGCCAAAACGCGGCGCTTCCACCCTTATTTTCCCTTTACATGACTCCACTTATTGTGGTGGCCGGCGCAACCGGCGACCTGGGCGGCCGCATTAGCAAAGCCTTGCTTCAGCGCGGCGCGGCCGTGCGGGCGCTGGTGCGGCCCGCCGCCCCAACGAAGGTTGATAGCCTAACCGAGCTGGGCATCGACGTGCGGCGCGTCGACTTTGCCGACCCCGCGGCGCTCACCCGCGCCTGCCGGGGGGCTAGCTGCGTGGTGTCGGCCCTGGCGGGCCTGCGCGAAGTCATCGTGGACGCCCAAGCGCAGCTGCTCGATGCGGCCGTTGCCGCCGGGGTGCCGCACTTCATCCCCTCCGACTTTGCCAGCGACTACACCCAGCAGGCGCCCGGCCTGAGCCGCAACTTCGATTTGCGGCGCGAATTCCAGGCCCGCCTCGACCAGGCGCCCCTCGCGGCCACCTCTATTCTCAACGGGGCATTTGCCAAAGTGCTGACCTACAACATTCCGCTGCTCGACTTCAAGCAGCGGCAGGTGGGCTACTGGGAAGATGCCGACTGGCAAATCGACTTCACCACGATGCACGACCCGGCTGCCTTTACGGCCGCCGCCGCCCTGGACCCGGCCACGCCGCGCCTGCTGCGCATCGCCAGCTTCCAGCCCAGCCCGCGCGCGCTGGTCACTAGTGCCGCCGCGGCCGGCCGGGGGCAGTTTGCCCTAACCCGGCTCGGCTCGCGCGCCAACTTGGCGGCGGCCATCCAGCAGGCGCGCGCGGCCAACCCGGCCGGCGAGCAGCGGCTCTACGCCAGCTGGCAGCAAATGCAGTACCTGCTCAGCATGTTCAGCGTGCAGAATACCCCCCTTGATACTACCCGCTACCCGGACCTGACCTGGGCCAATCCAACCGTTTTTTTAACTGCTTAACGCCATGCAACCCCTCCTATCTCCTGCCCTGGCCGACTACTCCGACGAGGAACTGGTCAAAAAACTTCCTGGCTTTGCCAACCACTACGCTACCGTCAACGGCGTGCGGCTCCACTACGTGGAGGGCGGCCAGGGCCCGGCCCTGGTGTGCCTGCCCGGCTGGCCGCAGACCTGGTACTCCTACCACCCCATCGCCGCCGAACTGGCTCAGCACTACCGGGTTATCCTCGTCGACCTTCGCGGCATGGGCAGCTCCGAGAAGCCCGCCGCGGGCTACGACAAAAAAACGATGGCCCAGGACATCTACGCGCTGCTGCGCCACCTGGGCCTGGCAAAGGCCTCGCTGCTGGGCCACGACATCGGTGGCATGGTGGCCGCCAGCTTTGCCTTCAACCACCCGCAGGCCACCGAGAAGCTCATTCTGGCCGACGGGGCCCACCCCAGCGAAGGCCTGCGGCAGATGCCCCTGCTGCCGGCCCCCGGCGCCTTTGCCGCGAAAATGGATGGCCAGCAGCCCTACCCCTGGTGGATGGCCTTCAACCAGGTGAAGGACCTGCCCGAGCAGCTGCTGGCCGGGCGGTTTCAGTACCTGCTCGACTACCTCTTCCACTACGTGATGCTGGACGACAGCCGCATGTCGGCCTTCGACCGGGCGGTGTACGCGGCCGTGTACAACCAGCCCGAGAGCATCCGGGCCGCCAATGCCTGGTACCAGGCTATGAACCAGGACATTGCCGATGCCAATACCTACGGCCGCCTGGCCATGCCGGTGCTGGGCATCGGGAGCCACGTATCGTACAGCTACCTGCAAATGAGCTTGCCCTACGTGGCCGATAACGTGCAGGTAATCGGCATCTTAGACAGTGGCCATTATATGTTTGAGGAGCAACCGGCGCAAGTGCTAGAGGCAGTTTTGGGCTTTCTGCCCCCGACGGCCAGCTAAAGGGAGCACTGGGGCAGCCGCGCTGCATTGCCTGAGTGGCTAGTGGAGGCGGCGATTTAGACGCAGTCCCGCCGCCCACTCAGGCAATAGCCCGGCTCTATCGGGCTGGCTCCACTACCTCCGGCGTGGCGCCTGCCGACGCTTCCAGCCACGTGCTGCAGCGGATGAGCACCGCCATTATCACGAAGAAGACCGAGCCAATCTTATCGACCTCGATTAACTCGTTGAGAAACAAGTGGAAGAGGATAATGACCAGCGACAGGGCCACGGCCAGCACTATCCGGTGCACGTCGGGCCGGCGCAGGCTGGCGTGGTAGAGGCGCTCGGCGGTGAGCAGCGCCGTGGCCACCAGGGCGCAAAACAGCACGAAGCCCGGCACGCCCTGCTCGGCCATCAGCAGCAGAAAGTAGTTGTGGGCCGTGGAGTGCTCGCGGTTGTCGCTGACGTAGGTGCGGAAGCTCGTCACCGTGTAGCGCTTGTACTCGGGGTAGAAGGTGGCCGGGCCGCTGCCGGTGATGGGCTTGTCGGCTATCATGCCGGCGGCGGCCACCCAGCGGTACACGCGCTCCATGCCCGACACGTCCTGAAACTTGTAGGTCGATTTGAGGTGGGCCGAGAAGTCGCCGCCGTGCCAGATAGTCTTCTCATAATCAGGCCGGAAGCGCATAAAGTTCTCCCCGCTCATAAAGTACACCGCCGAGCCTGCCATGCCCAGCGCCACCACCGCCAGCATCACCCGCGTGAGGCGCAGGCGCATGACCCAGTAAAAAATACCCGCCACCGGCAGCGACAGCCACGAGGCGCGGGTGTAGGACGTAAGCAGCCCGAAGAGCAGCAGCGCGCCCACCCCCAGCCACAGGCGCCGCCGGGTGGCCGTGGGGGCCTGGGCCGCCAGCCCGGCGGCCAGCGGCAGCAGCAGCGCCAGCGTGGTGGCGTAGGTAACGTGGTTGAGGTAAAACGGCTGAATGGCCCGGTTTATCTTGGCGAAGCTAAAGCCCGTGCCGGCGTGGCGCGGCAGCACCCAGCACAAGCTCACCGCCGTGGCGCCCACGTAGAACGCGGCCACCCGCCAAAAATCGGCGGGCCGCCGCACCAGCAGCAGCGTGCCCAGCACAAACGGCACCAGGTACCAGCACTTGGCCAGCACGTACTTCACCGATTTGAGCGTATCGGTCGAGAACACGGTGTCGAGCGCGGCCCAGCTTAGCATAAGCAAGGGCAGTAGTAGCAGCGGGTGGCGCCACTCGCGGCGGCCCAGCTGGGCAAGGCCGCCCGGCGCCAGCAGCAAAGCCAGCGGCACGCAGCCCAGCAGCACCAGCATCAGCGGCTCGGAAGGCACGTCCATGCTCAGCCCACCCGGCAGGCTGATTTCGCGGGAAAAAGGCAGCGTCAAAAACAGCCCGTAGTAGGCCCACTGCCAGCGCGTGGCCACCAGCACCACGCCCGGCACCACCAGCACCGGCAGCAGCAGCAGGGGCTGCTGCTGCACCCCGGCCACCACCCCGGCCAGCAGCAGCAGGCCCACAAAGCCCAGAAATATCCGCTGGCTGGCATCGACCGGCCGCAAGCGAAGCAGGAGCGTTTTCACTGAGTAATGAGTGATAAGTAATGGTTAACGGACTTACGGGCTCGCTGCCCGGCAACTGCTCAGGCAGTGCACTAGGCGACACTGCCAAACCCTGCGCTTCACAGCTGCGTGAAAATCAGGCCGGCGCACTGTGTATAAGCATCAGGCAAGCAGCAATAAGCGCTAATTGATACTGGGTAGCGGGCGGTTGATAGTGGCGGTGGTTGGCCGGCGGCGATACAGCTCCAGTAGCAAAATCAGGAAGACGCAGAGCGCCAGCGTGAGCAGCACCGAGCCCAGCACGATAACCGTGCGGAAGGGCTTGCTTTTGCGCGTGGCGGGGTAGGCTTTTTGCACCAGGTAGAGCGACGACACGCGGCTGCGCAGCGACGTAGCGGCCTGCTCATAAGCCCCTTGGGAGCTGACGAAGCGGTTTTGCAGGTCGTTTAGCCGTGCGTTTAGCAGCGTAACCGAATCCACCCCTTTCGTCCAGCCCTCCAGGTTGATGGGGTTGCCATCGGCGGCGTGGGTGAGGCCGTGCAGGGCGCGCCGCAGGCCCGCCGCATTGCCGGGGCCGCCGCCTTCGGCCACGCGCAGCTCCTTCTCGGTGTCAATCACGGCTTTGCTCAAGTAGCGGCCCTGCTGCTCTTGCCCAAAAAACACGCCGTAGTGCTGGCGGGCCGCCACCAGGTGCTGCCGCGTGGCTTCGTAGGTGACCCCCAGCTGCGCCGAGCGCCGCCGGTAGATTTCCAGCACGTTGCGGCGGTTTTCGAGGGTCAGCTGCTGGTTTACCGAGTCGATGGCGGCTACCATGGCATTGGCCACGGCGGCGGCCAGCTTCTTGTCGCGGTCCTGAAACGTGAGCTCAATGGCGTCGCGCTCGTTGTGCACAATGCTGAGGTTGGCATTAAACTCATTGAGCACGCTGTTCTCCACCTTGTCGGTGCCGGGCTCGCCGGCTTTGTAGTGCCGGTACAAGTCAAACCGCCGAATCATGAGCTCGGCCAGGGGCAGCGACTGCCCCACGGTGAGCACCCGGTCCAGGTCTTCGGAGCGCGCGCCCACTTCCAGCTTGGAGCCTTCGGCGAGGCGGTCGGGGTCGGTGCTCTGGGGCGAGGTGGGCAGGAAAATGGCCGTCGAGCTGTAAATATTGGGCAGCAGCCACGCCACCAGGGTGCTCGTGATGGCGGCCAGCCCCACGGCCAGGGCCAGCAGGTGTTTCCAGCGATGAAAAATGGCCAGCAGGCCGGAGGTGGTGAACGGCGGACGCGAATCGGGGGACATAAAGGAAAAAGAAGAAGCCGCCGTGTAAACCCAGCCCCGGCGGCAGACGGGCAAAGATAAACCGCCAACTGCCCAGGTAGCGGCTTTACCTTTGCCTATTCACTGACCCAGGGGCTGCCCCTTATCCCGCATCAAACGCTTTCTTGGTAGTATTAGTCTGGCGGTCGCCCTCAATCTGCTGGTGAAGCCCGGCTGGGTGCTGCTCGAAAATAGTGTGCAGGACCGCCTGGGTCACAGCACCTTCGGGCTTATTGCCGCCTGCTCGGCCCTGGCCGTGGTAGTAGCCACCCTGGCCGACCTGGGCCTCACCCAGTTCACGGTGCAGCGCCTGGCCACCGAGCCAACATTTGCCGATAGCCAGTTTCCGACGCTGCTGCCGCTGCGCGGGCTGCTCACGCTGGTTGCGCTGCTGGGCCTGCTGGGCCTGGGCTGGGTGCTGGGCTACCGGGCCCAGGAGCTGGGCCTGCTGGCGGCCGTGGGCACGGCGCTGCTGCTCACGCAGTACGGGCAGTTTTTGCGGGCCCCCGTGCAGGCCCGGCAGCATTTCAACACCGACGCCCTCCTGTCGGTGCTCGAAAAGCTGCTGGCCCTGGGGCTGGTGGTGGCCCTGCTGGCAGGTAGCCAGCTGAGCTTGAGCACGTACATCGGCGCGCGGCTGGCGGCGGCGGCCTTCACGGCAGTGCTGTTTATGGGGCTGCTGCGGCGGCTGTTTGGGCGGCTGCCCCACCGCTGGCCGCGCTGGCGGCCGGCGGGGCAGCTGCTGCGCGGCAGCCTGCCGTTTGCCTTCATTGCGCTGCTCTACGGCATCAATGAGCGGGTCGATATTGTGCTGCTCGAGCGCCTGTCTTCGGCCCGCGAGGCGGGCTACTACGCCGGGGCCTACCGCTGGCTCGATGCCGTGATGATGTACGCCTGGACGGTGCTGCCGCTCTTCTTTGCCCGGTTTGCCCACGCTGCCGCCCGCCCCCGCGAGCTGCGGCAGCTGCTGTGGGTGGGGCAGCGGGTGGTGGCCGTGCCGCTGCTGCTGGTAGTGGCCTTCGTGCTGTTTCGGGGCGAGGTGCTGTTCTGGCAGTTCAGGCACAGCGCGGGCTTTGAGCTCGACCGCATGGTGCTGTGTCTAAAGGTATTGTTCCTGAATGTGCTGCTGCACGCCTTTTTTGCCATTTACAGCACCATCCTCACCGGCACGCACCACCAGCGGCCCGTGAGCTGGCTCGTGGCCCTGAGCATCGGCGTCAACATCACCCTCAACCTGCTGCTGCTGCCGCGCTTCGGGGCCGTGGCCGCCGCCGCCAACACGCTGCTGAGCGGCGTGCTGGTGGCCGGGGGCTACGTGTGGCTGGTGCCGCGGCGCATGGGCGTGCCCGTGCCCTGGCACATTCTGGCGCGGCTGGCCCTGGCTTTTGGGCTGCTGTGCGGCGGCTGGTACCTGGCCCGCACCCAGCTGGCCCTGGCCTGGTGGCTGGAGGCCGGCCTGATGAGCGTTTTTTTTGCGGGCCTGCTGCCGCTCACCGGCCTGGTGCAGCGCCGCGAGCTGCGGCAGCTGCGGCAGCTGTTCTCCAAGTAGTTGCTCCATGCACATTGCCGTTACCACCCGCTTCTTGCTGCCCAGCGGCCACCTCGAAGGCCTGGGCCGCTACACCTTCGAGAGCCTGCGCTGCCTGGTGCGGCAGCACCCCGAGTGCACCTTCCACTTTCTGTTTGACCGGGCCTGCGACCCGCGCTACCTGCTGGCTCCCAACGTAGTGCCGCACGTGCTGTACCCCCCCGCCCGCCACCCCCTGCTGATGCTGGCCTGGTACGAGGGTGCGGTGGCCCACTGGCTGCGCCGGCACCAGCCCGCGGCCCTGCTGGTGCCCGAAGGCTTTTCGGTGCTGAGCACCCCGGTGCCCTGCGTAATGGTGGTGCACGACCTGGCCTACCTGCACCGCCCTCAGGACGTGGGCCGGCTGATGCAGCGCTACTACGCCTACTTTGTGCCGCGCTTTTGCCGCGCCGCCGCGCAGCTGGTGGCCGTGTCCGACACCACCCGCCAGGACGTGGCCCGGCAGTTTGGGCTGGACGCCGGGGGCATCTTGGTGGCGCACAACGCCCCGGCCCGGCACTTTGCGCCGCAGTCAGTTGAATTGCAAATAGCTACGCGCCAGCGCTTTAGCCAGGGGCAGCCCTACTTCCTGTTTGTGGGAGCCTTGCAGCCGCGCAAAAACCTGGCTAACCTGCTGCGGGCCTTCCAGCTGTTTAAGGCCGCGGGCGGGGCGGGCGTGGCCAGCGTGCGCCTGCTGCTGGTGGGGCGCAAGGCCTGGAAGGCGGGGCCCATCTTTGAGGTGTTTCAGCAGCTGCCGCCCGCCGTGCAGGCCGCCATCGACTTCACGGGCCGCGTGAGTGAAGCCGACCTGGCCAGTCTCTACGCGGCGGCGCTGGCTACGGTGTATGTGCCTTTCTTTGAGGGCTTTGGCTTGCCGGTGGTGGAGGCGCAGGCCAGCGGCTGCCCGGTGCTCACTTCCAGCATTTCTTCTTTGCCCGAGGCGGCGGGCGGGCCGGCGGCCGCCGTGCTCTGCGACCCGTACCAGCCGGCTGCCATTGCCGCCGGGCTGCAGCAGCTAGCTCAGGATGAGGCCCTGCGCGCCCGCCTGCGCCGGGCGGGCTTGGCCAACGCCGCCACTTTTTCCTGGGAGCGCACGGCCCAGGTGCTCTGGCAGGCCGTGCAAGCCGCCGTGCGTGGCGAGGAGTGATAAGGCACTGAATGGCCGGCGATACCGGGGCTCCGGCTTGGCGGCGGGTTTTTATATTTGTTGCGCTCTATGCGTCTGCCAACGGGGGAACGGGCACCCACTCAGCTCCATCAAGTAGCAACCACCCCTTGCTAACTGCTAATTGCTAACTGATAACTGAAAAAGATGGCTCGTCCGCATCCGCACCAATTTGCTTACACCATGCTGCCCCAGCTCATATGGCGGCGGCCGGCCGCCGTGCGCCGCGAGCTAAGCGACCCGCTGCTGGCCCGCGAGCTGCTGCTGTATATGTGGGACAAGGCCGCCGAAAACCTGCCGCCCCGCGAGCGGGCCGCCCCCAAGGGCCTGCACCTGAGCTGGCACCAGATAGCCGGCCGCGCCACGGCGCTGCTGCAATTGCCGGCCCCCCAGGCCACGGGCGAGGCGCACCTGGCCGCCATCGTGTACGAGGAAGCCGAGGCCGACCCCGACGACCACTCGCGCATTCCCGATGATGATGACGACGAGGACGACGATGACCTGGGCCCCGGCCCCGAGGCCACGCTGCCGCGCTACTTTTTGCTGGAAGCCACCCTGGGCCGCAGCCCCGAAGAGGCTGGCACGCCCACCATGCTGGGCGAGCTGCGCGGCGAGCACCACCGCCACCACGCGCCCGGCCCGCCCGCCGGCCGGCCCGACACGGCCGGCCGCTTTCTGCAAGCGCTGGCCGACCTGCTCGGCCCCCTGCCCGATAGCGTGCCCTACATGCGCGTGGTGCGCGGCTAGCGCTGCGCCGCGCCCACCACGGTCACGTCGTTGCCGGTTTCGGGGTACGTAAAGTGCCCGCCCACGGCCCGCTTGCCGTTTACCCGGCACTCCCAGGTGTAGTTGCCCGGCGTGGGCTGCGCGGCCAGGCCCGCCATACTTTTAAAATACTCGGGGTCGCTGGGCTCGGTAGGGAAGAAGATGTCGACGCCGTTCTCGCCCTTGGCCACCGTTTTGGTGAGCATAAACTGCTTGCCGGTCTTTTCGTCCGTCACGATAAAAACCGCGCTGTAGCCGCCCAGCGCATTGTATTTGTCCAGCACGCCCAACTTGATGTAGGGCGTGGTCGATACCATCCAGGTTTGGGCCTGCGCACTGGAGGCCATAAAGCAGCCCGCCACCAGGGCGGCCGCCGCCGCGTAGCGGCGCAGCCCGCCAGTGCCTAGAAGAGTAGAAAGTGGTGCCATTAGAAAGGAAGAAGAGTTAAAAAAAATAGTGGTAAAGTGAAAAAATACTAAATTGTTGTGTGTCAAATTGCGTTCAATATAGGCACCTCCACGCGTAATGCGCAACATCTTCCTGCCAACGGGGTAAAATACAGGTTCAGTTAATCCTATTCGCCTCCTATTCCGTGACTCGCCGCCAGCAACTTGCCCAGGCCGCCGCCGAAGCCGCCGCCCGCGCCCAGCGCCCGCCCGATACCCAGTGTGGCCTCTGCGAGCGCGCCGTGCAGCACACCAGCCGCCACCACCTGGTGCCCCGCGAAGAGGGCGGCCGCCACGGCGAGGTAGTGGACTTGTGCCAACCCTGCCACAGCAGCGTGCACCGCTTCCTCACCAACCGGGCGCTGGCCCAGCACTACCACACCGTGGAAGCCCTGCGCACGGCCACCGAGCTGCAAGGCTACCTGAGCTGGATTAAAAAGAATAAAGTAGAGAAAATTCGTAATCGCCGGGGCAGTAAGTAGCGCACGCTCGGCGGGAAACTGGTAGTGCTATCCCGCCCGCGCAAAAACCTTAAGTATTTGATTGATAAAATTTTATGAAAAATGACCAAGGGCTGGCTACCAGTGAGCTGCCGCGCTACTTTGTGCCATTTGGGCAGCTGCGGCAGCAGTCCACGCTAGTGGTGGATAGTACCGGGCTGGGGGCCGCGCTCACGCTGGCGCACTGGCGCGGGGCCGCCACGCCCGCCGCCCTGCGCGATGATACCAGCGCGGGCTCGTGCCTGCGGGCCCTGCGCGCGCCCGCCACGCCCGGCCTGGCGGCGCGGGCCGTCACGGCCAATCACTTTGATATTGACGGCTTTGTGGGCGTGTGGGCCTTGCTGAACCCGGCGCTGGCGCTAACCCACGAGCCGCTGCTGCGCCTGGTGGCCACGCTGGGCGACTTCCGCGAGCTAGACTGGGCTAACCCGTTGGCCCACCACGCGTTGCAGCTGGTGTGCTGGCTGAATGCCGAAGAAAAAGCCCGCTTCTACGAGCCGTTTGGCGCGCCCGCCCGCCGGCGCCGCGAAGACGAGGCTTCGGCCGATAAGTTTGCCTGGTTTCTGCCGCGTTTCGCCGAAATACTGCAGCACCCGGAGGCAGGCCGCGCCGCCTGGGAGCCGGAATTCACCCGCGTGAAACGGGCCGTAGCCGCGTTGCAGGGTCCGCTTACGCAGCGCACCGAGTACCCCGAGCTTGGCCTGGTGGTCGTTCGCACGCCCGAGCCGGGGCCGTACTACGCGCTGTTTGGCCCCACGGCGGGCTTCGATTGGGTGCTGAGCCTCTACGACGGGCAGCGCTACGAATTGGAAGCCAAATACACCACCTGGGTTGACCTGGAAAGCCGGCCCACGCTGCCGCGCCTGCCGCTGCCCGCGCTGGCCGCCCGCCTCAACGAGCTGGAAACCAGTAGCTACCGCTGGGCCGCCGACCCCCTCACCGATACCGGGCCGCTGCTGCGCCTGGCCGGCCGCCGCCTCACCAAAGCCGAGCGCTACGCCGACCCCGATGGGCGGCCCATCTACGCCTCTGGTTTGGCGGCTGGTACGGTGGAAGCGGAGGTAATTGGGTTTTTATCAAGGGGTTACATGGGGGTTGAGCCTAAGAAGTACTGGACGTGGGCGGAAGTTAGGAGTGTAGGGTAAGCTTGAGCTTGCCGGAAGGAATGTGCGGTAAGCTTCAGCTTGCCGTAAGTACCTGGTTTTGAAGCTATTACCATTTAAAAAGCTAAAGCTTACCGCACATTTTTTATCAAACGGAAGCTTACTATACGCCTCCCGGCAAGCTAAAGCTTACCGCACATTCCTTCCGGTAAGCTCAAGCTTACCCTACGCGCTAGGCGGCGCAGCTGGTTTCGGTACCTACTATGTCGACTACCCGCACGGTGCTGTTGCCGCCGGCACCGGGCTGCACCCGAATCTGGGTGCCGATGCGCTCTTTGAGGTCGGCCACGTGCGAAATGATGCCAATCATCTTGCCCGAATGCTGGAGGCGCTCCAGCGCGTCGAGCGCGGTGTTGAGGGCATCGGGGTCGAGGGTGCCGAAGCCTTCGTCGATAAACAACGACTCGATACGGGCCTTGTAGCCAGCTAGTTCGCTCAGGCCCAAGGCCAGGGCCAGGCTCACCAAAAAGCTCTCGCCACCCGAGAGCGAGGCCATGGGGCGCACCGTGTCGGCCTGGTCGTGGTCGATTATCTGCAGCTCCAGGTTGCGGTTGGGCGTTTTGAGGATGGTGTAGCGGCCCGTGAGCT
>CAXTFI010000152.1:0-12505 GCA_964243255.1 uncultured Hymenobacter sp.
CAGCCACGAGCGCATGGCCCCGGTGCTGGGGTCGTAGTCGGGAAAGTGCTGCCAGGCATCGAGCTGAAAATCAGCGCCCGCCTCCGCATTGAGCCGGCGCAGCAGGTTGAAGTTGAACTCGGCCGTGATGCCCTGCGCATCATCATACGCCGCCCGGATGCGGCGCGGGTCCTTGCGCAGGTCGAAGCCCACCAGCAGGCGGTCGGCCGGGGTAAGGGGCCGCGCCAGCGCGCGCAGAAACCCAACCAGCTCGGCCGGCGCAAAGTTGCCGATGTTGGACCCCAAAAACAACACGGCCTTAACTCCCGGCCGGGCAGCCAGCGTGGTGAGCGCCGCGTCGTACTCGGCAGCCAGCGGCTCGGTGGGCAGGGTAGGCAGTTCCTGGCGCAGCGAAGCCACCAGCTCGTTAAGGGCCGAGGGCGAGATATCGACCGGCACGTAGGTAAGGGCCACCGGCTGGGTCAGCAACTCGCGCAGCAGGAGCTTGGTTTTCAGGCCGTCGCCCGCTCCCAGCTCCACCACGGCCAGCGGCTGCCCGGCCGCCGCGCCCGCGCGCAGCGCCCGCCCAATGGCCGCGCCCTGCTCCCGAAATATGGCCAGCTCGGTGCGCGTAGGGTAGTACTCGGGCAGCCCCATTATCTGCTGAAACAAGCGGCTGCCCGCCGCATCGTAGAAGTATTTGGACGACAGCGTCTTCGGCGTTTGGCGGAAGCCCTGCGCCAGGTGTTCGGCAAGATGATTCAAGGTAATGATTAATTGTTAATGGTTAATGATTAATACTTATTGGTCAATGAGTTAAGGGTTAAAAAATAACCATTAACCATTAATCACTAAACATTAATCATTATTTTTCGGCCACAGCAGCGAGGCCCCCACGGAGCCCAGCAGCAGCAGGCCCACGATGCCCAGGGAAACCGGCATGGGTAGCTCCAGGTTAAAATGCTCGCGCAAAAAGTCTTCCGCCAGCAGCTTGCCGCCGATGAAGACCAGGATAAGCGACAGGCCGTAGTTGAGGTAGTGAAACAGGGCCATCAGGCTGGCCAGCGCGAAATACAGCGCCCGCAGCCCCAGCAGCGCAAACACGTTGGAGGTGTACACCACGAACGTATCGCGCGTAATGGCCAGGATGGCGGGAATTGAGTCGGCGGCAAACACTACGTCGGTCGATTCTACCATTACCAGCACCACCAGCAGCGGCGTGGCAAAGCGCACGCCCTCGCGCCGGGTAAAAAACCGGCCCCCATCGAGCTGCCGCGTAATGGGCAGGCGGCGGCTCAGGAAGCGCACTACGGGGTTGTTGTCGGGGTCAATTTCGGGGTCGTTGCCGCCGCCGAAGGCCATGCGAATGCCCGTGTACACCAGAAAAGCCCCCAGGATGTAGAGTAAAAAATGGAACTTGGCCAGCAGCGCCGCGCCCGCCACAATAAACACCCCGCGCAGCACCAGCGCCCCCAGCACCCCCCAAAACAGGATGCGGTGCTGGTACTCGGCCGGCACCTTGAAGTACGTGAAAATGAGCAGGAACACGAACAGGTTGTCCACACTCAGCGCCTTCTCGATGAGGTAGCCCGTCAGCCATTGCAGGCCTGCCTCGTGGCCCATGGTGCGGTACACCAGGAAGTTGAAGCAGAGCGAAAGCGTGACCCAAAAGGCGCTCCACCCCAGCGCCTCGCCCAGCCGCACGGCGTGGGCCCGGCGATTAAAAACCAGCAAATCAAGCAGTAAAAGCCCGATTACGAACAGGTTAAATAAAATCCAGAACAGGGGCGTGTTGTGCATCCGGCAGCGTTAGGCTTTCTCCGATACGAAAAAACGCTGGCTAGGGTAGGCGCGGGTGGGATAGGCGCGGGTGCGGTAAGCTTTAGCTTGCCGTTTTTAATAGCGTTTGGTGGGTAGCTTGCCACGCGCGCTTACTCCCGGCAAGCTAAAGCTTACCGCACATCACATTTACCCCACGCTGATGCTCGGGCGGCCCTGCGCGGCGGCATCGGCGCGGCGCGGCGGGTGAATCCAGCTGCTCACCTTCATTTGCACCACGCCCACCAGCGCTTCCTTAAAGATGCCCTTCGACATCTTGGACTGCCCCCTGGTGCGGTCGGTGAAGATGATGGGCACCTCCTTGATGCGGAAGCCCAGGCGATACGTCAGCCACTTCATCTCAATCTGGAAGGCGTAGCCCACGAAGTGAATGCGGCTCAGGTTGATGGCCCGCAGCACCCGCGCCGAGTAGCACTTAAAGCCCGCCGTGGCATCGTGGATGGGCATGCCCGTAACAAAGCGCACGTAGCGGGAGGCGAAATACGACATCAACACCCGGCTCATGGGCCAGTTCACCACGTTCACGCCGTCGCTGTAGCGCGAGCCGATGGCCAGGTCGTAGCCCTGCACGGCGCAGGCCTCGCGCAGGCGCAGCAGGTCCTGCGGGTTGTGCGAAAAGTCGGCGTCCATCTCAAACACGTACTCGTAGCCCCGCGCCAGCGCCCACCGAAAGCCGAAGATGTAGGCCGTGCCCAACCCCTGCTTGCCGGCCCGCTCCTCCAAAAAAAGCCGGCCCGCAAACTCTGGTAGTAGCCCGCGCACCAGCGCACCCGTGCCGTCGGGCGAGCCATCGTCAATTATCAGGACGTGAAAATTAGCCGGGAGCGTAAAAACGGCCCGAATAATAAGCTCCACGTTTTCCCGCTCATTATAAGTCGGAATCAGGACCAGTCCTGCGGCCGTGTTACTCATCGGAGGCAAAGATAAGGAGCGCAGTGAGCAATGAACAGCGAACAATGCGCAATTGTGCCTTGGCTGCCTGTTGTTCACTGCACTGACGAGCCTGGCTGGCCAATAGCTGCTTCGCGCGCTACGCACCTCTGCAGAAACTTGCCGAACAACAGCGTATGCCAGCTCAACTCACTGCTCATTACTCACTACTCACTGCTAATTGCTGCGCCAGCTGCCGGGCATACTTCACGCAGTCGGGCACGCTCACGCCCACCTGCCAGTTGGCCACCGCCACAATGCCCTGCGCCGCCAGCGGGGCCACGGCCGCCCGCGCCGCCGCCAGGTGCTGGTCAAACTGCGGAATGCTCTGCGGCCAGTAGTAGCGCCCCTGCCAGCGCGGCGCGGCGCTAATGCCGTAGAGCTGAGTTAGTTCGGCGTGCACGGCGGCCAGCTGCGCGGCGGCCGGCTCCTGGGCCTGCTGGGCAAACTGCGCTCCGCCCACGAAGCTGGTAAACAGCACCTGCCCGGCCGGTGCGCGGTCGGGGAAAAGCGAGCTGGTCCAGATGGCACCGGCCGCGTACGCGCCCTCGGCCTTGGGATGGAGCGCCCCAAAGCCCACCAGCGGGTGCGCCACGGCCACCCGGTCGTAGGCCGAGTACACGAGCGTCATGGGCGGGTAGCGCACGGCCGCCAGCGCCGCCGCCGCCGCCGGAAAGCCAGGGCGCAGCAGCCCCGCCGCCGCGTGGGCCGGCAAGGCCAGTGCCAGGTGCGTGTAGGTGGTGCCTGGTGCCTGGTGCCTGGTGCTTGGTGCCTGGTGCCTGGTGCCTGGTAGGGAAGAGGCAACTGATACCTGATACCTGTTGACTGCTAACTGACTAACAGCCGTTACTGCCTGGCCCAGGTGGTAGCTGGTGAGCCGGGCGGCCAGCGCATCGGGGAGGGCCTGCACGCCGCCGCGCAGCGTGATGGTGCGGCGCCGGCCGCCGGTTTTGGGGCCTTTGGCCAGGCCGCGCAGCAGCGAGCCGTGCTCCGCTTCGAGCGCCGCCAGCTGCGGAAAGGTGAGCGCGAGCAGCAGCTCGGCCGGGTCGCCGGCGTAGATGCCCGCCACGAACGGGTTGACGGCGTACTGCACCACCTCCGGCCCGAAGTGGCGCTCAAAAAAAGCGGCCACCGTTTCGCCCGGTACCGGCGGCGCGGGGCGGCGCAGCAGCTCACGCAGCAGCCGCAGCTTGGTTTTCAGGCTAAAAAAACCGCTGGCCAGCAGCGCGGGCGGCGAGGCCGGCAGCGCCCGGTACTGGCCGCCGCGCAGCACAAAGCGGTGCTGGCTCACCGGGGCCGCCTCCTGGATGTGGTCTTGCAGGCCCAGCTCCAGCAGCAGTTCCTCTAGCTCGGCGCTCAGCAACAGCGAGTTGGGGCCGGCTTCGAGCTGGTAGCCCTCAGGGGCCTGGGGCGAAAGCAGGTTGCCGCCCGGCCGCGCGCTGGCCTCAAACAGGTCGTAGGCGACGCCCGCTTTTTGGAGGTAATAAGCCAGCGTGAGGCCCGTGAGGCCGCCGCCGATAATGGCAATGCGCATGGGGTTTAGCGGTTAGTCCTTAGCTGCTAGCTAATAGCTTTGTTTGATAATGCAGGCGGCAAGCTATCGGCTGGCAGCCAAGGGCTAACCGCTAAGTAGAATGAATCGAGCAGTTTTTTTGGACCGCGACGGCGTGCTCAACGAAGAAATGGGCGACTACGTGTGGACACCCGAGCGCTTCCGCATCTGCCCCGGCGTGCCCGAGAGCCTGGCGCGCCTCAAGGCGGCCGGCTATTACCTCGTGGTGGTCACCAACCAGGCCGGCATCGCTAAGGGCCTCTACACCCGCGCCGAGGTGCTGGCCTGCCACGCCATTTTGCAGCAAGCTAGTGGCTATCAGCTTGATGCGCTTTATATGTCTGAAAATCATCCCTCAGTCAGCGAGTCCATTTTTCGCAAGCCCGACTCCGGGATGCTCGAAAAAGCGGTGGCCCGCTTTCACCTCGACCCGGCCCGCTGCTGGCTGGTCGGCGACCGGGCCCGCGACATGGAGGCCGGGGCCCGGCTGGGCGTGCGCGGCATCCTGGTAGGCCACTCCGAGCCAGCTGTTTACGCGCCCCGAGTAGCTGATTTACAGGCAGCTACTCGTTTAATTTTGAATGAGGAATGAGGAATGAGGAATTACCATCTCCACAATTCCTCATTCTAAATTCCTCATTGATAAAAGGAGGTTAGCGCGGCTAATAGCTGCGGGTACTCATAGGTAAAGCCCTGGCTGATAACCTTATCGGCGCTCACGCGCTGCGAGCCGAGCACAATCTCGCTCATCTCGCCCATGGCCAGCTTCAGGCCAAAGGCGGGGACTTTGGGCAATAGTAGCGGGCGGTGCATTACCTGGGCCAGGGTTTCGGTGAATTCCTGGTTGGTGACGGGGTGCGGGGCCACGGCATTGTACTCGCCCTGCCAGAGCGGGTCTTCCAGCATTTGCACCAGCAGGCGGCACAGGTCGTCGAGGTGCACCCAGCTCATGTATTGCCGCCCCGAGCCCAGCGGCGCGCCGGCGCCGTAGCGCACGGTTTTGGCAATGGGCACCAGCGCCCCGCCATCGGGGCTGAGCACGATGCCAATGCGCGGCAGCACCACGCGCAGCCCCAGCTCGCCCACGCGCCGGGCGGCGGCTTCCCACTGCAGCACCACGTCGGCCAAAAAGTCGTCGGCCGGGGCGGCAGCGGGCGAGTTTTCGTGCAGCAGCTCATCACCCCGGTCGCCGTAAATGCCAATGGCTGAGGCCGATAGCAAGGTGCCTACGTGGTGGCCCGGCTTGCTCAGCTCGCGGTGCAGCAGCTCCAGGCCGTCGAGGCGCGAGCGCAGAATCTCATGCTTGCGCTCGGGCGTCCACTTGCCCTCGGCCACGCTGCTGCCCGCCAGGTTCACGATGCAGTCGGCGTAGGGCACGGCGGCGGGGTCGATGGTGCCGCCCTGCGGGTCCCAGCCAAAAAGCCGGAAGTGGCTGGCTTTCTGGGGCTCCCGCGTGAGCAAGGCTACTTCGTGGCCGCCATCCAGCAGCAGCTCGGCTAGCCGCTGCCCAATCATGCCCGTGCCGCCCGTGATGAGAATCTTCATACTAATGAGTAATTTTTTAATGATTAATGGTTATTAATTTCAAAAATTAGTGATTTCTTCCACAGCCTTGAAAGTGACCACTAACCATTAATCAAGTAACCATTCCGTATTACTTCCCAATCTGGCGCAGGAATTCGCTGCGCAACTCACTGCTTTCCAAGAACTTACCTCCGTATTCGCTGGTGATGGTCGAGCTGCTGGTATCGTTTACGCCGCGGCTCATCACGCAGAGGTGGTCGGCCTCGATGAGCACGGCCACATCGTCGGTGCCCAGGCTTTGGCGCAGGTGCTCGGCTACCTGGCGCGTGAGGCGCTCCTGCACCTGGGGCCGGCGGGCGTAGTACTGCACCACGCGGTTGAGCTTGCTAAGGCCAACTACGTGCTTACCAGGCAAATACGCCACGTGAGCCTTGCCAATGATGGGTACAAAGTGGTGCTCGCAGCACGAAAACAGCGTAATGTCGCGCTCCACCAGCAGCTGCTGGTAGTGGTAGCGATTCTCAAACAGCCGCACCTCGGGCCGGTGCGCGGGGTTGAGGCCTTTAAACCACTCTTGCACAAACATTTTGGCCACCCGCTGCGGGGTGCCGGCCAGGCTATCGTCCGTCAGGTCGAGGCCCAGCTCCTGCATAATGGCGCGGAAGTGGCCGCTGATGGCCGCAATCTTTTCGTCGTCGCCGTGGGCAAAGGCATCAGCGCGTAGCGGCGTGCGCAGGCCGGCCGGCAGGTGGTGGTCGGGGCCGTGCCCGGCTGGGGCGGCCTGGGCGCTCGGCACGGGCGCGGCCGGCGCGGCAGAATTATTCTCCATAGTATTCCACAAAATTACGGTCGGTTTCGTGCAGTGTCACGGCCAGCGTGAGCGGGGGCGGCAACACGGCCCGCAGCCGCCGCCAAATAATAATCGCAATATTTTCGGCCGTGGGGTTTAGCTCCCTAAACTCCTCCGTATCGAGGTTCAGATTGCGGTGGTCGAAGGGCTGCAAAACTTGCACTTTGATTAGCTCGCTAAGCTGCTTCAAATCAAAAACATAGCCCGTGTCGGGGTCTACCTCGCCGGTCAGGCGCACGGTTAGGTTGTAGTTGTGGCCGTGGTAGTTGGGGTTGTTGCATTTACCAAAAACCTGCTGATTATGGGCGGCATCCCACGCGGGATTGTGGAGCCGGTGGGCCGCGTTGAAGTGTTCGGAGCGGCAGATAGTGAGCTGGGGCATGGGGGTTGAAACCGCGGGCCAGGGCTTTTGTTGAGCCGGCCAGCGAGCGGTAGGGGATAGGATTTAACAAATAAAAAATTAACTCAACAAAAAAAACGGCGGCATACCTGAAACAGTTGCCATAAACCGCTTAAATTTGGGCTGTCGGAGGGCTCAAGCAGTCTCATTTCTTTGTTTTTTAACTTCTTTTAACTTCTCTTTTTATTCTACCAATGAAACGAAACATACTCTTCTTTTTGCTGCTGCTACTGGGCACTTTGCAGGTTTCGGCCCAGCGCTCGCCGGTTGATGAGTCAGACCAAAACATCAACAATATTCCGCGCAAAGGTCAGCGCGTGAGCTTGCAGCTCGACAACAAGCGGGTAGAAACCTCGTGGCTGAAGCAGCTCAACGACCAGTTTCCGGGCAAAGTGAAGAACAACAAAGGCATCATTACGATGGATGGGGTTACGATATCGGACATTTCGCCCACGCCCGTTCGCATCATCAGCCGCGTGGATGCCCTGCCCACCGGCACCGGCGTGTGGTGGAGCATCGACCTGGGCAACGCCTACCTGGGCCAGACCTCGACCCCGAGCCAGTGGAAAGCCGGTGAGAAGTACCTGAAGGATTTTGCCCGCTCGATGTACCGCGAAGACCTAGTGGCGCAGATTACCGATGCCGAAAAGTCGCTGGTGACTTCGCAAAACAACCACATGTCGGTTATCGGCAAGTCGGATGCCATTAAGAAGGAGATTGAAAAGAACAAGGCCCGCAAGCTGGAAATTCAGCAGCAGCTGGCCGCCAACGCGGCCGAGCTGCAGCAGCTTAACAACCAGGTGGATACCAACCTGAAGGAGCAGGAAGCCGCCCGCGCCGATATCGTAAACATGCGCGTGGCCCTGGAGGCCGTGAAGGAGCGCATGAGCAAGATTGAGTAGCCCGCCCGGCCCAGCTTACAAAAACCCCACCGGCCGCCGGTGGGGTTTTTTATTGCCCCAAGGCTAACCCACGCGCGCCGCCTTGCGTTGAGGACCTGGACGAGCCCCTTGGCTTGCCCATTTAAATTCCCGCCTGCATCATGGAAAAGACCGAAGTTCAACACCAAGTACACCTCGAAGGTGCTATCAAACTCCTTACCGGCGACCTCAGCGAGGAAGCCAACCGCGCCGGAACCGACAACCACTTCCAGCGCTGGATTGAGGACCTGAAGGCCGCCAGCAACCCGGAGTTTCACAAGCTGGTAGTAGACCTGCAAGAGTTGAAAGCGCTCATGCACAGCGGCACCTACGATGGCAAGCAAGTGGGCAGCCTGCTGCACCGCCTGGGCAACGAAACGGCCCGCACCGCCAGCTTGGCCGAGGGCAATACCCGCACGCACGTAGAAAAGCTGGGTGCCGCCCTGGTTGCCGCCGCCGGCCAACTGCAAGGCTCGGGCACCACGCCCGCCGAAGACCTCAAAAACGACAGCAAAAACGCGTCTTAGCACGCTTAGCTAACGCTAAGTGCTAGCGCTTGCATGCAAAAGAGCAGCTTTTTCGGGCCACTACGGCCGAGAAAGCTGCTCTTTTGTATACGGGGTGCGGCACATAAATTAGTATAAATCACTGTATTTCATAGTCTTGTGAAAATACTAGCCTTTTCGCCGCTACCAGCCGCCACCCGTGCGCAACTGCTGGCCCAGGTGCCGCCCGGCAGCCAGGTAGTGCTGGCGGCCGAGTTACCTGCCGCTGCGCAAGCCGCGGCCGTGCACGCCGCGGACGTGCTGTTTGGCAACCCTGCTCCCGAGCTGCTAACCCAGGCGCTACCCAACCTGCGGCTGTGGCAGCTCGATTCGGCGGGCTTCGACCGCTACCAGGGCCTAGCCGTGGCCGCGCCGGTGTGCAACATGGGCGACTACTTTGCCTGGCCCTGCGCCGAAACCATGGTGGCGGGCCTGCTGGCGCTTTACCGCGCCTTGCCCGAGCTGGCGCGCCTGCAAGCCGCGCAGCACTGGGTGGGCGCGCCCATTCGCGAGCGCATGGGGCTGCTGCGTGGCAAGCGGGTTGTTATTCTGGGGGCGGGCACTATTGGGCAGGCCGTGCGGCAACAGCTCAGCGGCTTCGGCTGCGTGGTGCAGTTGCTGGCCCGCACCGACCCGCAAGCCCAGCTGCACTCGCGGCAAGACCTCACCCAAGCGCTGCCCCAGACCGATATAGTGATTAACTGCCTGCCGGGCACTGCGGAAGGCTTTTTTACGGCCGAGCTCATCGCCGCAATGGCTCCCGGTAGCTTCTACGCTAGCGTGGGCCGGGGTAATACTACCGACGAGCCGGCGCTCGTGGCAGCGCTGCAAGCCGGCCACCTCGGCGGGGCCGTGCTCGACGTGACCGCTACTGAGCCGCTCCCGCCCGGCCATCCGCTCTGGTTGCTGCCCAACGTGCTGCTGACCCAGCACACCGGCGGCGGCCAGCCCGCCGAGGCCGAAGGCAAAGTAGCGCAGCTGCTGCGCAACCTGGGCCACCTGCAAGCCAACGAGCCCCTGGAAAACGTGGTGCAGCTGGCGCAAGGGTACTGAGCAAAGTCAAAAAGAACGTCCTGCTGAGCTTGCCGAAGCATCTCGCTCGCATCGTTGAAGTAGTAATCCGACGATGCGAGCGAGATGCTTCGGCAAGCTCAGCAGGACGTTCTTTTTTGCTCACTGCTCACTGCTCACTGCTCACTGCCAATTGCTTAGCTGGGCGCTGGAGCAGCTCGGCGGCTTCGGCGTCGGTGAGGACGCGGGCTTCGGTTTCGCCGTCGGGGAAGAGCAGGCGGGCGGCGGCCTGGCGCAGGTCGTCGAGGCGGGCGAGGGCGTCGGTTACGGTGGGGTTGGCTTCGAGGCGCGCCAGCAGGCCACTGGCGCGCGCCGCCTGAAACAGCTTTTCGAGCACAAAAGGCAGCACCCAACCCGCGATGTTGGTCATAAAGGCCCCGCGCAGGCCAATGCGCAGTAGCAGCCGGGCCGCCATGCGCTCCAGCAAAATGGCGCGGGCGGCGGGCAAAGCCTTATCAGCCAAGAAGTCGGCTACCAGCCGGGCGTGGCCGCTTTGAACTTCAGCCCGCAGCACGTCCTGCACCGAGTCGAGGGTGCGCTGAGCCACCTGCCGAAACAAGCGGCCGGTTTGCCAGGCGCGCAGGCCGGTGTGGCGGGCGGCGGCCAGCACCTGGCCGGGCAGGTTAGCAGGAAGCGAGAAGTATTTCATGGAGCAAAGTAAGGCAGGCTGTAATGCCGCGCTTAACGCTTGTTAATACGGCTGGCCGGGGTTTTGGATGGGTAGAACGGTTTAGGGGTACAGGTTTGAAAAGAGTTAAAAGTTGAGGATTGAAAGTTAAGAAGTAGGCTATTCAGGATTTGTTAAGTCTGTCTATGGGTTGCCTTCCCCGGCGGACCCATATACGAACCGGACAGCGACACCAAGGCGCGCTGCCGGGTCCAGTCCGGCACATAGGCCAGTAAGTACCGCGTTTTCCCGTTACCCCCCAAACCCACCCGCGTCGCCCTTCGGCTGGTTGTCTATAGTGCTGGCGGGCTTGTTGGTGCCCAGAAACCAGGTAAATCCCAGGTAGCCTACGCGGGTTTCGTACTTGGTTTGCAAGTCGGTGATAAGTCCTTCGGCCGCTAGCTGGGTGCGCTGGCGGCGCGTGTTGAAGAGGTCGCTCACGCGCAGCGTGAGGGCCGCCCGCTCGTGCAGCAAGCGCTGGCGCAGGGCCATATCCACCCCGTACACGGCCAGCAGGCGGCCCTGCGGCACTACCAGCGGGGCGCGGTAGTTGCCGCTAGCTTGCAAGGCCAGCGTTTTGGTCGGGCTAAAGGTGTTCAGGATATAGGCCGTGCCAGTGAAGTTGGCGCGGGTGCCGGTGCCGGCATAGCTGGCCACCTGGTTGCGGTAGCAGGAGCCGTTGGCAGTCAGCTTCCACCACCTGGTTACGGGCTGCGTCAGCGAGAGTTCGAGCCCATAGCTGGCCGCGCGGCCCAGGTTAGCGTAGCTGGTGCGGGTAATGAAATCGGGCTGGCCGCTGAGGTGGGTCGCCAGCGTATCGATGGTGCGCAGGCTCTGAATGGCTTGGCTGGCAAAGCGCCCAAATAGCGTCGTGCTGAGCGTCGTGGATTGCCAGCTTGCCTGGTGGCCCAGTTCCACGGCGTGCACGTACTCGGGGCGCAGGTCGGGGCTGCCCACCACGTAGTTGCGCGCATCGGAGTAGATAGGCAAGGCGATGATTTGCAGAAAGTTGGGCCGATTCAAACGGCGCGCATAGCTCAGCTGCAGGCGCTGCTCGTGGGGTAGTGTACGCGCCACGGTAGCCGAAGGGAAGACGTTGAAAATGCGTTGGCTGGCTGAGCCAGTGGGCAGCACCTGCGCTTGCAGCCCGGTAAATTCAGCCCGCAGGCCCGCCTGGTAGTTCCAGGGGCCGGCTTTCTGCTGGTAAGAGCCGTAGGCCTGCGGAATAACCTGCTGGTAATGATAGCGGTACGAGCCGGCTTCCTGGCGAACGAAGTCCGTGCCGGCCGCCGGCTGCACCGCATAGTCGGCCGTGCCGGGCGTCACCATCAGGTCGGTTTTCAGGCCCGCCCCCCAGCGGCGCTTGTCGTCCAGGGGGTGCACGTAGTCTACCTGCGCCGAGGGCAGGTGAATGGTCACGTCGAGCAGCTGCCGGCGCGCCTGCCGCGCGTAGCTGGGCGGCGCGGCCAGCACGCGCTGCTCAGTTGTCACGGTGCCGCCATCCAGGATATAGGTGGTGCTGGCCGTTAGCTCGCGGCCGGGGTGGGCGGCCCAGGTGCGCCGGTAGTTGCCGGCAAGGCGGGCGGTATACAGGTTATCGGCTTCCAGGTTCTGGTTGAGTAAAGCAATGGCGGGGGCGACACCACGCGTGAGCAGGGTCGCGAAGTCGCTGGTCTGGTGCAGGTCGTTCTTATAAAACTCGGTGGTCATAGTCAGGGTCTGCTCTGGGCGCCAGGCGTAGTCAGCGCCCAGGCGCAGGTGCTCATTGGCCTGGCGGCGGGCGGTGCGGCCGGTCTGGTCGGTGGCTGTGGTGCGGCCGTCGGCCGTGGCTTCCTGCTGCAAAGCCGAACTGCCGCGGAATTGATTATTCAGCCCGTCGGCGCTGCCCAAAAAGTTGAACTGGCCGGCCTTGCGGCTCAGGTTGAGCGCGGCGCTGTACTTGGCGCGGGTGCCCACCGTAGCCAGCGCCTCACCGTTCCAGCCGTCTTGGTGTTGCTTTTTCTGCACCAGGTTGATGATGCCGCCCGCGCCCTGGGCCGAGTACCGGGCCCCCGGATTGGTGATGACTTCAATGGTTTCGAGGCGGCTGGCGGGCAGCTGGTCGAGGCGCAGGCTGCTGGGTGCGGGCTGGCCGTCGAGGTAGAGCGTGACGCCCGCGCTACCCCGCAGGCTCACTTGCCCATTCTCATCCACGGCCACGGACGGCACTTTTTGCAGCACGTCGGCCG
>CAXTFI010000153.1:0-12474 GCA_964243255.1 uncultured Hymenobacter sp.
GAGGAGCGCAGCGACGTATCTGCGAAATCCGTTAAATCCGTTTGAATCTGCGGTCTGGAAGCCGTTAAATCCGTTTGAATCTGCGGTTATTTTTTGCCTTTCATTAGGTTTTTGCCCAGCGATTCTACCTTAAGAATGAATTGGTCTACGTCCTGGTCGGCATACACGCCGTAGGCGGCCGAGATGGTGCCTTTGGCCCCGTCGGCGGTTTCGATGGCGTAGAGAATAGCCGTATCATCGGGGTTGCTTTCGCCCTCGAAGCGGAAATAATCAACGATAGTCGTTTCCTCGGGGCTAAACGTCAGAGCGCTGTCATTATCCATGGTGGTCAAGCGGCCATCCTTCACGGTAAAGTCGTGGGTGTAGCCCTGGGCAACCAGCTTTTTCTCGACCGTAACGAGGGAGGTCATTTCTTCTTTGTCCTGCATGGCTATGGGATGGGTGTTTCAGGTGGCGGGGGATAACTAGGCCTAATATAAACGCAGGCCGCCCCGGCTATACGGAGCCGGGGCGGTCGGGGATTAGTCGTTTTTTGTGTTTTTAGTGCTGGCGGTTAGCGCCCGGCGGTGCGCGCCTCAATGGTACGCTGCAAGGCCTCCACATCGATGGCCGCGCCGCACGCGCCACCGCAGCCTTTGGCGCAGCCCGCCTGGCCTTTAGCCGCAAAGGTTTGCCACACGCGCCGGCCCAGGTAGCCCAGGGCGGCGGCAAAAAGAGCAAGAATAATGAGCAGTTGCACGTCCATGATGCGAAGAAAACCGTGGGGGCGCGCTGAAAGTTTACGACACCAACTGCCGTCGCTAAAGGTCGGGGAGGGTAGCCAGCTTATGAGCTATTTCCTCGGCGTCGCTGCTGCGAGCCACCACCATACCTTGGCGGTCGAGCAGCATATAGGTGGGAAATGCCGTGATATTATACCGCTTAAGCACCGGGCTTTCAGCGCCTTTCAACTCCGAAAGCTGCGGCCAGGCTAATTGATTGCTGCGGATGGACTGCTTCCATTTTGCGGCTTCGCGGGGCCCTTCCAGCGCTACGCCGATAATAGCTAGCCGGTCGGCATACTGCGTGCGCATTGCTTTGAGCTTGGGCATCGACTCGATGCACGGCCCGCACCAGTGCCCCCAGAAATCGAGCAGCACGTACTTGCCCCGGTAAGTAGCCAGGCTCACCGACACCCCAGCCGTGTCGGCCATGCTAAAATTGGGTGCCGTCCGGCCCACCAGCGGCTGGTCGCGAATGGCGACGAGGTGCTCAGCCACGCGCTGCCCCTGCCGGCTGCGCTGGCTAGCCACCGGCAAGCTGTTGAAAGCCTGCTCGTAATCGGCCACCTGCTTTTCATTCATCAGCAATTGCCAGTACAGCGCATCGGTGCTAGTGCGGCTGGTGGGGTGGCTTTTGATAAACTGCAAGGCGGCCTGGCGCTGCTGCTCCTTCAAACCGGCCGGCAGGGGTTTATTCTTGTCGGGCTGCTCGTATTTCCACTCAATTTCGTGGTTGTACTGGTTGAGCATGTTGTTTTCTGGGGTGCCAGTAATGGTGAGCTTCCAGGGCTCGGCAGCATTGCCGGCCACGGCAAGCTTACCGGGCTCATACCAGAATTTTGCAAACCGGTTCCCACTGACGTACAAGGAAATCTGACCATCATCGCTGGGTTGGGCCACGTAGGTGAAGTGGTCGCTGAGCGCTCGCACGGTATCGCTCCGGCTCACGCCCTTTTGGGTGTACCAAAAAATCACGGACTTGCTACCCAGGCCCGTGATATTGCCAACCACCTGGCAGGGCGGCGCTACACGTTGCATTGCCACAAGGGTAAGTACCAGCAGTAGTCCCAGCTTGCTCATAATCACTCCTTTAAAGAATACTGCGCAAGTAAAGAATACTGCGCAAGCTACCTATTATAGCCTTCTTTCCAATACCGTTTCATCACGGCCTGCATCTCATCATGCACTAAACCATTGGTAGCCAGGGTTTCGCGGTTGAACACGGGGTCGCCGTCGGCTAGCCACTGCGTGACCCGGCCGCCCGCCTCGCGCACCAGCAAGATGCCGGCCGCTACGTCGTAGGCGTTGATGTTGAACTCGAAGTAGCTGTCGAAGCGCCCGCAAGCCACGTAGGCCAGGTCGGTAGCTGCCGAGCCCCAGCGGCGCAGGCCGCGCGAGTGCTGCATGTACTCGGTGAGAATGCCCAGGTACGCCTCCAGGTGGTCAAACTTATAGAAAGGCAACCCGGTGGCAATGAGCGTATCATCCAATACCTCCGCCGTGCTAACGCGGATGGGCTGGTCGTTCAGGAACGCGCCGTGGCCCTGGGCGCCGCGGAAGCATTCGTCGCGGCTCACCTCGTAAACCACGCCCAGCACTGGCTCGTGGCCGCGTGCCAGGGCCACGCTCACCGCGAAGCACGGCAGGCCATGAATGAAGTTGGTGGTGCCGTCGAGCGGGTCAATTATCCAGCGGTACTCGGTTTGGCTGGCGTCGGTGTTGGCCACGGTGCCTTCTTCGGTCACGAAGCCAGCTTCAGGAAAGAGTTGCTGCAAGCCGGCCACCAGCATTTTCTCCGACTCCTTGTCCACGTAGGAAACCAGGTCGTGCAGGCCCTTGGTCACGATTTTGGTTTGGTCGAAGTTGCTGACTTCCTGGCGAATAAATCCGCCCGCCTGGCGGCAAAGGGCGGCAACTGAATGCGAGAGTTGAAGCAGGTCGGGGGGAGTCATAAAAAAAGTAGCGCGGACTTTGCAGTCCGCGTTTGGGATAAAAATCAAGTACTCAACGATTCAACGCGCGGGCACGCAGCATCCAGGCTACCACGGCCACTATGCCCAGCACGGCCAGCAGCTGCGCGGCGCGGCCGATAAGCTCGCCAAAACGTGCATAAAAAGTTACCTCATTGTTCAGGTGCACGGTACCGCGGCTGGCGGTGGCAATCCAGGCAGGCTCGAGCTGCGTGATTTCGCCCTTCTGGTTGATGAAGCCGGTAAAGCCCGTGTTGGCCGAGCGGGCCAGGTCGCGGCGGGTTTCGATGCAGCGCAGGCTGCCGTAGCGCAGCAGCTGCCGGTAGCCAGGCGAGTCGAGCCACCAGGCGTCGTTGGTGCTCAGGGTCAGCAGCGTAGCGCCATTGTGCGCATACTCGCTCACGAAATCGCCGTAGATGGACTCGTAGCAGATGAGGGGCGCCGGGCGCAAAGCCGGCGCGTGGGCCGGGGCCGCAAACACCGTGCGCTCGGCCTGGCTGCCGTAGGAACCCACGAAACCACCTAAGTCAATGTTGCTGAGCACGCTACTGAGAACAGGCGGGATTTTTTCGACCCCAGGCACCAACCGCGACTTGTGGTAAATGGCCAGCGGCGCGCTGGCACTGGCGAAGTAGCCGGCAGCGTTGTTCACGTCGTAGTAGCCCACATCATCGCGGTAGCGGGCGGTGGCGGTGGCCGCTTCCTTACTAGGGTAAGAATTAATGGTGGTAACGCCCGTGAGCAGCGCCACGCCGGGGTGCCGCGCCAGCCACGCGCGGATGCGGCGGATTTTGGGGTTGCTCTCCAGCGTGTTTTCCCAAATGGCTTCTTCCAGAGCCGTTTCGGGCCAGATTATCAGCCGCGTGGCGGGCGTGAGGTGCTGGGTAGATAGGCGCAACATGCGGGTTAGCTGCTCATCGGCAGGAATGAACTGGGGGCCGCCTTCAAACTTCTCCACGTAGGGGTCGAAGTTGGGCTGCACGACTACTACCTCGGTGGTGGGGCCTTTTTCCTGGTAGCTGTGGCCAATAGTACACGAAATCGCAATGGGTAGCCAAACAGCCACCAGCGGTAGGGCCCAGCGCCAGCGACGCGGGCCGCTAATCGCCCAAAAGGACACTCCCTGGTGCCCCCAGCCAGCCCAGAATACCAGGAAGTTAGCTGCCCACACCCACACCGAGCCGCCCAGAAAGCCCGTGTACTCGTACCACTGCACCCACTGCGGGGCCGCCGCAAAGCCGTTGCCCAGCGTGAGCCAGGGCCAGGTGAGGTCCCAGTGCAGGTGCAGCTGCTCGAAGGCAATCCAGTAGATGGGCAGCGACAAGTAGCCCAGGCGATTGCCGAAGCGCTTTTTAGTCTGCCGGAAGGCCATGAGCGGCAGGCACATAAGCAGCGCATTGAGTACCACGGCCGCAATGCCGGCGGGCAGCGACGAGTAGCTTACCCACCAGGTAGTGAGGGCGTTCCAGCCCAGCAGCAGCAGGTAGGTGCTGGCAAACACGCGCCGCTTGCGGGCCCCGGCCAGCGTGAGCTGCCGCTCGAGCAGCAGGTAGGGCACCCAGCCCACAAACAGCAGCAGCGCCAGCGGGGCCGACGGGTAGGGCGGCCAGCCGCTGCTCAGCAGCAGCGCGCCCAGCAGCACCAGCACCGCCGGGCGCTGCCAGAAGCCGCGCGCCGGCTCGCTAATCGTCGGCGGCGAGGTCGTCGTCGTTGGCTTCGTCGTTATCATCGGTTTCGTCGTCGCGGGTGGCGTATTTGCTGCGTTCCAGTCGCTCATGTTTAGCTCCTTCTACTACCAGTACAATTTCGCCCTTGATGGCGGGGCGGGCGGCCAGGGTGGCGGCCAGCTCGCCGAGCGGGGCGGTGAGGGTTTCTTCAAACAGCTTGGTGAGCTCGCGGCTGACGCTGCCCAGGCGCGCCGGCCCAAACACCTCGGCCAGCTGCGTGAGCGTTTTGACAATGCGGTGCGGCGACTCGTAGAAGATGAGCGTCCGGGTTTCGCGGGCCAACTCTTGCAGGCGGGTTTGGCGGCCCTTTTTCACCGGCAAAAACCCTTCGAACGCAAACCGCTCGGCCCCGAAGCCCGACTTGAGCAGGGCCGGCACCAGGGCCGTGGGGCCGGGCAGGCACTCTACGCGCAGGCCCTGGGCCAGGCACTCGCGCACCAGCAAAAAGCCGGGGTCGGAGATGCCGGGCGTGCCGGCGTCGCTGACCAGGGCCATGCGCTCGCCCTTGGCCAGGCGCTCGAGCAGGCGGGGCACCACCTGGTGCTCGTTGTGCAGGTGGTAGGCTTGCAGGGGCTTTTTAAGCTCCAGGTGCTGTAGCAGGCGGCCGCTGGTGCGGGTGTCTTCGCAGAGCACCAGGTCTACCTCGCGCAGCGTGCGGATGGCCCGCAGCGTGATGTCTTCGAGGTTGCCGATGGGCGTGGGCACAAGGGTGAGGGCGGCGGCTTCGGGCATGGGGCAAAGGTAGGGAGGCCGTAGCGCGCTACCGGTCGGGGTTATAACCCAAACGGGCAAACCCTAGTAAACCCCCCTACCACTCGCTTAGCTTTCTCCCTTTATGTCAGTTGACCCCACTAACCGGCCCATTCGCGTTATCAACGACGATACGTCCGCAGAAGAATTTGCCGCCGGCCTGCACATTCCGAATGCCGACCCGCCCAAAAATGAGGCGGCCCGCGGCGGCTTTGGCAACCGTGACGGCAAGCAGGGTTTTGGCACGACCAGCGGCGATGGCGAAACCTCGCTTTCGATGAACTCTGACGCCGAAAGCCCGCAGCAACCCGGCGACAACATGCGTACCGCTGAGCAGGGTGCCGACCAGCGCCCCGACCAGGACCTGCCCAGCCCCGACGATGAGCGCGAAGAAAACGGCCGCCGCCCCCAGCGCGGCCCCGTTGATGAGCTCGACGCCGACGACCTGCGCAAAGGCCCCGACGAAATGGAAGACGCCGACTCGGGCGTGGGCATGGGCCAAATGGCTCCCAAAACTCAAAAGCCCGTTACGGGCACCGATACCAACGCCGAACTGACTGACCCCGGTGCCCAGGACTCGGGTCTGGACATCGGTTTTTAACTCATAATTCCTGATTCTTACCTCATAATTTCCCAACATCATGGCAGACCATAAATCGAGCAAGCAGGGCGAATCGCACCAGGGCGGCCCCAACGTAGCGAAGCAAGCCGCCGGCACCGGCGAAGACAACGATGTGCAGCGCGACGAAAAAACCGAAAAGCGCCTGCAAGAGGATGCGCAGGACGCCCCCGTAACGCACCCCAACCGCTAAGCCAGCTTAGGCCGTTCGGAGATTACTTTTTCTTGTATTGTACTTAGTTTTTTCTTCTATGTCTACCCACCACACAGAGCAAAACCAGCAGTCGCAGACCAACAAGAATGAGGCTGGGATGCCCGAGCACCCCAAGGCCGATGCGCTGCCCGCCGGCGACCTCGACGAAGCTACCGAAGAGCGCCTGGCCGACGAAGCCGAGGATGCCGGTACCACGCACCCCAACCGGGGCCACAACAAGCCCGACAACGGCAAAGGCAGCTACGCCTAAGCCCTTGCTCCTGAACGAATTAACAGCCCCGCGCCTTTGGCCGGGGCTTTTTTCATAAGCTAGCATCAGTTAAGTATTATGCCCCGTCGCTTTGCCGCTACCGACCTGCACGGCTGCCTGCGCACCTTTCGCTACCTGGTGGAGGAAGAGCTGCGTTTGCGCCCCACCGACCACCTCTACCTGCTGGGCGACTACGTGAACAAAGGCCCCGATAGCGCCGGCGTGCTCGACTACCTCATGCAGCTGCAAGCCGCTGGCTACCAGGCGCATTGCCTGCGCGGCAACCACGAGCAGGAGCTACTCGCCACCATCCACGGCGAGCCCAATGCCAATAACATGTGGAAATCGGAGGCTGAACGCGCCATGACGCTGGCTAGCTTCGGGGTGACGCGGCCCGCCGACATTGCGGCCCGGTACGTGGCGTGGCTGGCCGCCCTGCCGCTGGCGCTGGAGCTACCCGATTTTGTGCTGGTGCACGCGGGCTACAACTTTGCCCTGCCGCCGGCCGAGATGCGGCGCGACGCGCATAGCATGCTGTATACCAAGGAGTTCGTGCTTGACCCGTCGCGGCTGGGCGGCAAGCGGCTGCTGCACGGCCACGTGCCCACGCCCGTAGCCACGGTGCAGGCGCGGGTGGCGGCCCGCGCCGGGGCCATCGGCCTCGATACGGGCGGCGTGTACCGCCACAACCCCGAGCTGCGCCACCTGGCTGCCCTCAACCTCGACACCTGGGCGCTGCACCTGGCTGAAAACCGCGAGGAGCCTTACGCTATTGCCAAGCGCTGAGCCAACCGGCCCCGCCGCGAGATACCTGAGCGGCGCAGGCGGCATCACGTCGGGGCTCCTGCGTAGCAGGCTTTGGTAGCGCGGCGCGCAGTGGTGGGCTCATGCCCATCATTTTTTAGCGCTTACTGAGGGTTGGTCCTTAACAACGGTGCGTTGGTGTACCTAATTTTTAAGGGGCTGAGAACGAGGGATACGTTTGCGCAAGTCGATGCAGCAGTACCGAACGCTGAAAGGATATAGCCTGCCGCAAGGCGCCGTATCCGCCGGGGTTATAGGTATTCGCTGCTAGTGCTACATCTCTCACCAACCGTTCTCAGTTCATGTCCAAATCCTACACTCTGTTGGCTTTGCTGGTAAGCATGGCCCTCACAGCTCAAGCCCAAACACCGACACCAGAAAGTCGGGTGCTGCAAAAAGAGGTAGCTCCCGACGGGTCACCTACCCTCATCACCTTCGGGCCGGGCAGTGCTCATTACGCCGCTGCTGAGGCCTCTAAAGCGCTACGCGAGCAGTTGAAGCTCGCCAAAGAGGAGGAGATGGTTAGCATAAAAACGGAAGCCGACGACTTAGGCATGACGCACGAGAAGTACCAGCAATATTACCGGGGAATTAAAGTAGAACACGCTGTTTACTCAGTTCATACGAAGGCGGGCAAGATTGAAAGCCTGACGGGGCGCGTAAGCCACATTGGCCAGCTGGACGTGTTGCCCCAGCTGGCGGCCAAGGCTGCCCTGGAGCGGGCGCTGGCTATCGTTGGCGCCAAGCGCTACATGTGGCAGGTGCCCGAAGAAGAGACGGGACTGAAGCAACGGGAAAACAATGCCAGTGCCACTTACCTGCCCAAAGGCGAATTGGTTGTTCTCACTAATGCGGCCGGCCAGCCAACCCTGGCTTGGAAATTCGACATCTACGCGCAAGAGCCGCTGAGCCGTGCCTATCTCTACGTAGATGCGGCAACCGGCAGCCTGGTTTTACGCGACGCCATTCTGAAGCACGCAGCACCCTTTGCCACGCGCTACAGCAGCACCCGCAACATAGAAACGCAAGCCAACCCAGGGGGCGGCTACCGCCTGCGGGAAACTAACCGGGGCAACGGCGTCGAAACCTACAATCTGTTGCGGGGTACTAATCTTTCCGCTGCCGTTGACTTTGTTGACGTCGACAACGACTGGACGGCGGCCGAATACGATAATGCCAACTACGACAATGCCGCCGGCGATGCCCACTTTGGCGCCGAAAGCACCTACGATTACTGGAAAAACGTGCACGGCCGCACTAGCTGGGACAATGCGGGTGGTAAGCTGCGGAGTTATGTGCACTACGGCCAAGGGTACGATAACGCCTTTTGGGACGGTGCTCAAATGGTTTACGGCGACGGCTCTACCACCTTCAAGCCCCTCACCTCGCTCGACGTAGCCGGCCACGAAATCGGGCACGGGGTGTGCCAGGCCACCGCCGGGCTGGTGTACCAAGGAGAGTCGGGGGCCCTGAACGAAGGGTTTTCGGACATTTGGGGCGCGTGCATTGAGCAGTATACCACGGCGGCCCTGGGGCTGACCAAATCAACCTGGCTAATTGGGGAAGAAATTGTGAAGTCCGGCACAGCCCTGCGTTCGATGAGCAATCCCAGGTCGCTGGGCCAGCCCGGCTACTACCGCGGCGCGAACTGGTACACGGGCAGCGGTGACAATGGTGGCGTGCACACGAACTCGGGGGTTATCAACCATTGGTTTTACATCCTGAGCCAAGGCGAAAACGGCACTAATGAGGGAGGCAAGGCCTACTCGGTGGCCAGCATTGGTATTAGCTCGGCGGCGCGCATTGCGTACCGGGCCGAATCAGTCTATATGACTGCCAACAACCAATACGCCGATGCCCGCACTTATACCATCCAGGCCGCGACAGACATATTTGGCAGCTGCTCGGCGGAGGTAACCGCCGTCACCAATGCCTGGTACGCCGTTGGGGTTGGTGCGGCCGCACCAGTTCCCACCATTACTGGCCCAGACCAGGTGTGCAGCTCGTCAACGGGCACGTACCAGACGAACTCGGCCAACACCGTCTGGACTGCCTCCCCGGCCAACCTGTTCACGGTTACTTCCGGTTCGGGCACTCAATTCTCTACTGCCGGGGCCGCCGGCGCCCAGGGCACGGGCACTATTACGGCCACCCTGTGCGGGGCCTCCACCACCAAAACGGTAGCAGTCGGGGACGCTACCCCTACCGGCACCTACCGGTACAACACCTCCAGCTATACCCTACAGGGCACAAACTTCATTCAGCGAAATGGGAACTCGGTTTACGTCCAAGTTTCTTTGAGTCAACCCTATAACTTCACGTTTACGTGCGATAACCCGAACATATACCTCAGCAGCAGCAGCAATACCACCAGCTTCACTATTCCAACCTCGGTGCAAAACGGGTTTAAGGTCTACGCCACGGCAACTGGTTCGGCGTGCGGCTCCTCGGGCTACTGGATATTTGTTCCCACTGGGTATGCCTACGCCGTTGCGCCAAACCCGGCTGGCAACGAGCTGGCCGTGTCAGACCAAACTGCTGACCCCGCCGCACCAGCTACCGCGGCCCCGTTCGAGGCAGAGCTCTACGACACTTATGGTAAGAAGGTCAAGGCTAAAAAGAGCGACAGGGGCAAGGCCGTGCTCGATATACGCGACCTGCCAAACGGCCTCTACAATCTGCGCATAGGCAAGGGCAAGGATTCTTACACCGACCACATTCAGATAACGCATTAACCAAAGAAGGTTGAGTACGGAAAAGGTATAGCGTAGCAGCTATACCTTTTCCGTACTCAACCTTCTGCGTGAGAGATTTGACGAAAACAACCCAGCTCAGCCACAAAACACGGGCAGCAAAAATGAGTCATAATCTCGGTAAGCATCAAGCAATCAATTCTTTATGAGTATATTATCTTCACAAAGCGACAAGCTCACTCAAAATCAGCTCACGGGCAATTTTATGAAAAATACACTTGGGTATTCATCAGCAGAGCCAGCCAAAATGAAAGGATATCGCCTTCGTTCTTACGCCCGGTTCTGCAATTTTCTGCTAGCAGGATGTCTGTGGGCCGGAACCAGTAGCTGCAAAAAAGACCGGGAAGTGCCGGCCGAAATCTTTGGGGACTGGCAATGGGTTTCGGACGTGGGAGGAATCACTGGGAAAGACGTGAAAACTCCCGCTACGACTAAGTATGAACGCACGTACCGATTTAACCGCGACAGCACATTCGTGGAATGTACTAATAACAAGTGTGAAGTTCCCGTCAAGTTCAAGCTGCGTATGGAAAAGAGCATTTTTGATGGGCAACAGCACTTAATTGTTACTATTCCCCGCCGGTTTTATCTGGCTCCTCCCGATACAGGATTTCACATCCTTATTTTCAAGTACAAGATACTTGAAATGCAAAAAAACTTGCGTTTAGCCCAGGAGAGCCCCGATGGGTACGAGGAGCTATATAACCGAAAGTAACTGCGGGCAGTAGGTCGAGGTGGCATGGCGAAAAGCGAGCAGCGCAGTACGTCGACACCTATTGCAGCCTGGGCCGCCGGTACCCGGCCCCAGGCTGCGGCCCACCTCATCGGGCTAAACCGGAGCTGCTGCAAAACCTAAGCGCACCGTCTGGTTTTACTGAGCTACGTCAGCGGCGGGTTGTATACCGCGCAACGTAGGTAGTGGCAGGCTCAAGCCGGACGCACTACTGCACCCCGGTCGTACTTTTGGGGGTATGCAAGCCACTGCCCCCACCGCCGCCCCGACTGCCGTGTACGACACGGCCGTTTTCGACCTCATTGCGCAGGAGCGCCAGCGCCAAACCCACGGCCTGGAACTCATTGCTTCCGAAAACTACGTTTCCGACCAGGTGATGGCGGCGCAGGGCTCGGTGCTCACCAACAAGTATGCCGAGGGCCTGCCTGGCAAGCGCTACTATGGTGGCTGCGAGATAGTTGACCAGGTAGAGCAGCTGGCCATCGACCGCGTGAAGGAGCTGTTTGGCGTGGCCTGGGCCAACGTGCAGCCCCACTCCGGCGCCCAGGCCAACGCGGCCGTGATGCTGGCCTGCCTTAACCCCGGCGACAAGATTCTGGGCTTCGACCTCAGCCACGGCGGCCACCTCACCCACGGCTCATCGGTCAACTTTTCGGGCAAGCTCTATCAGCCCAGCTTCTACGGGGTGGAGAAGGAAACCGGCCTCATCGACTGGGATAAGGTGGTGGATACCGCCCGCCGCGAGCGCCCCAAAATGATTATCTGCGGGGCCTCGGCCTACTCGCGCGACTGGAACTACGCCGCCCTGCGCCGCGCCGCCGATGAGGTGGGCGCCCTGCTGCTGGCCGACATTTCGCACCCCAGCGGCCTCATTGCCAAGGGCTTGCTCAACAACCCGTTTGAGCACTGCCACATCGTAACCACCACCACGCACAAAACCCTGCGCGGCCCGCGCGGCGGCCTCATCATGCTGGGGCAGGACTTCGACAACCCCTTTGGCCTGAAAACGCCCAAGGGCGACATCCGGCCCATGTCGGCGCTGCTCGACTCGGGCGTGTTTCCGGGCACGCAGGGCGGGCCGCTCGAGCACGTGATTGCTGCCAAAGCCATTGCCTTTGGCGAGGCGCTGGGCGAGGGCTACACCCGCTATGTGCACCAGGTGCAGAAGAATGCCCAGGCGCTGGCCAAGGAATTCCTGAGCCGGGGCTACAACATCATTTCGGGCGGCACCGACAACCATCTGATGCTCATTGACTTGCGCTCGAAGGGCCTCACCGGCAAGCTGGCCGAGAACACCCTGGTGCAGGCCGACATCACCATCAACAAGAACATGGTGCCCTTCGACGATAAGTCGCCTTTCGTGACCAGTGGCATCCGCATTGGCTCGGCGGCCGTAACTACCCGCGGCCTGGTCGAAGCCGACATGACGCGCATTGTGGAGCTCATCGACGAGGCCCTCACCCACCACGCCGACGCCAGCCGCCTCACCGCCGTGCGCCACCAGGTCAACGAGTGGCTGCAAGGCTACCCACTGTTCCAGACCGCCGATTCAAACTGATTTAACGGATTTCGCAGATACGCTTGGCTGCGCCAAGCTGCTTACGCTAGCAGGGTGGCTGCCCCGCTGGCTACGTCGATTTTACTGCTTTAATCAGTAGTGCGTTCCTCCTTTTTTCGTTCTATCTCGTTCAGCCACCAAAAAAGCGTGTTGCAGTTCCTATGCACGCGCACTTTCAGCGTAGTCAGCTTGGCGTAGCCAAGCGTATCTGCGAAATCCGTTAAATCAGTTAAATCTGCGGTTTTGGCCTCACCCACTCAAAAATTTCAACAGAACCGCGCCGCCGCCGAAGGCGAAGCGGAGATGTCTTTTATCGACCACCTGGAGGCACTGCG
>CAXTFI010000154.1:0-12414 GCA_964243255.1 uncultured Hymenobacter sp.
GAGGCCGTGCACCTGCGCCGCAAGGAGTTTGTGGACGTGCGCTCGGCCCAGGAAAAGGAAAACCTGACCCTCAAGCAGGCCCTGCTCGAGCGCGTGCTGCCCTTCGCCGAGTTTGCGACCGAGCGCGTGAACGAGTGGCGCTCGCGCACCGACGAGCTCCAGGAAATCAAGAAGGAGTGGGAAGCCACCGGCCCCGTGCCCCGCGCCCAGGCCGACGCCCTCAACAAGCAGTACTGGAACGCCTACAAAGCCTTCTTCAACCGCAAAAACGATTTCTTCAAGAGCCTCGACTCGGAGAAGAATACCAACCTGCAAGCCAAGTACGCCCTCATCGAGCAGGCCGAGGCGGCCCAGCAGCTGCCCGACTTCGACGAGGCCCGCACCATCATCATCCGGGTGCAGAAGGAATGGAAGGACGTGGGCCGCGTGCCCGAAAAGCAGGCCGACAAAATCTGGAAGCGCTTCCGCGCCGCCTGCGACGGCGTGTTTGAGCGCCCCAAGCAGGAAACCCGCCACCGCGAGGAGCGCCAGTCGGCCGCCAGCGCCGAGCAGGTAGCCCGCCTCGATGCCGTGGCCCAGCAAGTGGCCGCCCTCTCGCCCGCCGAGCCCGGCACACTCGAAGGCTTCCGCGCCCTGGCCGCCGACTGGCAGACCCTGGACGGCGAAGGCGCCGGCACGTCGGACCGCGGCGAGGAGCAGTTCCTGGCCCTCATGGGCAAGTACCTGGACCAGACGGCCGGCATCACGCCCACCGACCGCGAGGACTTGCTGTTTCAGCTGGAAGTAGCCCGCCTCAAGGCCCGCCCGCAGGGCCAGCAGGCGTTTACGCGCAAGGAAACCGGCCTGCGCCGCGAAATCCAGGAGCTGGAAAACGACGTGGCCACCCTGCAAACCAACCTCGACTTCTTCGCCCGCTCTAAAAACGCTGACCAGCTGCGTCAGGAGTACCAGGGCCGCATGGGCGAAGCCCGCCTGCGCATCGAGAAACTTAAGAAGCAGCTCAAGCAGCTGCGTAGCTAACTTCTTGATTAGCTTGCAAAAAGGGCCGTGCCAGGTGGCACGGCCCTTTTTTATTGACCGCCCCGTTTGCCGGCCAGCATTTTTGAGCTTACTTTTGCCCCACGATTAAGCCTCCATAGCTCAGTTGGTAGAGCTTCTGACTTGTAATCAGAGGGTCGTTGGTTCGAGTCCGACTGGGGGCTCCCGTTCGTAAAAAGGCATCTTTTCCTTCGGGGGAAGGTGCCTTTTTTATTGGCTAGTAATTCTATGCTCGCTAACTGACTATTCCTCATGCCTACGCAGCTCGTAGCTAAAGCTGGCTTAGTGGCTGCACATTGCTGTTTACGGCGCTGAAATAAGTAGAAATATTTTGATTAACTACTTATATCATAGATATCTACCTTCTCAGCAAAGCAACTTTTTGATTAGGCCATTTTAACTGAACCCTACGGGGTAGGCACCTGGTAATTAGCGGATAAAAATATTTTTGAAATGCAGCTTGCATAAACAACTATTTTTCTTTCCTTTGCACCTCTACTGCAGTTAGCAAAATTCTACCCGCCAGCCTAAGTTAATTAGTACCCATGCGCCTGCATCTTTACCTGGAAGCGACCAAGACTGTTCCCTTTGACTACCTGCCCGAACTGAAAAGCGCTTTCCACCGCTGGGCCGGCCATGATGCCACGCTGCACGACGGGCTTTCGCTCTATTCCTACGCTTGGCTGCGCGGCGGCCGGGCCGGGCACGGCGGCATCCGCTTCGCGGAAGGGGCCCACTGGTTTATCAGCGCCCCCGACCCCGAATTGATTCACCGGCTCGTGGGCGGCGTGGTCCGCAGCGCCGACCTTGGCCTGGGCCTCACCGTGCGCGACGTGCGGATGCAGGCCGCGCCCGACTTCGCCGCCGGCGAGCAGCCGTTTCGCGTCGCCAGCCCCGTATTTATCAAGTACTTGCCGGCCGAAGCCCAGCTCGGCGCGCCCGCCGACCACCTGCTGCCCGGCCACCCCCTGGCCGATGAGCTGCTCACGGTCACCCTGCAACGCAAGCTTCGGCAGGCAGGCCTAGCCGACACCGGCGCCGTCGTGCGCTTCGACCCCGCCTTTGTGGCTACTGCCAAAAGCAAGCTCTTTCAGTACAAGCAGGTGCAGTGCCGCGGTAGCATCTGCCCGGTGCTGGTAAGCGGGAGCGCTGAGCAGATTCAGTTTGCCTGGGAGGTCGGCGTGGGGCACTCGACGGGGATAGGGTGCGGGGCACTGGTGTGAGGACCTAAAAAAAGCCGTGCTGGGACGGTTTAGCGACTTCTAGGGCCTTAACTCATTTTTGTATTTTTCTGAGACTAAGCAAAACTTATCTCTATTATACTTCCCCGCAATGTGCAATCGCCCCTCTTCCGTGGCTGAGCCGTAGTTAAAGGCAGGTTCGCCCGTACCTGGAGCGTAGTCGCAGTACCCGCATTTTCTTGCTTCCGTTTTATTCGGGCGCAATGAGTGCACCCCCACAGTGTAGGATTTTCCCAGGTCAACCCTAACCGCCTCAACTCAACGCCTGCCCGTGCTTCCTCACTAAAGATAACTCCTCCCTGGTACTCTGAGCCCCTATTCGGCTATGCCGGCCCTTTACTGCTCTGCCTTACGCTCTTTATCCCCCTCAACCATCCGCCGCATGGCTTCCTCCCGACTGATGGGCGGCCCGACATTTTCGAGCAGTTCACGCCATACCTCCGCCGGGTCCAGTTCCTCAAACGGATTGCGGAAGCTGCCCGGCGCACCAGTAGCGGGCAAGCTCGGATTCTGTGGCGAGTCTGACATCGAGGGCGAAAAATTGACTTTCGACATACGTCAAAGCTACAAACAGAGGCTTCATTTGGGTGTCAAATCCGATAAAAGAAAAGACTTCGGGATAGCCTATCAAGGTACCCGACGGCAACCAAACGGTGCGTGGGTTATGCTGCACATCAGGCAAACTTTTCATCCTAATACGCCGCTCCTGCATTTTTGATTGAACGCGGCTGATGTTGATATGAGTCGAAAAATCAAGCGGTTCCATAGATTATGGCACAAGCGGGAATGCATTCGAAAAAGCCCGTGGGTGTAGCAGTACCCACGGGCTACAAAAGGAATAGTCCGACTAAGCTTTTATGAATCACTATTTCAATTCCAGCCTTTCGCATTACAAAGATTACACTGAAAATTCGAAATCAAAGTTAAATCATGAAGCACACTTAGCTTTATGACTCACTTGAGTACATTTGTATCATTCTTTTTCGGCGCACATCCGTGATTCAAGAACTGACTTACTATACAGGCGTTATTGGCAAAGCCATCGCGCTAGAGAACTATGTGCTCCCAGTAGAAGGGTTACATCTGCTGGTAGAGTTGCCCGAAAACGAGGCGGCGGTTGTAAAAAGCGATGTGTTCCGCAACCCCAAAAAGAAGGGGCAGCTACCGGACTTGTCCCCGCTGCTGCAACAGGAAATACTACCGCGGGCCATGCATATCGAGTACGTGGACTCCAATAAAGCCATTGCCGACAAGAAAATTCATTCGGCTTCGCCCTACGCGTTTAAGCTCAAGAAGCAGGTATTGCTGGACAAGTCCTGGATGGCAGATTTTCCGGCGCACGTGGGCCGCTATTTCCGCGAAGCCCTGAAAAAATGCCGCGCCGACCACACGCCGGGGCAACGGGCACAGGTGGCCGCCTTCGAGCAGTTCTGCCAGCACCTGCCGGGATATCTGGCCGAACTGCCCGAGTATGAGAAACTAAAGCCGGCCGACTACGTGGTCGTTTATGCGGCGGCGTTTTCGGCGGCGGAGTTCGAGGCGCTCAACCAGAATTACCAGGCCGACAGCCTGTTTAACAAGAACGACTACAACGTGAAGGGAGCGGACCAGCAGACCTATGGCCTGAGCAACTTTTACAACGGCGACAATAGCAAGAAGCCCTACCTCCAGCACCAGACGGCTTCCTTCAGCATCGGCAGCCGGATTTCGCAGGCCGATGCCCAGGCGCTGCACCTCTTCAACCAGCTGCGGCGCAACGGGGCTTTTAGCACCAATCCGCTGCCGGTTTTTATTGACCAGCAGGAGCTGAACCTGTTGCAGGTCAGCACCGTGCGGCAGGAAGGTGCCCGGCCAGCGGGCTTTCACGAGCTGATGCGGACCCTGTGCGAGCAGCGCCCGCAGGACGTAGGCAACTACTACCTGTTCTACATTCTGGGCGGCGACATTCGGGATGTGGACTACGTGTCGGCGTTTCGCTACGAGCTGGCGGCGACCATTCAGCCGCTATTCGTGGTGGAGAAGGTGCAGCGGCTAACCAACGTTTTTGCTTTGGAAAAGGCACTGCTGCAGCCGCTGTTCAGCAACCAGCTGGTGATGCAGGCCGGCGATACTATGCGCTACCGCTACTTCGACGACCTCGATTTTGACCCCAAGTACCAAACGCCGGTGCTCTACGAGGCCATTATGCGCTACCGGGGGGCCTGGTACGACTACCTCTATAAATCGCGGCGGCAGGCCGTGACCTCGGAGATGTTTCACCGGCTGGTGCGCGAGCTGCTGCTCGACGACCTGCGCCACGACGTATGGGACGCCAGCCAGCGCCGCCACACTAAGGAACTCAACATCCGGCAGAAGCTGAACCGCTGGTTCAGCCTGTGGGACTTTTTCAACCCTTCCACCCCTACCCCCACCGACATGCCCAACCAGATTGAGGGGCTGCGCGAGCGAATCCGCACCGTGGCCAATGCCCCCACCGCCCCCCACGTAGCCACCGACGCCGAGTTTGGCTTTGCGGCGGGGCAGGTCATTTATTTTCTGTTTTCCAAAAGCCAGGCCGATAACCCCAGCCACGGCCTGCTGGAGCCGTTTCTACAAAAAAGCGGGGTAGGCGAGTTTCGCAAGGCCATTGCCAACGCCTTCAACGCCTACAAGCACGAAATCGGCTTTGGGCAAGGGCGCTTCGAAAAGCTGTGCGCCGACGTGATGGAATACGACTACGCGGGCAATGTGAAAGACCTGATGCCGCACATTCTGGCGGGCTATTTTTCGAAGTCGCTGATTTACGAGAAGAAAGAAAAGGAAGCTGCCGCTACCCCTACTGCTGAACCAAACGCTTAATTTTCAACCATGTCCGTTTCTTTTACTGCCCGCGTGTATGGCTGCGCCATTGTTAAAGCCATCAACTCCAATTTCAACGCCGACTTTGCGCACCAGCCGCGCACCCTGCCCGACGGCCGCGTGTACGCCACCGACAAGGCCCTGAAGCACACCGTGCGGCGCTACCTAAAGAATACATACCCGCAGGACGGCATTCTGTATTTCAAGCGCATCAACGACAACATGAACCCGCTGACGCTGGCCGACACGTACTCGTACCTGACCAAGGCGGCGGGCAAGGGCTTTGAGGCCGACTCGACCGATAAAAAGCTAGTGCTTCGCAACCTGCTGGGGATGCAGGACGTGCGGCTGTTTGGCAGCACGTTTGCCGCCAAGAAGGGGAAGTTTACGGTCAACCTCTCGATTCACGGGCCGGTGCAGTTTACCCACGGGCTGAACCAGTTTTTCGTGGGTGAGCAGCCCACCGGCGACATTTATTCCGAACAAATCAGCGCCCCGTTCAGCACTGACTCGGGCGAGGAGAAAGAGGCGGCGCAAAGCACGCTGGGCCGGCAGAGCAAGCTGCGCGAGGGTCACTATGTGTACCATTTCTCGGTGAACCCAAAAAATCTGGCCGACCTGACCTCCGTACTGGCCACCGATTCGGCCGAAGCGGCGGGCCTCACGCAGCAGGACGCCGACCGCCTGAAGGAGGCCCTGCGCGTAGGCGTCACGTACCTGGATTCGGCCTCGAAGGCCGGCTCGGAAAACGAGCTGCTGCTGTGGGTACGCCTCAAAGACGAGTCGAAGCTGGTGCTGCCCTCCTTCGTGGAGATGGTGCGTGTGAGCCGGCCCATCGGCGGCAAGGCCCGCGTGGACCTGGGCCCCGTGCGTGACCTGCTGGCCCACGTAGCCAGCGAGGTGGCGGCCATCGAGCTCTACTACCTGCCCGAGCAAACCGAGCTCGTGGACGCCCCCGAGGGTGCCCAGCACGGCCACTTGCTCACGGGCAACCAGCTGTAAGCGGATGCAGCGCCTCATTTCCGTGGACTGGCGGGCCACCTTCGGCTTCCTGAAAAAACCGGATGTCAACGAAGGCATCTACTTGACCTACAACCTCCTGCACAAGCCCGCTTTGCTGGGCATTTTGGGGGCGGTGGCGGGGCTGGGTGGCTACGGCCGCCCCGACTACATGCGCCCCGAGCGCATTCTCGAATACCGGCGCAAGCTCGCCGGGGTGCGCGTAGCCATTGCCCCGCTCGAAGCCACCGCGCTGCCCGTTGCCGGCCCGGCCGCCAGCCAGCACGGCAGCGACCGGGGCAATTTTCGCAAGGCCGTCATCAAGTATACCAACACCGTGGGCTACGCCAACGATGGCTCGACGCTGATTGTGAGCGAGCAAACGCTTATCGGCCCGGCCTATCGCACTTGGCTGCTGCTCGACGATGCCGACGACACGCAGGCCGACCTGCTGCTACGCCTGCAAACGCAGCAGGCCGAGTTTGTGCCTTACCTCGGCAAAAACGAGTTTCCGCTGTGGTGGGAAAATGTGCGGGAGTGGGACTGGGAGCCAGCGAACCCAACCGGCTTTTTCCGGATGAGCAGCGTCTTCCAAAAACCCAACGCTGAACAGGTAGCCCGCAAAACTGAGGGTGGCCGGCGGTCCGGCGGCAAGCTGGGCACGTTTCTGTATTTTGAGCGCCTCCCGCTAGGCTTTCAAAAAATGGGTAAGGAGGAACAGTACCAGCTAGCCGAGTTTATGCTGACAGACTTTGAGCTAGAGCCCGACCAGGGCCTGACGGATTTACTGCACGCTCGCAACCCGGCTAATTCTGCTGAAAACCATGTCATTCAAGTCTTTTAGGGAGCTACTGGCCACGCTGCCCCGGCTGGCCGACCACCTACCCGACGCCGCCCACTATTGGGGCCATACTCCCGGCCCCCAGGCGGCAGCCGGCCAGCTGCCCGAACTGTTGCAGGAGCACATCGACCGCGTAAATAGCACCTGCTTGGGCCTAGTGCAGGCCCACGGGCTGGAGCCTATTATTGACGGGCTGCTTACGACGCTCTTGCCAGCGGTGAAGGCGGAGGATGCTACCTGGGCCGGCAACTTTATCAAGACGGGCTTTTTGGCCGCGGTAGCCTTTCATGACTTCGGGAAGGTGAACGAGAACTACCAGGCGCACCTGCAAAATGGCCGGTTTAGCCGCCCGGTAGCGAATGGTATCGACTCCGAGCACAGTGGCTTAGGGGCGTTTTTGTGGCTGCACTATGCGCTACACCAACTTGACGCCGCCGCCCTTGATGACGTGCCCGCCGACAAGCTGACCGCGCTAACACTCGACTTTGCCGATATTATTCTTAATCACCATTCGCCCAAGCTATTTCGGCGCGACTTTGTACCAGAGAAATACAGCCGGCTGGCTATGTACCTAGCCAAACTCAAGCTGCCACTGGTGGCCGACGCGCTCACGGTGACCGTCGAGAAGGATGCGTATAATCAGGAGTTTTACCAGACTAAAAAGGGGAACACACCGGAGGGTTTTGCCCGCTTCGCCCTACTCAAGCTCTGCTTTTCGCTGCTCACGGCCAGCGACTACCTGGCCACGCTGGGCTACATGCAAACCGGCGGTGATTACACCCGCCTCGACGCGCCCACGCTGGGCATTTTGTCGGCAGCCGACAAGGCGGCGTTCAGCGCCCGCTTTCGCAGCTTCGACTACAACCGGGATGCCCTGACTGCCCCCGACCAGTGCGCCGACCTGCCTTGGGCGCAGGTGCAGGAGCGCAGCAAGGACAACCTGAATACCCTGCGGCAAAAGCTGCTGGCCGGAGTGGTGCGTGCCGTGCGCCGACAGCCCGACAAGCCGCTCTACTACCTGGAAGCCCCGACTGGGGCGGGCAAAACCAACCTCTCGCTGGCAGTGGCGCTGGAGCTGCTCAACCACGATGAGCGGCTGGGCAAGGTGTTTTACGTGTTTCCGTTTACCACGCTCATCACCCAGACCTACGACGACATCAAGCACAAGCTGGGGCTCACCGATGCGCAGCTTGTGCAGCTGCACAGCAAGGCCGAGTACGCCACCCGGCCCGCGCCCGGCGACGAAGGCAGCTACGGCCCGGCCTGGCACAACCACGTCGATAACCTGTTTGTGCAATATCCTATCACGCTGCTCTCGCACGTGCGCTTTTTCGATGTGCTAAAAAGCAACCGCAAGGAAGCCAACTACTTGCTGCACCGGCTGGCCAATTCGGTCATTATTCTGGATGAGGTACAGAGCTACAACCCCATCCTCTGGGACCATGTAAATTACTTTCTGCTACACTATGCCCGGCAGTTTAATATTCGGGTGGTCGTGATGTCGGCCACGTTGCCCAAGCTCCACGCCCTCACCCGCGAGGCCACCGCGCCGGAGGTAGTGCCGCTGGTGGCCGAGGCGAGCCGCTATTTTCAGAACGCCAATTTTGCCGGGCGCATTAAGTTTGACTTTGAGCTACTTGGCAACGACTGGCGCGCCCGCTACGCCGCCAAGCCCCTGGATGAGGCCGAGCGCCGGGCCGTGCTGCAAGAGCTAGCCGATACCGTCGCGGCTCGCTGCGAAGAATTTGCCACGGGCAACGAAGACCGGGTAGCCGGCATTATCGAGTTTATCACCAAGAAGTCGGCGGCAGGTTTTGCTGAGGCCGCGCGGGAGCACCCGATACTAATGGGCTACCAATTGCGGATACTCAGCGGCACTATTCTGGAGCCCCGGCGGCGCGAGGTGGTGCAGTGGCTAAAAGCCGCCGATACCCGCACGGCCAACCCGCGCATACTGCTGATATGCACGCAAGTAGTGGAAGCCGGCGTGGACATCGACATGGACGTGGGCTTTAAAGACCGGTCGCTGCTCGATTCGGATGAGCAGCTGGCCGGCCGCGTCAACCGCAACGCCACTCGCCTGCCCGCACCGGTTTATTTGTTCGACCTGGATTCAGAAGCGGGCATTTACGGGCCCGACCTACGGCTCAAAGTCGCCCGCAAGCTCGCACCCCCCGACTACAAGCGCATCCTGCGCGAAAAGGATTTTAACTACCTCTACGACCAAGTAATTGACCTACTCAATAGCAAGGAAGGCCTAGTGACCGACAGCTTCGGCCGCTACCAGGAACTGGTACGGCTACTGGACTACGAGGCCATTGACCGCCAGTTTCAGCTCATTGATAACGACACAGAATCCGTCTTTATTCCGCTTACTATCGACGGACGGCACTTTACCAACAAAGAGCATGAACTGCTACAAGCTGCCGGGGTAAACCCAGGGCTAGAAAAAACCCAGGCCATTGACGGCCAGCGCGTTTTTGAATGGTACCTAGCAACGCTGAAAAACAAGTCCGGCGACTTCATTCGCGACCGGGAAGCCCGGCAGCGCTTGCAGTCGATTATGAGCAAGTTCACGATTTCAGTTTACCCACAGCTGGCCCAGCAGATGCGCGGGGCTACGCCCGGCCAGGACTGGCACAACTACGGCTTCGTGTACCTCCACGAACCGGCCAAGTACTATAGCTACGAAGAGGGCTTGCTGCCCACCGCCACGTTCTCCTCCGACATCTGGTAAGGCTATTTTTATGCGCCCCATCACCGCCACGCTCGTCAATCTATACCACATTTGTCACCGCGAGCTGTGGCTGCACGCGCACGAAGTGCGCATGGAGTTTTTCTCTGACGCTGTGCAGGATGGCAAGCTGCTGCACGAAACGGCCTACCCCCAACGGGCCGACCGCAACCGCGAAATCATGCTGGGCGGCAGCAAAATCGACTTCTACGACCCTAAAACCAAAGTAGTCCACGAAATAAAGCGGGGCAACAAAGCCGAGCAAGCTCACGTGGCCCAGGTAAAATACTACCTCTGGCTGCTGGAGCAGCACGGCGCGCCCGGCGCCACCGGCCTGCTGGAGTATCCGCGCCTGCGCCAGACCCAAAAGGTAGAGCTGCTGCCCGAGGACTATGCGGCCATCGCGGCCTGGGAAGCCGACATCCGCTGCATCGTAGATAACCCGCAGTGTCCGCCAGTCATCAATAAGCCCTTCTGTCGACAGTGCAGCTATTACGAGCTGTGCTACGTGGGCGAGTGAGGCCAGCCGTTTTTGCAAACCCACATTGCTATCGCTCACCCTAATGAAGAAAAGCCTTTACATCTTTAATCCCGGCCGGATGAGCCGGCAGGATAATACCCTTAAGTACACGGCCTACGACGAGGAAGGGGCTGAAGGAAAAACCAAATTTCTACCCATCGAGAATATCGCCGACCTCTACGTGTTCGGCTCGCTCGACGCCAACTCGGCGCTGTATAATTTCTTGGGCAAGAATGGCATCTCAGTGCATTTCTTCGATTATTATGAGCATTACACCGGCTCGTTTATGGCAAAAGAATACCTGCTGGCCGGCCGCCTGCAAGTAGCCCAAACCGGCCACTACACCAGCCTCAAAAAGCGCCTCGTACTAGCTCGCAAGCTGGTGGAGGGTGCGGCCTTCAACCTGCTTAAAAACCTGCGCTACTACCAGGGTCGGGGCCGCCAGGTAGCCGAGGAAATCACTCAAATTGAGCTTTACGTATCGGCCCTGCCCCACGCGGACACCGTAGCCGAAATCATGGGCTACGAGGGGAATATCCGGCAGACGTATTACCGCTGCTTCGAGCAGCTGGTGAGCGTGCCGGGCTTCACCTTCGGCACCCGTAGCACCCAGCCGCCGCAGAATGAGTTGAACGCGCTGATTTCATTTGGTAACATGCTCTGCTACGCGGCCTGTCTCTCGCAGATTTACCATACCCAGCTCAACCCCACCATCTCCTTTTTACACGAGCCCGGCACCCGCCGCTTTTCGCTGGCGCTGGACATGGCCGAAATCTTCAAGCCGCTGCTCGTGGACCGCACCATCTTCCGGCTGCTTAATAAAAAGGAGATTCAGCCCCGCGACTTCGTGCGTGAGCTCGATGGCTGCTTACTTAAGGAAGCCGGCCGCAAAACCTTCGTGCGCGTATTTGAGGAGCGCCTGAAGGAAACCATTCAGCACCGTCGCCTGAACCGGGCGGTTAGCTACCAGCACCTCATTAAGCTGGAATGCTACAAGCTTACCAAACACCTGCTCAGCATGGAAGAATATCAACCTTTCAAGGCTTGGTGGTAAGCTTATTAACACACTGGGCTTTGATTGTCTCCTAATCCCATTACCCTCTCAGCAACGAACCATAATGTACATTATCCTCGTGTACGATGTGAAGCAGCAGCGCGTAGGCAAAATGCTGAAGCTTTGCCGACGCTATTTGCACTGGATTCAAAACTCCGTGTTTGAGGGTGAAATCAGCGAGGTGAAGCTAGCGGAGTTGCTATCTAAAGCCCGTGTCATCTTAAATGAAGACCAGGATAGCGTTATTCTCTTTAAGAGCCGCACTCAGCAGTGGTTGGAAAAACAGGTAGTGGGTCGGGAGCGCAGTTCCCTCGACAGCATCCTATAATCAGGAGGTTGTCGTCGGTCGGCTCAAACAGGAGGCTACCTACAGCCCCCTCCCCTACACTTACTCATTAAAGACTTGATTACCAAGGTCGTCTATACACCAGCAAAATCTTATCATTTCCCATCGACGACTTTTAGCATCTTTTTGGCGTTTAAAATGTGCCTTTGAACGACTACAGTGCTTATAATTGCAGCATATTTGACGGGCTTTAATCGGACCAAGTGGAATTGAAATGGTTTTTCATCGGGCGGAACGGGTTACTAGGTTTTGGCTTTAATCGGACCAAGTGGAATTGAAATCGGCCGGGCAGCCCTACACCTTTAGCGGCCTGCCCATCGCTTTAATCGGACCAAGTGGAATTGAAATGCGAGTCAAGGCCCGCTATGCAATAGAGGATTAAAAAGCTTTAATCGGACCAAGTGGAATTGAAATTCGTAGGCGGCGCGGCGCTCCACCGTTTTGCCCTGGCTTTAATCGGACCAAGTGGAATTGAAATCGGCAACTACCGCTGGCAGAGCCTGGCCGATGCTGGCTTTAATCGGACCAAGTGGAATTGAAATGACACAGAGCTTAAGGCAGAAATTGCAGCTTGCCGGGCTTTAATCGGACCAAGTGGAATTGAAATACGGTGTCGGTGAAGTGGGGCGCCTCCTCACTGGGCGCTTTAATCGGACCAAGTGGAATTGAAATTATTCGGATTCCTGCTGATATGCGCGGCACCATCGGGCTTTAATCGGACCAAGTGGAATTGAAATTATTCGGATTCCTGCTGATATGCGCGGCACCATCGGGCTTTAATCGGACCAAGTGGAATTGAAATT
>CAXTFI010000155.1:0-12410 GCA_964243255.1 uncultured Hymenobacter sp.
AGCGACTGGCGACTATCTTGCCGCTCTCTTTTTGCCCCGCAATCTACGCGCCATGCCCATCAAACTCGCCGCCAATGCCTACGGCAAAAACGCCGTCAATCTGTCGCGCGTCATCCGCCACGCCGACCACCACGAGTTTCGGCAGGTGTCGGTGAGCGTGCAGCTAACGGGCGACTTCGAGGCGGCGCACACGCTGGGCGACAACGCGTTAATCCTGCCCACCGACACCCAGAAGAACACGGTGTACGCCCTGGCCAAGGAGCACTTCACCAGTACCATTGAGGCCTACGCGCTGGTGCTGGCACGGCATTTTGTAGCGCGCAACCCGCAGGTGAGCCAGGCGCGCATCGAGATACTGGAGCACGCCTGGCAGCGCATGAGCTTTGAGGGCCAGGCGCATCCGCACGCCTTCACGGGCGGCGGCTCGGAGAAGCGCCGCGCCGTGGTGGTGCTGCGCGCCGACGGTGCCTGCACCGTCTGGGCCGGGCTAAAGGGCCTGATGCTGCTCAAAACTGCCGACTCGGGCTTCGTGGGCTACCCCAAAGACGAGTACACGGTACTGCCCGAAACCACCGACCGCATCCTGGCCACCGAGTGCGAGGCCGAGTGGGAATACACCACCGCCGACCTCGATTTTGAGGCGCTGTACCAGAAAATCAGGACTAACTTGCTGCGCACCTTCTCGGAGCACCAGAGCCTGTCGGTGCAGCACACGCTCTACGCCATTGGTGAAAATATTTTAAAGCAAAACGCTGAAGTAAAGGAAGTTAGCCTGGTGATGCCCAACAAGCACCACATTCCCTTCAACCTGGAGCCGTTTGGGCAGGAGAATACCAATGAAGTATTTGTGGCGACGGATGCGCCGTTTGGCTACATCACCGGCACGGTGGTGCGGGGGTAGAGGAGGTTTAATGCTTAATAAAAGAACGTCATGCAGACCGCAGGGAAGCATCTCACGGGCGGCACTAACTCCATCGTGAGGACGAAGCGAGCGAGATGCTTCCCTGCGGTCGGCATGACGTTCTTTTATTAACCAATAATCATTAAACCATGCCCGCCCCGCCCCGCGACTTGCCCGCCTGGACGCTAGCCGCCGACGCCCTGCGCGCCGGCCGGCCGGCCGCCCTGCTGTGCGTGGTGCAGAGCGAAGGCAGCAGCCCCGGCCGCCAGGGCTTCAAGATGACGGTGACGGCCGAGGCCGTGGCCGGCTCCATCGGCGGCGGCATCATGGAGCACAAATGGGTGGAGCTGGCCCGCCAGCGCCAGCGCGACAATGACCCAACGCCGCTGCTGCGCCCCCAGATTCACCGGCGCGAGGCCCCGGCCGACCGCTCGGGCATGATGTGCGCCGGCGAGCAGCAGGTGCTGCTGTGGCCTCTGCAAACCAGCGACTTAGCGGTGGTGGCAACCATCGAAACCGCGTTGCAGCAACTTCGTGGTGGGGCCTGGGAAGTGAGCGCCGCCACGGGCCTGCGCCTGGCGGTGGCCGGGCCACCCGCGTTCTACAACTACCAACCCGGCCCCGACTGGCGCTACCGCGAGCAGCTGGGTTTCCGCGACCAACTCACCATTGTGGGGGGCGGGCACGTGAGCCTGGCTCTGGCGCAAGTGGCTAGCAATCTGGAGTTTGAGATAACCGTGCTCGACGACCGGGCCGACTTGCCCACGCTGGCCGCCAACCACTTTGCTCATCACAGATATCAGGTTGACTACGAGGCGCTAAGTGTGCCGCCCGGCCCGCACCGCTACGTGGTGGTGATGACCGTGGGCTACCGCACCGATGCTGTGGCCCTGCGCCGCCTGCTGGGCCGCGAGTACCGCTACCTCGGCGTGATGGGCAGCGCCACCAAAGTAGCCGAGCTGCGCCGGACCCTGCAAGAGGAAGGACTTGACCTAAGCCGGTTACACGGGCCCATTGGCGTGGCAATCAATAGCCGCCTGCCGGAAGAAATCGCCGTGAGCGTGGCGGCGGAGCTGATAAAGGTGCGAAATCAGTAGCGCGAATTGGAAAGTTCGCGCTACATGCCCACCAACCGCCGCGCCGCGCCGATAATTGCCAGTTCGGCTTGGCCCGTAGGCTTCTGGGCCACATCGAGCTGGAGCTTGGCGGCGGCCTGCCAGGCGGGCGGCGGAGCCTGGCCCGCCAGTAGCTGCGCGAAGCGCTGGCTCAGCAGCCCCGCCACAATGCCAAGCTGGGCGGCCAGCGGCGCGTATTCGGCCAGGCTGGGGCTCACCACGAACAGGGGCGGCAGCTGCTCGGTGGCGCGCTGCCACTCGGCTACTTGCTGGCGCAGGCTGGCCAGCTGGCGGCTGGCTTCGGGCGATAACACTGGCGGCGTGGCCGGAAACGTGGGCACCCCGATGCTGAGGCTGGCCAGCAGGCTATCGGCCGTGGCTCCGAAGCGGCGGGCTACGTCCGACTCGGCCGGGGCGGCATCGACCAGGCGGGTTAGTGGGGTTTCGGTGGTGTACTTAAAGCCCTGAAAATGACGCTTATACTCTTTCACGGGCTCCGCGATGGCGGCCAGGGTTTGCAGGGCGGGCAGGGCGGCGGGGTAGGGGGCCGCCAGCTGGCGCAGCAGGGCGGCCGGCGCGCGGCGGTGGCGCAAACCCAGCGCCTCCAACTCGTCGCTCACCACGGCCAGGCGGCGGTACATATCGGGCACATCCTGGCCATCTTGCGTCCGGGCGGCGGGGCTCCAGAGGCGCTCGGCCACGGCGGCGGCGCGGGGCCACACGCGGCTCTCGTAGAGCACGCTGTCGGCAAATTCGCTCCACATTTCGGCCTCGCCGCCCAGCACGCGGGCTTGCAGCGAATCGGGCACGCCCTGCAGCGGGTCGGCGGCGTAATGGCTGGCAGCCGAGAGGTAGAGGTCGATGTAGTAGCCGTTGGCGCGCAGGGCGGGGTGGCCCTGGCGCACGGCGTCGAGCACGCCCTTGGGGCCGCGCCAGCTTTCAATCATAACCGAAGCGGGCAGGTCGGGACCCAGAATCTCGTCCCAGCCAATCATGGTTTTGCCCAGCTTTTGCAAGATGCTGAGCATTCGGCGGTTGAAGTAGTTTTGCAGCTGGTGCTTATCGGGCACCGTGGTACCGGCTTTCACGAAGCCCCTGGCCTGCATAAAGGCCACGATACGCGGGCTGTGGCGCCACTGCCGGCCGTCGTTCTCATCGCCGCCAAGGTGGAAATACGGGTCGGGAAACAAGCTGCTCATCTCGGTCAGCACCGAGTCGAGCATGGTGTAGGTGCCTTCGCGGGTGGGGTCGAGGGCAATGTTGAGCACGCCCCAGCGCACGGGCACCGCCTTGATAGAGTCGTTGCAGGCCAGGCGCGGGTAGGCAGCCAGCAGCGCGCCGGTGTGGCCGGGCAGGTCAAACTCGGGCACCACCCGAATGCCGCGCAGGGCAGCGTAGCGCACCACCTCGCGCACTTCGGCCTGGGTGTAGTAGCCGGTGGCGCCGCCCACTTGGTGCAGGCGCGGAAACAGCTTGCTCTCGACGCGCCAGCCCTGGTCGTCGCAGAGGTGCCAGTGCAGCACGTTGAGCTTCACGGCGGCCATGCCGTCGAGGTTGCGCTTGACCACGGCCACCGGCAGAAAGTGCCGCGCCGGGTCCATCAGCAGCCCGCGCCAGGCAAAGCGCGGCCGGTCCTGGATGTCGCAAAACTGCGCGCGCCAGCCCTGGGGCGTGCGCTCGATAACCTGCCGAAACGTGGCCAGCCCGCGCTGAATACCCAGCGGCGACACGGCCGTGAGGCTCGCGCCCGCCGCCGTCACGCGCAAGCGGTAGCGCTCATCGGTGGAGGTGGCCGGGCCGGTAACCTGGCGGCGCAGCGCCAGCAGCGGGGCCGTGGCAAAGCGGTAGTGGCCGGCCTGCCAGGTGGCCTGCGCCGGTAGCGGCAGCAGCGGGCGCTGGGCGTGGGCGGCCCCGGTCAAAAGCAGCAGCGCGCAAGGTTTCGCAAGGTTAAAAAAGGTTTCGCAAAGCCAATGCGTGAAAAAACCTTGCGAAACCTTTTTTAACCTTGCGAAACCTTGCGTTATCATAGTAATCCCCTGGCCTTGAATTCCAGGTATTTGTTTAGCGTGTTCACCGTCAGCAAGTGGGGCGGCGTGAGCAGGGCCTGAATGCCGTAGCGCTGCAGCTCCAGCACTACCTGGCGTTTTTCCTGCTGAAATTTTTCGGCAATGGTTTGGTTGTACACGTCGGCCGTGGTGTCGGCTGGCGCGTTGAGGAAGGTACCCAGCTCCGTATTTTCAAAGAAAACGACCAGCAGCAGGTGCGCCTTGCTCAAGCCGCGCAGGTAGGGCAATTGCCGTTCCAGGCCCTGCAAGGTTTCGAAGTTGGTAAACAAAATTAGCAGGCTACGCTGCTTAATCTTGGCGCGCACCGTGGCGTAGAGCAGCTCGTAGTCGGTTTCGAGGTACTGGGTTTTCTGGTGGTACAGCACCTCCAAAATGGTGCGCAGGTGGCCCGGCCGGCGCTCGGCGGCCACCGTGGCACCGGGCTTGTTGGCAAACGTAATCAGCCCGGCCTTGTCGTGCTTAAGCAGCGCGATGCTGCTCATTACCAGCGTAGCGTTGATGGCATAGTCGAGCAGACTCAGGCCCGCAAAGGGCATCCGCATCACGCGGCCCTTGTCGATGAAGCAGTACACTTGCTGGGCGCGCTCATCCTGGAAGTGGTTGACTATCAGCGTGTCGCTACCGCCGCCGGCGCGCCGGGCGCTGGCTTTCCAGTTTATGGTGCGCGGGTCGTCGCCGCTGGCGTAGGGCCGCATCTGCTCAAACTCCGTGCTTTGGCCTACCCGCCGAATGCGCTTGATGCCTACTTCCGTGAGGCGGTTGTGGATGGCCAGCAGCTCGTATTGCCGCATCTGCAAAAAGGAAGGGTACACCGGCACCACGCGGCTTTGGTCGAAGCGAAAGCGCCGCCGCACCAGCCGCAGCGGCGAGGCCGCGTACACGTTCAGGGCTCCAAACTCGTATTCGCCGCGCTTGGTGGGCCGCAGCTGGTAGGTGATAACCTGCGTGCGCCCCGGCTCGATGCCGGTGGCAAACAGCACGTCGCGCCGCTGAAACTGGTGCGGAATCTCATCAATCACTTCTACCTGAATACCAAAGCGGTAGCGGCTTTCCAGGTACAGTCGCACCTCGTTGTCGTCGCCGTTCGAGAGCTTGTCGCCCAGCTCGCGGCGCCCAAAAACGGGGCTGGCCCCGCCCGCCGCCGGCGCGTAGAGCAGCAGCGCATCGAGCAAGGTTAGAAGCCCCGCCACGCCCAGCAGAATTTGCACCGGCCCCAGCAGCCAGGGCAGAAAGAACGCCACCACGAAGCCCGCGATGAGTGCGGCGAAGAGGTAGAAGAAGCGGCGGGTGAGGAAGAAGCTCAAAGTGTTGTTCGGGAAGTTACCGCAGAGGTTCGCAGTGGTTTACGCAGAGGTTCGCTGAGTGTCGTCTAGGCCATTGACTTTGCGAACGATGCCTTGTTTGAGGCGCGGAACATTGAAATTGATAAGTAGGCCGAGTTTGTGACCCGACAATTTGAGGTAGGTGAGCAATTGCAGGTGATGCACTTCCAGCACGGTTTCGACAGACTTTATTTCCACGACCACCCGGTTCTCAACCAGCAAATCCATCCGAAAACCCACCTCCATGCTCACACTCTTGTAAACCATCGGTAGCGGAACCTGGGCCTTCACCAGTAAGCCCGCCTGCTGCAGCTCAAACTGCAAGGCTGTCTCATACACCGACTCCAACAGCCCTGGCCCCAGCTCAGTATGCACCTCAAAAGCCGCCTTTCGAACCAAATAAGAAATATCATTCTCGTGCATAACGAACTCAGCGAACCTCTGCGTTTTACCACCGCGAACCTCTGCGGTAACTTCCAAAATAAACCCTTACCGCGGCACTTCCACCGATTGCACAATGGCCCGCACCACCTCATCGGGCGTGCCGCCTTCCATCTCGCGCTCGGGCGTGAGCATGATGCGGTGGCGCAGCACCGGCGCGGCCAGAAACTGCACGTCTTCGGGCGTCACGAAGTCGCGGCCGCGCAGGGCGGCCAGGGCCTTGGCCCCGTTGAGCAGGGCAATGCTGGCGCGGGGCGACGCGCCCAGGTACAGCGCCTTGTGGGCACGGGTCTGGCCCACAATTTTGGCGATGTATTCGAGCACGTTGGCTTCCACGCGCTGCTGGCCCACTTGCTGGCGCAGGGCGGCCAGGTCCTGGGCCGAAAGCACGGCCTGCACCTTGTCCAGCGGCGTGCCGCCGAAGCCGCCGTGGTGGCCTTGTAGTATCTGGATTTCCTCGGCCAGCGTGGGGTAGCCCACGTGCAGCTTGAAGAGAAAGCGGTCGAGCTGGGCCTCGGGCAGGCGGTAGGTACCTTCTTGCTCCACCGGGTTTTGCGTGGCCAGCACCACGAAGGGCGTGGTCATGTGGTGGGCGGTGCCGTCCTGGGTTACGGTGCGCTCCTCCATCACCTCAAACAGCGCCGATTGGGTCTTGGCGGGGGCGCGGTTGATTTCGTCAATCAGCACCACGCTGGCGAAAATGGGGCCGGGCCGAAACTCAAAGTCGCCCTGTGCGGGCCGGAAGATGCTGGTGCCCAGCACGTCGGCCGGCATGAGGTCGGGCGTGAACTGGATACGGCTGAACGGCACGGCCAGCGTGCGAGCCAGGAGCTTGGCCGTAAGTGTTTTGGCTACGCCGGGCACCCCTTCGAGTAGCACGTGGCCATCGGCGAGCAGGGCGGTGAGCAGCAGCTCCAATAAGTCTTGCTGGCCCACAATGACCTGGCCGATTTGCTGGCGCACGGCTTCGGTGCGGGCCGTGAGGTGCGAGAGGTCGGTGCGCGGGGCGAAGGTGGATTCGGCCGGGGCCGGGGCGGCAGCTACTTGGTTTTCTGACGGTGAAAGTGGGCTTTCGTTTTCCATATAAAAGAAACTAGCTGGGCCAGTAGGCTAGCTAAAAAGTTGTAAAAATGCGGGGCGATTTTCCCTCGGGCATACTAACTTACCAGCCTGAAGGCGGCGTAAATCAGTCGAGAAATGACGAAAAAAGTGCCCTGGTGACCTAATAAGGCATTTTATTAGAAAAGTACAATTCATAAAAAAGGCCATTTCCCGTCACAGTGCAAAAGTCATTTTTCACGTCGATTCGCGCTTGAAATCCTGGATGGCGCGGCTCAAGATAAGAAGCTCGCGGTCGGTCACGGCGGGGGCAGTGCGGGCGAAGTTGATGAGGCGCACCAGCTCATCGATGCGGGGCCGGGCCACGCCCGATTTCTGGCTCAGGCGCTCGCGAAAGTCCTCGTCGCCCAGGTTGGGCGTGGGCTCGTGAAAGCGGGTGCGCAGGTAGTCCAGGAACAGCGCCGTTTTCTTTTCGGCAATGCGGCTGTGGTTGCGCCCCTGCTGGTAGAGGCCGGCCACGGTGCGCGTAAAAAGCAGCGTGGTATTCGGCAACGGCTTGATAGTGGGGATGATGCGCTGCCGCCGCCGCGCCTCCACCAGCACGAACAGCAGCCCCGTGGCTAGTAGCAGGTAATAGGCCGTGCGCAGGGCCGGGTGGGCCATTACCACGCGCAGCACCGACTGCTCGCCGGCGCGGCCCTGCTTCTGGTACTCGTCCCACCAGGCGGGGTGGCCGGTGGGCAGGTAGGAGAGGGCCGCGAAGGCAAAGTCGGCGGTGCGGGGCCGCAGCACCCAGTAGTTGCCGAAGGCCAGCGGCACCGAGCACAGGTAAAAGTGCCCACGCCCGTGGTCGAGGCGCAGCAGCACCGGCCGGCCCTGGGCATCGGCGGCGAGGGTGGCCCCGCGGTGGGCGCGCCGCGCCGTGAGGGCCAGCCGGTAGCTGGCGGCCGCCTTGCCAAACCAGAACTGCGGCTGGCTCCCGGCGCGGGCCGGCAGCAGGTGCAGCGCGACCGAGTCGGCCCGGCCCGCGCTAGGGGCCAGCAGGTGCGTAAGCGACGAGTCGGTGGGGTAGGTGCGGAAGCCCAGCGAGTCGGCCAGCGTGGGGCCGCGGCCGGTGCGCTCAAAGCTTTCGGCCGCGATAAACACGTTGTGGCCCTGCGCCACGAAGCGCAGCAGGGCATTGGTTTCCAGCGAGCTAGCTGTAAACTCTTGATTGATAAACACATACTGCGCCTGCGTGGTGGCCAGGGGCAGGGCAGCGGCCTCCAGCGCGGCGGCGGCGCGGTCGTTGGCGGCATCGGCCGAGTCGTCGTCAAACGCCACGTTGGTGGGCCGGCCGCCGCGCAGGTGGGGCTCCTCAGCGCCCAGCAGCTGGTTGTAGATGGGCTGGCGCACGCTGGCCACCGAGTCGGTGCCCAGCACCTGCGGCAGGGCGTCGAAGAGCACGAAGGTGCCGTACGGAATCTTGTCCTTGCTGCTGAGCGAGGGCGACCAGTCGAGCGGCTTGGGGCGGTAGTATTCGAGCGCCACGTAGGCCCCAAACAGCGTTAGCAACCCCACTAAGTACCAGCGAAAAGTAGTCACGTATAAGATATTAACGACCCAGTAAGTCTTGATAAATAGCCAGATACCCGGCGGCGGCCTGCGCCCAGCTAAACTGCCCGGCCTGCGCCCGCGCCTCGGCGGCGCGGGCGGGCGAGTGCCGGGCCAGGCCGACGGCCAGCGCCTGCCGCATGGCATCGGGCGCAAAGTCGTCGAAGTAGTACGCGGCCGCCCCGCCCACTTCGGGCAGCGACGTGAGGCAACTCAAAAACACGGGCTTGCCCAGCTGCATGGCCTCCACCACGGGCAGGCCAAAGCCCTCGGCCAGCGAAGGCTGCAAATAGGCCTGGCAATGCGCATAATACCAGGCTTTGTCGGCCTCGCTGATGCCGGTGAGCACCGTCACGCGGTCGGCCGCGCCGGCCTGCGCGGCGGCGGCCCGAATAGCCGCCACGTAGTCAGCTTCGGCGAAGCTGCCGGCTATAACCAGCTCATTAGCATTATCTTGTAAGAGAGTGGGCAGCACGTGGTAGTTCTTCTTGGCATTGATGGTACCCAGGGCAAAGTAAAAGGGCCGGCGCGGCACGTAGGCCGGGGCGTGGCCGGGCGGCAGCGGCGCCAGCGCCTCCACGCCGCGCCGCACGTAGCGCAGCGGCTGGCGGCCGGTGTAGCCCAGCAGGCTGGCGTGGCGCAGCACGTCCTGGCGCACAAAGTCGGAGATAGTGACCAGGTAGTCAGCGCGTTTGATATTGCGGCGCACCATGGCCAGCTGCCGGGCGTAGGTGCGCGCATCCGTGTTTTCGTGCAGAAAATTGAGGTCGTGGATGGTCAACACCACTTTGGTAACCGGGCTGGTGGGCACGTACCAGCTCAGCTGCGAGGTGGCGTGCCACAGCTGGTAGCCGTAGCTGGGCGGGTTGAAGTACTTGTGAAAGCTGCGCTGCGTGAGGTAGCGCACGCCCTGCTGGCCCAGGGCGCCCACCGCGGCCGGCGGCACGTAGCAGGTGAGCTGGTAGCGGTGGTTCTGGCGAATGAGCTCGTGGGCCAGCGGCACCACAAAGTGGCTAAAGCCACTGTTGCGGTCCTTAAGCTCTTCACAGTCAAGCAGAATACGGGGAAGCGACATTAAGTACTAATAGCGAAGCGAAAAATCAGGCGGGCTGGGCGCGGGCGCCGCTGAGCTGCTGCCCCAGCCGGTGCTGGTCGGCGCGCACCTGCTGGTAGCCGGCCGCCGACACCGGCAGCTCGCCGTACCAGCTATACTCAAACTGCCGCGTGAGCTGGGCAAAGGCCGGGTGGGCGGCGGGGTAGCTGGCGGCCAGCTCGTGCAGGTAGGCCTGGTTGGTTTTGTCGGGCTGCCAGGCTATCAGGTCGCGGTCGGTGAGCTGCTTGAGCAGGTGCAGGTAGCCCAGGCGCACGGCCAGGCGCCGGTTGCCGGCGGCCTCGGCCTGGGCAATGGCTTCGGCAAAGTTTAGCTCGTGAATATTCTCCTGGCCCGCCTCGTAGGTTAGCGGCAGGCGGCGCGGCGCGCGCCCAAACGCCCGCGTGAGGTCTACTTGCAAGAACTTGAGCACCGCAAACACCAGCCCCGCGCCCAGCAAGCCGTAAAAAATGGTTTTCCAGGCCACGCGACCGCCGGGAGTTTTTTGCAGGCCGGCCAGCAGCCGCCAGAGCCAGCCCAGCAGCCGCTGCCAGAAGCTGGCCGTGGCCGGCTCCTCCACTGCTTCGACGTACTGAAAATCGCGCTGGCCGCGCAGCTCGCGCAGGCGGGCGGCGGCGGGGCGGCGCACCACCGCGGGGGCCGCGGCGTCGGGCGGCAGCGGCGGGGCCGTGGTAGTGTCGGTGGGGGCGTGGGCCAGGCGGCGCAGCACCGCGGGCGGCCGCTGGGCCACCGCTACCGCCGGGTAGCCAGCCGCCAGGGCCAGCCAGAGCAACGCGTGCCGGCGGCGGGTAGTCATAATAGCTATAATTTGCAAGTAGCTGATAATCAATAAAATAATTAATACTCGCCCTCGTCATTGGGCCGGTAGTGGCCCGACTGCGCCACCGGCGCGGCCTGGGACTGGCCCAGCTGGTCCACGAGCAGGCGCAGGCCGTGGCCCTCGCGCCGCTCCACCAGGTTGAAATACTGAAACACCAGCGCCAGCAGCGGCAGGGTATAAGTAAAGATGATGCCCACCGCGTAGAGGCACTGGGCCACCAGCCCCAGCACGTCGGAATCGAGGCCCGGCAACTGCAGCATCTTGCCAAACATAACCGCGTACTGCGGAATGGCAAACACGATGCTCAGCATCGACTGCAGAAAGGTGGCTACCAAAATCAGCCCAAACGTGGCCCACCAGTGCCCCTTAATCAATTGGAAGCACCGGCCTACGCTCGCAAATAATCCCAGGTCTTCGAGCCACAGCACCGGGAAAAATAAGCTCATCGCTACGGCTGCGTAAATCACTAGAAAGTAGAATACTGGTATCAGCAAAAACGCAAATAATATCCCCGAGGAACTACTGCCCAACACCTTGCTGATGCCCACGGCCCCGCCCACCAGCATGATAATGCCTAGCACCAGCACCAGGTAGCCGGCCACCAGCAGCCCCACCAGCGCCAGCATGCGGCCCAGGCGGGCGCGCAGCTCGGCCCACACGTCGGTGGGCGTTACGGGCACGGTGGCCGGCAGCCGCAGCCGCGCCCGCACGTAGGCGTGCACCGTGCCCACCAGCAGCAGAAAAGCCAGAATGCCCCCCAGCATGGCCACCCCCAAACCACCGAGGCCCAACTCGCTGAAGTGGGAAAAGGCCGACGACGAAGGGACAGTGGTGCCGGCCCGCTGGGCCGCTAGCGTGTGCCCTGACAAATTGAAAATAGTATTCGTAAACAGCCCCAACCCAATGCCCATCAGCAGCGCGCCGGGCAACACAAAGTATACCAGGCACTTACCCAGCGCCCGCCAGTGCGCGCCGATAAAATCGAAGGCCGCCGAAATCTTGGCCCCAAAGTCGCGTTCCTGCCAAAAGTCGGCCGGGCTGGTAAAAGTGTTTTTCATATCGGGGTAATGAAAAGGCTATTTTGTTAACAACTTGTTGATAAGTTAATTACCACGTAGCAGCCGCACCACCCGGCGCGGGTAAACGCCAAAGTACCAGCCAATAAATGCCGCCGAGCCGCCAATAATGCCGAGGCTCAGGGCCAGCGGCATTTCGGTGTGGCGCGTCACGAAGCCTTCGAGAAAGGCGGCCACCACAATGATGGGCACCAGGCCCAGGGCCAGCTTCACGGCGTCGCGGGCGGCGCGGGCCAGCGACTCGCGCCGCGAGTAGGTGCCCGGAAACAGCAGCCCGCCCCCCAAAATAAATCCCGCCCCGCCGGCCAGCACAATGCTCGGAATTTCGAGCGTGCCGTGAATCCAGATGGTGAGCAGCGAGGGCAGCAGCACGTGCTGCTGGTAAAAAAAATACTGGAACGCCCCCAGCATCAAGCCGTTAAAGAACAGCGCGTGCAACGTGCCCAGCCCCAGCGTAACCCCCAGGGCAAAGGTGCGCAGCGCCACCAGCAGGTTGTTGGCCGCGATGCCCACGAACATCACCGCCGAGCCGCCCGACTTATAAATGGCCATCGGGTCGCCGCGCCGGATGTTGGCCAGCGTCTGGTTCACGTAGTCGTCGCCGAGCACCAGGCGCAGAAAGTCGGCGTCGTAGGCTGCCGACAGCGCCCCCAGCGCCGTGAACAGCCCAAACAAGCCCATGGCCCAGGCGAGCGCCGCCTGGTGCCGGGCCACCACCAGCGGCACCTCCACGGCCCAGAACTGAGCCAGGCGGCGCGGCTGCTCGGCCTTGTTTTGGTACAGCGACTGGTGTAGGCGGCCGGCCAGCGCGTTGAGGTAGGTGGTGGTGGCCGAGTTGGGGTAGAAGGTCTGGGCGTAGGCCAGGTCGTCGGTGAGGGCCACGAAGCGGGCGGCCAGCTCGTCGGG
>CAXTFI010000156.1:0-12398 GCA_964243255.1 uncultured Hymenobacter sp.
GCTACATGTGGGACGCCAAGCACAACACCGTGCACCACATGTACACCAACATCGACGGCGTGGACGATGACCTCGACATCCGGCCCTGGATGCGCCTCACGCCCGACCAGCCGCACCACCGCGCCCACCGCTTTCAGCACCTGTACTTCGGCTTTTTCTACTGCCTGCTCTACATCTCCTGGATTCTGTTTACCGACTACCAGAAGTATTTCAGCCACCGCATCGGCAGCGTGGCTCTCAAGCCGATGAGCCCCAGCGACCACCGCATTTTCTGGGGCTTTAAGGCCCTGAACCTGGTCCTTTACGTGGCGTTGCCTATCTATATGGTAGGCTGGGCTGGCTGGCTGGTGGGCTTTTTGGTGGCCGGCGCCGTGGCGGGCTTCGTGCTCAGCATCGTGTTCCAGCTAGCCCACACCGTGGAGCAGGCCGCTTTCCCCGTGCCCCACGCCACCACCCGCAAGCTGGAAGATGAGTGGGCCATTCACCAGCTGCGCACCACGGCCAACTTCGCTACCGATAACCGGGTGATTAGCTGGCTGGTAGGCGGCCTCAATTTTCAGGTTGAGCACCACCTGTTTCCCAAAATCTCGCACGTGCATTACCCCAAGCTGAGCAAAATCATCCGCGAAACCTGCGCCGAGTTTAACCTGCCCTACCAGGAATACCCTAAGATGCGCTACGCCGTGGCTTCGCACGTAGCCTTCCTGCGCCAGATGGGCCGGGCGTAGGTTAAGTGCGTGTGGGATAAGCTTTAGCTTGTCCGGCGTCAGGTCGTTCAACGCCGGACAAGCTAAAGCTTATCCTGCACGCGCTCACTTGTTTTTAATCGCCAGCATCAGCCGTCCCAAATCAGCGCGCGAGTAGAGCTTACCCCGCGACACCACGGCCGCTATTTTTCGCACATTAGCAATATCAGCCAAAGGATTAGCCGTAAGCAGCACTAAATCAGCATCCTTACCCTCCGCAATGCTGCCGCTGCGACTAGCCACCCCCATAAACGCGGCCCCATTAAGCGTAGCCGCCCGCAGGGCCTGGGCTGGCGTGAGGCCAGCCTGCACCAGCAGCCCCAGCTCCTCGTGCAGCGACGCACCAGGGTAAGTAAACGAGTTGAATGACCCGCTGTCGGAGCCGGCCAGGATGGTAACACCCGCCGCTTGCATCTGCGGCACCAAGGTCATAAACTTAGCTTCCAGTTTCTGGGCAAAGGCGCGGGCGGCGGCCGACTGCTGCCTGGCCCCGGCCAGCCGCTTGGCATAAGTGCGCTGAATTTTGGGGTCGATGTAAGCGCGCAACGAGTCGTGGGCGTGGTCGTTGTCGGCCAGCTCGGCCAGCGTTTTGCCGATGGCCAGCGTGGGCACGGCCGCCGTGTGGTGGCTGGCCATAAGCCGAAAAATACGCTGCGCAGCGGCTGGGCTATACGTATCGTACACGGCCGGCAACATAGTAAACAATCCCAGCGGCTTACTGCTATTCAGACTGTTGCGCACCAGCGCCGTGAGGCTGTCCTCCTTGCCCGAGCACGCCTTGAACACGTAATACAGGTGCTCGGTAGCATCCAGGCCCCGGTTCACGGCCTCGCCCAGCGTGACCGAGTACGGCATGTGGCCGGTGGTTTTGAGGCCCCGCTTTTCGGCCTGCGCAATGGTTTCAAGGTAGGCTTCGCCTGATAGTTTGCTGTCGTAAATTTTCACGTAGTCCACCCGCAGCTTTTGCAGCGAGTCGAGCGCGTGGCGCACCTGGGCGGGCGTGGTCACCTCCAGCGAGCCGGGCCAGGTGGCACCGGGCCCATCTATTTTGGGGCCCGACGTGAAGAGGCGCGGGCCGGCCAGGGTACCCGCCGCTTCTTCCTGCCGCCACTGAAAAATGCGGGGCGTGAGGTCGCCGCCGCAGTCGCGCACCGTCGTGATGCCGTGGGCCAGGTACAGCGTCAGGCTCTTTTTATTGGCCGCCGCCAGGCTGTCGCCGCCCCGAAAGTGCACGTGCATATCCCAGAGGCCCGGCAGCAGGTAGCGGCCGGTGCCGTCCACGGTTTGGCGGGCGGCGTAGTGCGCCTGCGCAGCCGGGCCCAGGCGCACGATTTTGCCGCCGGCCACGGCCACCGTTTGGTCGGGCCGCAGCTGGCCGGTGGCCACGTCCACCACGCTTACGTGGTTGATAACCAGGTCGTAGGCAGGCGTTGGCGCGGGGCGTCGGGCTACGCTCCCTAGTAGCGCAGCCAGGGGCAGGCCCCACAGGAAGTGATTGAATCTCATACTACTAAGCAGCCAAGTGACCGGGGCAAAAGTAACCCAGCGCACGAAGCCGCGCTTCGCGCTACATCCCGCGGCTACCTTGGGGGCGCAACCACGCCCCTGCGCCTATGCCTACTACCCTCAAGCCCACGCTCGGCACCTGGCAGCTGTGGGCCATTGCCGTAGGGCTCGTTATTTCGGGCGAGTATTTTGGCTGGAACTACGGCTGGGCGGCGGCCGGGCCGCTGGGCTTTTTGGTGGCCACGCTGCTCGTCACGGTGCTCTACGTCACGTTTGTGCTCAGCTTTACGGAGCTTACCACGGCCATTCCGCAGGCGGGCGGGCCGTTTGCGTATGCCCACCGGGCCTTTGGGCCGCTGGGCGGACTAGTGGCCGGCTACGCCACGCTGGTCGAGTTTCTGCTGGCCCCGCCGGCCATTGCGTTTGCGCTGGGCAGCTACGCGCATTTTTTGTGGCCAGCGGTGCCGGTGCGGGCCACGGCGCTGGGCTGCTACGGAGCTTTCACGCTGCTCAACCTGCTAGGCATCAAGGAGTCAGCCAACTTCGCCTTGGTAGTCACGGGCCTGGCCGTGGCCGAGCTGTTGGTATTTATGGGGCTGCTGGCGCCACACTTCCGGCTAGCTAATTTCTTGGCGCACCCGGTGCCGGTGCGGGCGGCGGGCGTGCTGGCGGCGCTGCCGTTTGCCATCTGGTTTTACCTGGCCATCGAGGGCGTGGCGCTGGTGGCCGAGGAGGTACAGGAGCCCCGGCGCACCATCCCGCGGGGCTACGGCTACGGGCTGGGCACGCTGCTGCTGCTGGCCCTGGGTGTGATGGTGCTCACCGGCGGGGCCACCGACTGGCGCGCCCTCAGCCACCTCGACTACCCGCTGCCCGAAGCCCTGCGCCGGGTGCTGGGCCCGGCCAGCCCCTGGACCCGGCTGTTTGCCAGCATCGGGCTGTTTGGGCTGGTGGCCTCGTTTCACGGCACCATCATCGGCTACTCGCGGCAGGTGTTTGCGCTGGCGCGGGCCGGCTACCTGCCCGCCGCGCTGGCCCGCCTCAACGGCCGGGGCGCGCCGCACGGGGCGCTGGTGGCGGGCGGGGCCGTGGGCTGCCTGGCCATCGCCACGGGTACTACCAACCAGGTTATTATCCTCTCGGTGCTGGGTGCGGTGGTGCTGTACAGCGTTAGCCTGCTGAGCTTGTTTGCGTTGCGCCGCCGCGAGCCGGGGCTGGCGCGGCCGTTCCGGGTGCCGGGCTACCCGGTGGTGCCGCTGGTGGCACTGGGCTTATCACTGCTAAGTTTTTGCACCATAGTCTATTACAACACTTGGCTAAGCGGGGCTTTCGTGGCGGGGTTGGGGCTGGTGCTGGCGGCCTTTCGGGTGCTGGGCCGCCACGAAGCGGCTGCCGGCCGCTAGCGGCATTCATATGCCTGGGCAGCTGCGTAGGCGGTTGCCTAAGCGCCGGCTTAATTCTTGATGAAAATAAAGCCCTTACTTGTGGGTAGGCTTACTAGGCATCTACCTTTGCCAGCTTGTACCTCAGCGGGTTATTTAGCCCGGTTTCATCAGCAGTCTTCTTTACTAAAGCACCTTCTCCAACTCACTTTTTCATGCCCCAACCCTTTACCCGACGGCTACTGCTGCGCGGCTTGCTGCTGGCCGGCGCGCTGGGCAGCCTGCGGCCCGCCGCCGCGCAGGATGTCACCATTGCCAACCTGGAGCCCGCCTTTTACCGCGGCTTCAAGTCGGTAGACGGCCAGCTCTACTACCTGCTGCGCCCCGAGCGCAACCAGTACGACCTGTTTCACCTGGAAATCTACGGGCGCGACCTCCAGAAAAAGGCTACTACCGACGTGCGCCTGGGCCGCAGCTGGAGCCTGCAAGCCACCCGCGTGGTGGGCGATTTCACGTATTTCTATTTTTTCACCGGCAAAGAAGGCCTGCTGGTAAAGCTCGACGCCGCGGGCAAGCAGGTGCAGGAAGTGCGCTTTCCGGGCGCGGGCGACAACTTCGGCAGCGCTGCCATTGCGCCGGCTGCGGGCGGCGACTTCTACCTCACCTACCCCGTTGACCCCGGCAAGCTGGGTTTTGCAGTGGCCCGCTACGGCCCCGACCTGGCCAAGCGCTGGCAAAAAGACTACGTGCCCGAAAAAGGCAAGTACAACCTGCACCAGTTTCAGGCCGACGCCGCCCACGCCTACGCCGTTATCGACAACACCAAGGCCAGCTACGAAGTGGTGTGCCTCGACGGGGCCACCGGCAACGAAACCAGCCGCAAGGAGCTGCTGGCCGTGGGCGCGCCCAACCTGCTCGTGCCCGACCTGGCCAGCCTCGACAAAGCCGGCCACCTGCTGCTGACCGGCTACTACGGCGACGTGCCCAAGTCGGCCTTCAGCGCACCCACCAAGGCGGCCGACGCCGTGCCCACCGGCGGCTACTTCGTGCTCAGCCTGGCCCCCGATGGCAACCCCGACTTCTTGTCGCGCCTGAGCTTTGCCACTGAGCTGGCCGGCAAGCTGAACACGCACTCCACGCTTCAGCCCTACACCGTCAACGACTACCCCGGCCTGCGGCTGCACACGCTGCTGCCCCGGCCGGGCGGCGGCTACTCGCTGGTGGGCGAAACCTACAAGATGTTCTTCTTCACCGACCCGCAGTACACCGCGGCCGGCGGCACCCGCGCGGCCGTGCCCGGCGGCGGCGCGGGCCCTGGGCCGCCCCGCCGCGATGTGCTCGACTTTGTGGTGCTCGACCTCACGGCGCAGGGCAAGCTGGAGGCTATTCGGCGCATTCCCAAGCCCTACAAGATTTACGAGGACCACAGCGCCGGCCCCGTGCCGCGCGACTTTACCGAGCAGCTGGTGTATGCCTACCGCTTTCTCTACCAGCCCGACCCGGCCCAGCTGCCGGAAGTGGTATTCCTGAACTGGCACCAGAACCTGCTGTATGTCAACACTTTAAAGCCGTCCACCGATGTGCGCGACAATATCTTCACGCGCCGCTACCTGGGCCAGCCGGCCGTGCCCGCCGGCCCCGACCGCGGCGAACTGACGGCGCTTTCCTTTAGCCCCACCTTCACGTCGCCGCCCGCCGAGTCGTTTTATTACGACGAGATTTTGCCGGGCGCGCCGGGCAAGTTTGTTTACTCCCACTACGACCCGGCCAGCTACACCCTGCACCTGCAAGTGCTGGACGTGCCGGGCCACTAAGCCGGCTGCTTTTAGCTATGTATACTCTTGACACTGTGCGAGTAATGATAATAAAGAAACACGCGTGGGCCCTCGGGCTGTTGCTGCTGAGCCTGCTGCCCGGCGCCAGCCAGGCCCAGGAAATAAAGGATATTCCGGGCGTGCCGGTGCTGCCGCAGGTGCTGCCCATAGGTGACCAAGGCTACGCCATCATGTACCGCAGCGAGGCCGGCGAAGACGGCCAGGACATTTTTGCCCTGCGCCTGCTCGACCCCGCCCTCAAGCCGCGCCTGCAATACGCGCTCAGCGTGCCGCTCGGGGCCGCGCCCCTGCCGCGCCTGCTGGGCAAGTCCACGTTTGCCCTGCCCTACCACAACCAGAGCACGGCCAGCTTGTCGCTCTTCACCTTCAGCCCCAAAGCCGGCACCCAGCTGCGCCGCGACCTGCCCGCCGTGCCCGACCGCCAGCGCCAGCCCGCCGGCCCGCCCCTGCTGGCCATGACGCCCGCCGAGGGCTACTGCGTGGTGCAGCCCTTCCGCCGCGACACGGCTGGCTACGCTATCACCATGCTCGACAAGGACCTCAAAACCCAGTGGTCGCGCATGTACTTCCCCACCGACCTGCGCCAGCACGTGCCGTTGCAGGTGGCCGTCAGCAAAGACCTGATTACGATGGTTTTAGCCGATTCCTACATCATCAAGCCCAACACCAAGGACGAACGTAGCATTACCGACCTCTCGGTGCTGGGCATCGACCGCACCACGGGTAAAGTGCTGTACCGCAAGCCCGTGCGCCAAGGCAGCCTCGTGCTGCTGCCCGCGCAGCTGCTGGCCCTCAGCGATGGCCGCGTGGCCGCCACCGGCCTCTACGCCCAGCCCCAGGCCACCCGCCGCGACAGCGTGCTGGGCGTGTTTCTGACCTACTACCGGGCCGATGGCCAGGCCAGCCCGCCCGTGCTCACGCCCTGGGCCGAGCTGGGCACCCGCCTGGCCGACCCCGCCCTGGGCCGCCACCTCTACGAGGGCAAATCCGCGTTTACCGTGCACGAGCTGCTTACCACTACCGGCACCGACGCCAAGCTGGTGGGCGAGTTTCGCCCAGGCGGCCAGCCCGGCCCCTTCGTGGTGTTCAACTACTCGGCGGCCGGCGCGCTCGGCAGCCTCTACCCGGTGGCGCGCACCTTCAAAACGCCCGGCACGGCCAATGAGCTGCAAATGAGCACCTACCGCGACGTTATCGGCCGGCAGGGCGAGCCCATGCTCCTCTATACCGGCGTGGAGGGCACCCAGCAGTACGCCTACGCCACGGCCCTGGCCGACGCGCCCGCCCGCTCGGCCAGCCGCGCCGCTACCAGCCTCGCCAAGCTGCCCGACCTGCCCGCCTACAACGCCGAGCGCCCCATGGCCAGCACCCCCGGCATGGACCGCATGCTGGGCCGCCTCACCAGCTTGCAGCAAAAGATGAACACGGCCGTCGAAACGGCCTACACCGCCGTCAACGGCCCGCAGGCCCCCGTCGTGCCCACCTATCAGCCCGACCAACTGCTGAGCTTCGTGGCGGGCCCGCCCGGCCAAATTCTGGTGTACCGCTACGAGCCCAGCCGCAAGCTGCTGCGCCTCCAGGTGCAGCCCCTGAAGTAGGCAGGTAAGTAGCTTAGTTAAGAGCGAACGGGATACTCCCCAGGCTTCGGCCCTGGGAAGTATCCTGTTCGCTCTTAATGCGTTAACGCGTTTTTTTGCAGTCTGGCAGCTTGGCCGTCAACGTAGTGAGCTGGCTTGCCTGCCCCCACACAAATTCAGTGCTGCCACTGATACAGGGGTCACCAGGCTCGGCTATCTTAGCCGCTTTCTACCCTACACCGTGCAGATGGCAACGTGAGTAGGTGCGAAAGATGAGTGGAGACCAGCTACCACGTCAACAAACGGGGCGCCACCGAAAAGCCAAACGAGTAGGAAGCTAATACCACTCCGTATGCCTAAGTACGTGATTGAGCGGGAAATACCCGGTGCCGGTAAGCTATCGGCCGGCCAGCTAAAAGGCATTGCGCTAACCTCCTGTGAAGTGCTCCGCCAGATGGGCCCCGAAATTCAATGGCTCCAGAGCTATGTGACGGGCGATAAAATTTATTGCACCTACATCGCTCCCAACGAGGAAATGGTGCGCGAGCACGCCCAGCAAGGCGGCTTCCCGGCCAACGCCATCAACGAGGTGATAACCATCATCGACCCGGTAACTTCGGAGTAAGCCCTGCCCGGCAAGCTGCTTTGTCCGGCTGCGCCGCACCCTACTCCGCCAACAGCCCCGACTCATCCTTCAGCCCCACGCCCGAGAGCTGCCGCCGCCGCGCCGCACTCAGCAAAAAAAACAGCCGCGCCGTAGCCGCCGCGTAGCCCAGACCTTCGGGCCGAATATTAGACACGCAGTTGCGGGCCTCATCCGTAAGGCCGGGCCGGGGGCCGTAGGTAAAGTACGCGCCCAGGCTGTCGGGCGCGCTCAGCCCCGGCCGCTCGCCAATGAGCACCAGCACCAGCCGGGCTTGCAGCAGGTGCCCCACCTCATCGCCGAGCGCCACCCGCGCCTGCTCGGCCAGCACCAGCGGCCCCAGCCCGAAGCCCGCCTGCCGCAGCTCGGGCACCAGCAGGCGCAGCAGCGGCAGCGCGTGCGCGTTAATGGCGGTGGCCGACAAGCCATCGGCCAGCACCACCACGAGGTCGCACGCCCCGGCCGCCTGCCCCGTCAGCTGCGCCCGCGCTTCTTCGGCCAGTTGCCGCCCCCGGTCGGGCCGCTGCAAGTATTCCTGGCGCGTAGCAGCCTGGCTACGCACCTGAATAACAGGTAATTGAAAACCAGCTAACTCATTCACCAACTGACTGTTATCCAAAACAGAATACACTGCATCGCGGGCGTGCGCATGCGCCAGCTTAAAGGCCAGTGCCTCGCGCAGTGGCACACTCGTGCCACTGCGCCCCAGCGCAATGCGGGCCGCCGTGAAGGCCTTGAGCCCCGCCCAGGGGTCGGGCGCGGGGGCAGCAGCAAGCTCAGGTAAGTCGGCCATTATACTGAGAGTTAAGCGCGTAGAGCGGCCGGCAGCTGCCGCAGCAGCCGCGCCGCCGTGGCAGGCAGCTGCTGCCCCCACTCATCAAAAATGCCCTGCTGCCCCAACCACGCCGCAAACTCGGGGGCCGGGCGCAAACCCAGCACTTGGCGCAAGTACAGCGCATCGTGAAACGAGGTAGACTGGTAACCGAGCATGATGTCGTCGGCCCCTGGCACGCCCATAATGAAGTTGCAGCCCGCCACGCCCAGCAGCGTAAGCAGCGTATCCATATCGTCCTGGTCGGCCTCAGCGTGGTTGGTGTAGCACACGTCCACGCCCATCGGCAAACCCAGCAGCTTGCCGCAAAAGTGGTCCTCCAGCGCCGCCCGAATAATTTGCTTGCCGTCGTACAAGTATTCGGGGCCAATAAAGCCCACCACCGAGTTGACCAGCAGCGGCCGGTAGCGCCGGGCTACGGCGTAGGCCCGCGCCTCGCAGGTTTGCTGGTCCAGGCCGTGGTGAGCGTTGGCCGACAACGCGCTGCCCTGCCCGGTTTCGAAGTACATTACATTGTCGCCCAGCGTGCCGCGCCCCAGCGCCAGCGTCGCCTCCCAAGCTTCCTGCAACAAGCTGAGGCTGAGGCCAAAGCTCTTATTCGCCGCCTCCGTGCCGGCAATGGACTGAAACGTCAAATCAACCGGCGCGCCCTGCGCCAGCAGGTCGAGCGTAGTGGTAACGTGGCACAGCACGCACGTCTGGGTCGGGATGGCATACTGGGCCCGCACCCCGTCCAGCATCCGCAGTAAGTCACTCACCGCCTGCACGTTATCCGTAGCCGGGTTAATGCCGATTACGGCGTCGCCGCTGCCATAAAGCAGGCCATCGACGAGGCTGGCCGCAATGCCGCGCCGGTTGTCGGTGGGGTGGTTGGGCTGCAGGCGCGTGGCCAGGTGCCCGCGTAGCCCCAGCGTGTTGCGAAAGCGTGTAATCACTTCTACCCGCCGGGCCACGGCAATCAACTCCTGGTTGCGCAGCAGCTTGCTCACGGCAGCCACCATCTCGGGCGTGAGGCCGGGGGCCAGGGCCACCAGCGCAGCCCCATCGGCCGCCTCCGACACCAGCCAGTCGCGCAGCTCGCCCACCGTGAGGTGCGCCACCGGCGCAAAAGCGACGGTATCATGGGTGTCCAGAATAAGGCGCGTCACCTCATCGTGCTCGTAGGGCACCAACGCCTCGTTGAGGAAATTGCGCAGCGGCACGTCAGCCAGCGCATATTGGGCGGCCACGCGCTCCTCGTAGGTAGTGGCGGCTACGCCCGCCAGCACGTCGCCCGCCCGCAACGGCGAGGCCCGCGCCAGCAGCGTCTTCAAATCGGCAAAGCGGTAGGTGCGCGCGCGCACGGTGTGCTGGTAAGCCATAGCGTCGGAAAAGTCGGGCCCATCAGCAAGATAACGCCCGAATGCCATAAGGTAACTTACTCATTCAAACCCGCCTACATAACCCAAGGTCCAGCTGGTCGTATCCAAGGTGCCACCTCCTATCCCTCACTTTCATGGCTACTCTATCCGTTCCTATCTCCTACGTGCGCTTTGCCGACGGCGTCGAAGAAATCCAACCCAACGAAGACCGGCTAGGCGAGGAAACCGTGGCCTCCATGGCGCGCGTCAACCGCTTCATGTTTGAGAAGCACCGCCACGCCATCCGCGATGCCCACGCCAAAAGCCACGGCATCCTGCGCGGCGAGCTGCACATCTACCCCAACCTGCCCGAGCCCTTAACCCAGGGCATGTTCAAGGAAGTTAAAACGTACCCCGTTATTATCCGGCTGTCGTCGGCCCCAGGGGCCGTGGGCTCCGACACCGCGCCCACGGTAAAAGGCATGGCCTTGAAAATAATTGGAGTAGCCGGCAAGAAATTCTTAGCCGACCAGGCAGACGAAGTGACCCAGGATTTTCTGCTGGTCAACGACACCATCATCCCGACCGGCGATATCAAAAGCTACCACGACTTACAATTACGGCAGGAAAAAGCAATGGAAGGTCCCGAATTCCTGCAGAATCTCCTCACCGAGGCCGGCGTGCTAGCCGATAAAGTCCTCGAAGCCGTGGGCAGCAAAAAGGAGGTGCCCCTGGTAGCGCCCAAGCACCCCGACAATAACCTGCTAGGCGAAACGTACACTACGCTCGGCGCCATCCGCTTTGGCGACTACGTAGCGAAAGTGGGCGTAGCTCCGCTCTCCGAAAACGTAAAGGCCCTGACCAACCAGCAGGAAAATATCAAGGAGCAAGGGGGCTGGCGCGACTTGGTAGTAGACTTCTTCCGCACTCAGGGCGCCGAGTACGAGCTGCGCGCCCAGCTTTGCACCGACCTCCAAGCCATGCCCGTCGAAGATGCTTCCATCGACTGGCCCCAAGACCAGAGCCCCTACCAGGCGCTGGGCAAAATTGTTATTCCGGCGCAGGATGCCTATAGCCCCGCCCGCCGCGTATTTGCCGACGATGTTCTTTCCTTCAACCCCTTCCACTGCCTGCCCGAGCACTTGCCGCTGGGCTCTATCAACCGGGTGCGCATCAAAGCCTACGCCTCCTCCACCAACTACCGCCACGCCACCAACGCCCAGCCCAAGGTAGAGCCCACCGACATCAACCAATTGCCCGACTAACCACGTATAACGCGGACATTCCTTTTCCCCCGTCCCCTATCATGGCCGCTACCGTCAAAACCCCCAGCCACACCGACCCCGAAACCAAGCAGAAAGAAGACAAGAACGAAACAACCATCAAGGACAAGCCCTCGGGCAAAAGTGTGAAGACTCAAAAGAAATAAGCTTTTGCCACCAACTTAAAAAGCCCGACCAAGAAATTGGTCGGGCTTTTTAAGTTATTGATTGACTGTATTTTATAGCTTACACTACGTCTTGCAGCCGTGGGTCGGCCGCCGGCTCCACAGCCCGCTCAAAGCGCACGTGGCCATCCGGCCCAGGCCCCACCAGCACAAAGCCGTTGTGCAGCAGCGCTTGCTGCGAAGCCGGATTATCAACACGGGCGTGAGCCACCAGCCGATGCACCATACCGGTAGCAGCGGCCTGCTGCACCAGCCCACTCACCAGCTCAGTGCCCAAGCCCTGCCCCCGCCAGGCAGCCGCCACCAAATAGCTGATTTCAGCCGTACCCTCAGCCGTAGGCGGCCCCATAAATCCTCCCGCCCCCACCAACGTGCGCGGCGCATCGCCCTCCGCCTTACGCAGGGCATACCAGTTATACCAGCCCGCAGCAGCCCGCCCCCCAGTCGTAAGCTGGTCCAGGAAATACTGCATAGTGGCGCGGTCATAGTCGCCGGGTGGCCAGTCAGCAGGCAAAACGGCTCCTAGCAGTGTCGAAAAATACTGTGGCTTATGTAGTTCAGCCGTAAGTAGCGCCCGGCTGGCAGCTAGCACAGTAAGGCGGGGCGTTTGGGTAATCAACGGAATCATAGCAAACGTATACGGACTAATGCGCCAAATAGCGCATTACTCAGTGCTTACTAGCTTAACCCATAAGAGAAGCCAGTAGTAGCTGAAGCAGTCTTTCAGGCAGCTCTCTAAGTCAACGAGGCATGATGCACCGCCCATCATTGAACAAATTCAGTACGAGCTGTGCGCGATTGAAGGTGACGAATCTCATATCCTATGTACAATGGTTGAAGCGCTGCTATAAATCAGGTAGCTCTCGAAGTCAGGAACGTTGACAACTTACCCTTTTCTTCTGTTGGCTATCGCAACCCAACAATAATAACTTGCCTTAACGCAGACAGAAAACCGGCCCCTATGGCTAGATGCTTCGAAGTCGTTCGCCTGGTGGGGCGAAACGCAAAAGCCCTGCCCCGGCCGCTGGCAAAAGCGGGACGGGGCAGGGCTCACTGATAAAGTTGGCGGCGACCGACTCTCCCACCGGTG